>CABRLF010000001.1 GCA_902471685.1 uncultured Porphyromonadaceae bacterium
CTACATCAAGCGGTCATTCGATGATAGACATTAGTTGGAGGCTTCAGATTGTCCCATATCTGTTTTGATAACCTGAAATGAATCCACTATGAATAATGTAGGCTTAGTTGCTTTCTTGCTCTGTATATCAAGACTGACATCAAATTCGACCTTCCCGAAGGCCTGAAAATAGGCGACTGGACCGCATCGCAGCCCACTCAGTCAGGCACCACCGGCACGATAAAGCGCTCCGTCTCCTATCAGGTGTGCGACAATCACATCTGCATGCCCCCTGCCCGCAAGGAACTGGAGATAGTCGCCCTGCGTTGATACTCAGAATTCGAAAAAGACCGATACTTTGAAACGGGTGCTGTTTTCAGCATCCGTTTTTTATGAATACATTTTTGCAGCAAGACGCAATTCATAACAGAAAATAATCTTCTCAGCGAAGCAGAATTTTTAATGCGGAATTATTTCTTTAATTCAAACCTATATCGTATCTTTGCAGCGAACAAAAAAATGCATCCATTAACAATCTACCTATTCAAATGGAACAACGCAAATTGAAAATTCGTGATCTCACCCTTCGCGACGGTCAGCAGTCACTTTTCGCCACTCGTCTGAGTCAGGCCGAAATCGACAAGCTCCTGCCTTACTACGAGAATGCAGGCTTCTACATCATGGAAGTATGGGGCGGTGCCGTCCCCGACTCGGTGATGCGTTACCTCGACGAGTCTCCCTGGGACCGTCTTCGCATCATATCCAAGGCCATGAAGGGCAAATCGCTCCTCTCGGCTCTCTCTCGCGGACGTAACCTCTTCGGCTATGTCCCCTACCCGAACTCTGTCCTCGAAGGCTTCTACAAGGAAGCTATTGCCAACGGATTGAACGTGATGCGTATATTCGACGCACTCAATGACATCGACAACGTCAAGGAATCCATCCGCCTCATCAACGGCCTCGGCGGTATCGCCGACGGCGCAGTATGCTATACCGTCGATCCGAAGCCCGAAGCACCAGCAGAAAAGCCCGGATTCTTCGGCCGACTCTTCGGCAAGAAAGCCGCAGAACCCGAAAAGATTTTCACTGACGAATACTTTGTTGAAAAAGCCCGCGAGATGGAACGTCTCGGCGCAAAGATCATCACCCTTAAAGATATGGCCGGGCTGGTCAATCCTTCGCGTGCCGCTTCGATCATCTCCAAGCTTAAGGCATCCCTCAAAGTACCCGTTGACTTCCATACCCACTGTACCCCCGGCTACGGCCTTGCATCGTCGCTGATGGCAATCATCAACGGCGTCGATATTCTCGACACGAACATCTGGTGGTTCGGCGGCGGCTCCGCAGCTCCGGCAATCGAACTTATCTACGTATTCTGCAAGAAACTCGGTATCGAGGTTGAAGCAAACATGGAAGCCGTCGGAGAAATCCGCACACGCCTCCGCGGCGCCCGCGAGACGCTCCGCGCCTACGACCTTAACGCCGACCGTTTCCCGCGTGAATTCGATCCTCTCAAGGACACACTTCCCGCCAATGTGGACGCACTCTTCGATACAGCTATCGTGGCAGCCAAAAACGGCGATGAGGAAGCACTTCTGGACGCATGCCACGGAATCGAGGAATACTTCGGTTTCCCCAAACCGAACGAAATCGTCAAGAACGCAGAAGTCCCCGGCGGTATGTACTCCAACATGGTTGCCCAGCTGAAGACTCTCGGCGCAAGCGACCTTCTCGACGATGCCATGAAGCTCATCCCGATGGTACGCCGCGACGCAGGGCTTGTGCCTCTGGTAACACCGACAAGCCAGATCGTCGGCTCTCAGGCAGTCTCCGTAGCCATGGACCGCAAGAAAGGTCAGCCCGACTACTCGAATCCCTCGAACCAGTTCATCAGCCTCGTAAAGGGCGAATACGGTCATACCCCCGTACCCGTCAAACCGGAATTCCGCGAGAAAATCACCGGTAGCCCGGTAGAGAAGCCTTACGACACCAGCACATACAAGAAGCCGGCAAATCCCACTCTTCCCGAGTATGACAACGCACCGCTGGCATCCAATCATGAGGAAGAACTTCTTCTCGAACTCCTGCCCACTGTTGCAAACACCTTCCTGCGCAAACGTCGCGCCGAGGAATTCGCCGCCAAGGCTCCCGCACCCGCAGCAGAGGCCAAGGCCGAGGAAAAGGCACCCGAAGAACCGATTACCGGCCCTACACTCAATGCACCCATGGGTGGCCGCATCATCACCGTCGATGTCAAGGCCGGCGACAAGGTAAAGAAAGGCCAGACCCTCCTTGTCTATGAGGCAATGAAGATGGAAAACGACGTTGCAGCCGATAAGGACGCTACTGTAAAGCGTGTCCTCGTTCAGCCCAACGAAGTTGTCGGCACCGACGCTCCCCTCATCGAATTCGAAGACTGATAGACAGACTCCACCAATCAATCATAGAAAATCCCCGCCAAAGCGGGGATTTTTTTTGTGTGCTAAGTAAGTCGTAAAAATTATTTTATACTAAGGTGCATGGGCGAATAGCCCCTTTAGGGGCAGGAAGCCGCGTAGCGGCAAACGAATTGTTTAACCTACGGTGAGAGCCTGTAGGGCTCGATACCGTGGGTATTCGCCCCTTGTCTCATTCAACACCACGTAGTGGTGACCCATAACGGGGATTGGGTCACCCATATCAGGGTGCATTACACTGATTCTACTTGTAACCCATGGCTTTGAGACCTAACGGCCTCTTCGCCATGGGCTACAACTCGTTGTGTCGCTACGCGACTATTTGCACCTAACGGTGCTTTTTCGCGGATTCTCTAACATGATTATAAATTAATATAACATTGAGAAAGAGGCGCAAACGGCTCGGATCGCCGTCTGCGCCTCAGCAGATATACTTATGGTTTTTCTTTTTTATTTGCGGATCATCTTCACTGTCTCAGTTCCGACACGCACCAGATAGATTCCGGGAGCGAGGGCGGAAGTATCGATACGGTTCTGACCGGTGGCGACTTCCGTTCTGATAAGCAGCGAGCCCTGGATGTTATACACCTCTGCAATAGCGGCCTCGGATGTTTCCACAATGATATAATCAGTGAACGGATTGGGCCATGCGCTGACTACGATGGCGGTGCTCACATTCTCGATTCCTGATTTCTCCGAAACAGAGACAGTGCAGGTGGGATGCCAGAATTTTGAATCAAGCGACTGAGCCGTGATCACGGCTGTACCCGGTGTCAGAGCTGTCACAAGGCCGTTCTGATCCACGCTTGCCACTTCGGGATGGTCGGATGTCCATTCAATTCCGCGGAACTTGGGATCCGTATTCTCAGGATTGAATATCGGTTCGAGTTTCAGAGTTTCGCCGATTTCAATAGCTGCCTCTTTCTTGTCAAGGCTCATGCTGCTCATACGCATCCGCAAAATCAGATGGCAAGTGGCTGTATAACCCCCATCATCTGTTATAACCGTAACGTCGGTCTCACCGGCAACACCCTTTTTGGTATAATGGGTATTGTTCCTGAAGTCGATTATATCAGGATTAGAGAATATGAAAGTAAGACCCTTGTTAGATGCATTGGCCGGAGTCCATACAACTCCGAAGTTAATCAAACTGTATCCGGATGCTGATGTAGTTGCCTCTATCACGTCATTCTTGAAAGCAATACCTTCCACTTTAATACTCCATACTTCGACTTTGCAAGTGAATTTCTTATCGCCCGAAGCGCTGGCATATGTGATGACTGCGGTACCGTCGGCTCCGGCAGTCACTTTACCGTTTTCGTCGATTTTGGCAATTTTTTCATCCGAGCTTGTCATTGTCATATCCTCTCCGAGGAATTCCTTCGCAGCCGCTACAGATACGGGTGTGGCATTCTTTCCGTATTCAAGACGCAAGGACAGCTCCATTCCGTCGGTGAAAGCGTCTGTCTCGAATGAGATGTCCGGAATCACACCGGCAAGCTGACTCTGCGATTGTGCTGCAAAGTTCGGATTGCGTCCGGTGAGGTAGTCGATATCGCGATGTCCGCCGAGCTTGTCGCCGAAACCTCCGAAAGTCAGGCATCCGTCCTTAAGCTCGAATTTTCCGGCCTTCTGATCGGGCAGTATAGTGATTCTGATACCCTGGTTTGCAGCAAAGTTGTACTGGCCTCCATATCCGGATACAGTCTTATCGGTATATCCATCGGGAATGACGGCATACTTAGGCGAGCATCCCTGATTATAGATTGCTGCAAGCTTGCCGGCATCGTGATAGAGACCGCTGAATTTGACCGTCACAACATCACCGGGAAGATTATATTTGTCGGAGCGCACTTCCTGGCCGTAGGTGTAACTTACGGGTTTGGCAGACATGACCTGATAGATGGAATGGCCGAAAGCATCTTCAAGGCATATAATGTTGCGACCGTAAGTAAGCCTGACGGTATATGATCCGTCGGAATTCTTGGTTATGTTCTTGCTTGAGAATCCATCGGGGTAGGAAAGAGTGTTATTCTTGAGGTCGACAACAGGATTTGCCATGAGCACTGTGGAAACACCTTCGGGTTTGAAAGTGAAATCGAAGCCATCCCTGCCCTCCGGATAGTAGAATATATCGTGCTCGGCATCAATTTCGCCGGTGCGGTTCGGCTGCTCGTAAGGCAATTTCATATTGCTCTTCATGCCTTCGGGCCGATCACCGACAGTAACGACAAATGTGCCGACATTCTCCGCCCATATTGAGCTCCAGAGGTTACCTCCGGCAACTTCGGTCTTCATCGCGTCATAACGCACCTGAACGATGGCCGTACCCTGCGATTTGGCCTTGATGAGACCACTTTCATCAACCTCGACCACGCTGTTGTCCGGCTCGAATTTGGTATTGAGAACAGTATAATGATAGTCCGGCTCAAGGAAGTAGTTTGCGGTGATGCTGTTTGTGAGCTGCCACGTGCGCAGATTGACGAGATGAAACTCTCCGTCGGGCTGCATGAACAGATGTCCCTGAGGATTGATATTCAGGTATATGTCGGCATAGTTAAAGCCTCCGTTAGCCGTCACATCGTGATTATAATAGTCTGAGGGATATTCTTTAAGCTGCTCCTCGGTTACAGCAATATCGCCATTTGAAGGGTCGAAGATTCCGGCGTGGGTTATACATCCCGGCTGCGACACACGGTAATTATAGTTCGAAGCCTGCGGCAGATGGTAGGTATAGACTATATCATTGCCCGATTCGACAGCGGAAGAATAGTCATATTCCTTGAAAGGCACATAGTGGCGCGAACCCGGCTTCTGAGCCACGATTACCGAGGCCTCCTTCGGAGCGGTGAGAATAAATTTCACAACTACCGGAAGAGTGCAGCTCACAGTACGGTTGCCGGTTATCGTGCCGCTCTGAACGCTTTCGGCATAAGTATCAGCGTTATCCCCCAGCGGAATAAATCGAACTTCATAGCTGTCGCCGAGTAAGCAAGGAAATACTACTGAAGTACGGTTATTGGCGTCGTATTTCACCGGAGTGACGGTATGGCTCTCGCCTTTCTGTGTTGAGACCTTGATGTTTTCGAAGGGAATATCATAGTCCTCACCGAGTTTCCACTCCACGCCGTCGGTTTTGTTTGCCGCATAGCAGGTGATATTGTAGATGCGGGTAGACATGGTTTCGCCTTCGACAGTAAGAACAATCGAACCGGTCGACACCCCTGAAGCGTCGAAAAGACTGGCTACGTAGTCGCCGGGATCGCACGTGAATTGATACTTCGGGGAATAATCCGCAGACGGCTCACCGATTGCAACAGCATCGCCACCAGCCACGGGTTTGAGCGTCATGGTTTTGCTCATTGTGTTCATGGTCACCGTAACTTCTGTTGCGGAAGCCGTTGCACTCCAGCCAAGAGCAAACAGGGCTAAAGAAAGATTAAGTAAAGATTTAAATCTCATAGATGTATAATTGATGAATAAAAAATAACGCCACTCCGACATCTGTGATTCAGACAATCGGGGCGGCGGCATTCTCAGCATCATGTGCCGGACCGCACACTCACACCAAAGTGTAATGCAACGGACGGCATACATGATGAATCTCATCTGTACGCAACAGTAGAAAAGTGTTTGCCTGCTTTAATCCTCGAAAGCTGCAATCAAGGGTGTCAATTTCGGCAGGTTTCCTGACTTATCCGGCTTCACGACGGCCTTCCCGCAGCTCCGGCGCGGAGCTTTTGCAGTGACCATAATATGTCGTGAAACTTTTCAGCATGCTTATCTTCAGGCCATCGGCCCTGAATAAGCAGCGTTGGAATTACAGTAGCGGGTCTGTCCGGGATTCTCACCCGGTTCCCTTTTCAATGCCGCATCGACCTCTGTCGGCTACAGGCATCACCGAAATTCGGTGCAAATTTATAAATATTTTTTATAAACAACATAAAAAACAGAATAAAAACCACACTCGCCGGCAGGCACCAACCGATGCTGTCGTGACCTTCACCATATATAATGATAATACTTTTCACACGACAGTTATTCTCCGCATAGCAAACATTCTCGTTGTATGCCGCGTTTAGAATTCATGAATCCAAAATATAAACTACTAATTTCTGAAAAACAATGGCAGATAGACCTAATTTTTCAGAAAACATATAATTGATCCGACTATGACCACGAAGACACCTACCCCGTCCGAATCGCCGACCACGGCATCGGGAAGAAAAAAAGTTGTTTCGACCGCCAAGGGCTCCATCACGATGGTTGCCATGGCCCTGCTCATCATCACTTCGATACTAAGTCTGCGTGGGCTGCCCTCGGAGGCCAAGTTTGGCATACAGTCTATATTCTATTATGTATTTGCCGCAGTTGTATTCCTGCTTCCCTTTTCGCTGGTATGCGCCGAACTTGCTTCGACTTATACCAAATCAGGCGGTCTATACCGCTGGATTTCCGAAGCATTCGGCCCCCGGTGGGGATGGACAGCGATGTATCTGGAATGGCAGACCGTGATCATCTGGTTCCCGACGGTACTTATTTTCGGGGCAGCGTCGCTGGCCTATGTATTCTGGCCGGAGAGCTTCGATGCAAAGCTGGCATCCAATAAAATCTACACCCATATAATAGCCCTGACGGTTTACTGGGCAGTTACACTGAATTCATTCCGGGGTATGAAGGCAGCCAACAAGCTGAGTACTCTGGGCGGCCTTTGCGGCACCATTATTCCCGGAGCGATCCTCATCATTCTCGGCATTATTTATGTTTGTCTTGGCAAACACATCTACCTCACCGATATGCCTTTCATTCCGGATTTCGGCAATCTGAGCACCATAGTTCTCGCCGCATCGATATTCCTCTTTTACGGCGGTATAGAAATTCAGGCTGTGCATATCAACGATATGCGCAATCCGGCACGCGACTTTCCCCGCGCCGTTTTCCTTTCCATCATAGTAATTGTACTCGGCTACGCAATCGGCACACTGATTATCGGAATCGTTATTCCGGCGCAGAATATCGATCTTGTGCAGTCGCTGCTGGTAGCCTATAACCAACTGTGGTCAAGCTTCGGTCTTGACTGGGCCGGCAATATAATAGCATTGCTGATCATGGTCGGGGTCATCGGTCAGGTAAGCGCACTTGTCAACGGACCATCCACAGGACTTGTCTCGGTGGCCCAGTCGGGATATCTGCCCCGTAAGCTGCAGCACACCAATGAAAAAGGAGTCAACAAATCGATTCTCATTATTTCCGGACTGTTTGTCAGCCTCCTCTCGCTCATCCTGGTTGTCCTGCCGACAGTAGAGTCTGCCTATCAGATAATGTCGCAACTGGCGACCATCATCTATCTGATCATGGTGCTGATGATTTATGCATCGTTTATCCGTCTGCGTCGCACACAACCGAATAAAACCCGGGGATTCAAAGTGCCAGGAGGAAAATTCGGAATGTGGGTTGTATGTACCCTCGGTATATTCGGTGCTCTGGCAGCATTACTGCTTAGCTTCCTTCCCCCGTCACAGATCCAGACGGGGAGTTCCGTTGTCTATATCGGCATTCTGATACTTGGCACGGTCTTCTTCATCGCACTCCCTCTTGTGGTCTATGCATTGCGTCGCCCGTCGTGGCGTAACCCGAATGCCCACTTCTATCCCTTTGACTGGCAGATCGAGGGGCGCGAGCCGTCACAGGTTTCCAAATGGCCCGCGGGCTATCAGCCTACGGAAGATGAAATAGAGAAAGCCGAGGATCAGGCTATCTGCAGACACGGCACCGGCAAGTGCTGACAATAGTACGACAAAAAACGCGTCCCCGCACAGGCGTGGACGCGTTTTTGTCATATAAAGGGATATATTATTTCTTGAAGAAACGGTTGTAGAGGCCCTGGAATCCCTGGCCGTGACGGGCTTCGTCCTTTGCCATTTCGTGAACGGTGTCGTGGATAGCATCGAGGTTGAGCTCTTTGGCACGACGAGCGATACGCATCTTGTCTTCGTTAGCGCCGGCTTCTGCCATCATGCGCTTCTCGAGGTTGGTCTTGGTATCCCATACCACTTCGCCGAGAAGTTCAGCGAATTTAGCAGCGTGTTCAGCTTCCTCGAAAGCGTAGCGCTTGAAAGCCTCAGCGATTTCGGGATAACCTTCGCGGTCGGCCTGACGGCTCATTGCGAGATACATACCTACTTCGCCGCATTCGCCGTTGAAGTGAGCTGTAAGGTCTTTGATCATCTGCTCGTCGCATCCCTTGGCGACGCCGATTTCGTGTTCGGTGACGAACTTGAGACCAGCTTCATCATCTACTTCCTTGAAAGCGCTCTTGGGAGCATGGCAGATGGGGCATTCTTCGGGAGCTTCTGTGCCTTCATATACGTAACCGCAAACGGTACAGATAAATTTCTTTTTCATGTTTTCCTGTTTTATGTTTATTTTGAGTAAGAGATTGGTCAGATGTGTTTTATGAGGGGATTACGAATGTCTCAAATAGCTCAGGCTATTATGCCGTGCTTTCTGAATACCTTGGTAATCTTCTCAAGGGCCTCGGTCACCTGCTCTTCGGTATGAGTAGCCATGAGGCTGAAGCGGATAAGTGTGTCCTGAGGCGCAACTGCGGGAGTAACGACCGGATTGACGAAAATGCCTTCCTCGAGGAGATCGCGAGTGATTGCAAAAGTCTTGAAGTCATCGCGGATAAAGAGGGGAATAATCGGAGTCGAGGTCTTACCGATTTCGAATCCAGCCTCACGGAATCCTTCGAGAGCCATATTGGTGAGTTTCCAGAGGTGTTCCTGACGTTCGGGCTCTTCGATGAGAAGATCGATAGCCTTGAGGGCGGCAGCTGTGGAAGCCGGAGTGATAGATGCAGTGAAGATATACGAGCGGCTGTGGTGACGGAGGAAGTTGGTAATTTCCTTGTCGGTGGCGATAAAACCACCAAGCGAAGCAAAAGATTTGGAGAATGTACCCATAATCAGGTCGACATCACCGGTGACACCGAAGTGGTTGCAGACACCGCGGCCACCTTCACCGAAGACGCCGATACCGTGCGCCTCATCCACCATTACTGATGCGTCGTATTTCTTGGCCAGACGGACAATTTCAGGAACATTGGCTACATCGCCTTCCATAGAGAATACACCGTCGGTGACAATGAGCTTCACCTTGTCGGGCTCGCACTTCTGGAGTTGCTGTTCAAGCGACTCCATATCGTTATGCTTGTATTTCAAGCTCTTGCTGAACGACAGGCGGCGACCTTCGATAATCGAAGCGTGGTCCTGCTCATCCCAAAGAATGTAGTCCTCACGGCCAGTGAGAGTAGAAACGACACCGAGATTGACGCCGAAGCCGGTGGAATAGATCATCACATCTTCCTTGCCGATATATTCGGCGATGCGATGTTCGAGTTTCTTGTGAAGGTCGAGTGTACCGTTGAGGAACGGAGAACCGGCACAGCCAGTGCCGTATTTGCGAGTTGCTTCTATAGCGGCTTCTTTGATGCGAGGATCGCTGACGAGACCGGAATAGCAGTTGGAGCCAAACATGAGGACACGTTTACCGTTGATTGTAACAACGGGTTCCTGTTCGGACGATATTTCGCGGAAATAAGGATAGACTCCGGCCGCCTTGGCCTGCTGAGGTGCGGTATATTTCGATAGCTTAGCCTGTAAGAGCTTCATCTTTGGATAAATATTGGTTTCAAGTCAGAGTGCAAAGTTAATAAAAATTTCCATAACATATGCCTAATTGGCTTTTTTTAATCTTTCTGCATGGAAAAATTCTATTAATCTTCCACTCTGACAATTATTCCAACTATTTTTAATAAACGCTAACTTACTAATATCTTGACTTATTTCACTTCGATGTCTGTTCCACCGGAATGTGCGGTCAGTTCGGGAGCATACAGGCTCTGCAAAGTGGCGATACCGGAAGTAAAGATTCCCTGAGCGGCAGCGGTCATATCGACAGAGATATGATACGTTCCTTTTGGCAGATATCCGATGAAGAACCGAGTCGATGCGTCGAGATTCTCACGGTAGAATCCGAGCGAAGCATCCCAAACATAGCCAGGGAGCTGGTCGACGGGCTCGAATGAAGCGGGACGCTCGTCATCGATACTTACATATTCGAGATTACGTTTTGCCTTTACGGTAAACTGCACACGGACACGTTCTCCGAGCGTGAAAGCTTCTGTCTCAATCCATTTGCCATCGCGCTCCACAAGAAAACGCTTCTCTATCGCAAGGTCACGGCCGGGACGGGCCTTGATGCTACGGGACGGCTGGTTCATTATGGTTATCACGGAACCATACGAGGGGGTAACTCCGTTGGGTTTCACTGATATTCGCACTTTGCCTTTCTCGTTTAGAGTCTGGCTGAAGTACCCTGTGGAGCTCTCCATACTGCTTATTGCCAGCGGTGCGCCATTCACTGTCACATTCTGCGCGACAGGCACCGAAGTCCAGTCCGAACCGGTCATAAGCACCGATGCCACGATATAATCGGGATTCACAGCACCGATGTCATCAAGTGCCTGTGCCTGAACTATCACATACTGTCGCAGGGCGTCGATTTCCTCAGTCGATGCATCCATCGCAGAATAAGCCTGAATAATGGTGGCATATCCGCGCATATCGTTCACATTCGGGAAGCATAGGCCCATGCCGGGTTTTGCGACAGCGAACTGACGGATGGAGGCCATGACTTTGGCGGCCTCGGACTTGCGTCCGTTTGCATTAAGGATAAAGGTATCGTAAGCCTTGTCGACCGTGTTTCCGTTCTTCCAGTTTGCGGCTGTCGCGGCAACTGTGCGCCGTATAATTTCCTGACCGGCAACCGTGCGCGGATAGGCCGGGAAATAAGCGGCCAAAAGAGCAAGCTGATCGTCGGTGGCAGGACGGTTGGGCTTCGCGGCCTGAACCTGAAGATATGTGAAAGCGTTGCGGAGCATCGGATCGAACTTGTCCGGCAACATTCCAAGCGAACGTGCGATACCGAGAGTGACAAGAACATTTTCCGTAGTCCATTCCGACGATTCTTCGCTCCATGAGCCCCAGCGGAAACCGCCGTCGCCATTCTGGAGTTTAGCGAGCTTATTCATGTATTTCTCTACGGCAGCCGAAGCTGCGGCCGGATCAAGAAGCGATGCAAGCATCGCCATACGGCTGCTGTTAGACTTCGCGGCCTGAACCCACGGAGTCTGATCCAGCATCAGCTTTTTCAGAGTCTCGTTTTTCTCGAGCATGGAGGTGAAAGCCTTCTCGTCCGGATTATCGCGCCATTGCTTAAGGGCATTGGAGATATCGGCATTCGCGCCTACAATATGCTCTGCGGCGAGAGCCGAGAAAAGATGCGATACAATTCCATTGGCTGTCAGAGCCTCATCGGCAGCTATGCCACGCATGGCTTTTACTATGGTCCAGACAGGATTCTGGCAGTACTGTAGGGTCAGGACAGCATCTTCGGGGGCGTTAACGGTGAGTTCGAAGGGCCTGGCATCATTGGGATTGAGGTAGAATTCCTCGCTCTCAATGACTGTCGATACTGATTTCAGAACCGGAATCGCAGCCTGTTCGCCGTCGGCGAATGATCCGGATACGGCCCGGATGCGATAACCAATCGAAGCCTCAGTAGCGGAAGCCGATACAGGGGCACCGACAACTGCAGAACCTTGCGCCGCGATTGTGTCGGTCGAAGTATACGTGGCCGTGACGCTACCGTCGGCGATACGGAAAATTTCCACAGTGGTGGTGACGGTCGCTTCGCGGTCACTGTTGTTGAATACAGTAGCCAGAACGGTAGTCTTATCGCCCTGACGGAGATAGCGCGGCAGATTAGGTGAAACCATTACCGGCTTGGACGCCACTGCCAACCCGCGATAGACAGCGCTCTGCGCGGCTTTATCCCAGCCGAAACCGAGGAACCGCCAGCTGCCGTTGGCATTGGGGACAATGAATTCAATATCGATATTGCCTTCAGAATCAGATACCAGATTCGGTTTCCAGAAAGCCTGAAGCACTTCGGCGTCGCGGTATTCCACCTTCGGCTCGCCTGCTCCGGAATCTTCGGTTGCGGCCTCTTCAGTTTCTTCAGTGACAGCATCAGCACTTCCGGCGGCAGCCTCCGATTTCATCATCGGAGCGGCCATGTCGTAAGCCACATTTTCCGTCTCCGCCATAGCATTCACAGAGCCGACAATTGCCTGTTTGGTGCTCATGAGCATATTGCTTCGCATTCCACGTATATAATACATGCGCGAGGGAGCGAACATGAAATCAGGCCACGTCAGATTTTTCACATTTTTATACTTGAGCGGGAGAGAAATCCTGCGGTCAATAGTCGACAGATACGGTGTATCCATATTGATGTACCCCCTCGGACTCCACCATGAGAATACACCGGGCCAGTTCGACGCCTGAAGAGCCTCAAGAGCCTCATTATACATCGTCGCTATCATTGCAGCCTCGGGAAGAACCGATTTGCCACTGGTCAGGCGGAATCTCCATGTCTCGGGACTTCCCGGAGCAAGACGGTCGCGGAAGGTTTCGGCCACTACTTCTGTCTTTTCGGCCTCGGGCATCCTGACTGCTACATCGGAAGAATAATTCTTTCCATTAAGGACTGACATCACCCTTATGCCAAGGTCTTCCGCACCGGCAGGAACAGCCAGTTCGAGATTGTGGAATCCGCGAGTCAGTTCATGCACTCCTATTTCATGCATTCTGTCGCCATCGCGCACAATGCTGTATACATAGAGTCTGTCGCTGTTGACACCGACGGTAACCGTCGCCTTATTGCCCTTGATCCGTGCGGTAGCATCAGGTATATAAAGCGGAGATACTTCTTTAGGCATTGTGCCGCGCGATACAGAATATAAATTGACAGGCGAAGTCTCATAATCCGATGCAAGAGTAGTATCGGCAGGCGTTATGGCGATCTTATATGTAGCCGAAGGAAGCATCCTGAGGTCAACTTTCACAGGAGTTCCGGCATTAGTCTCACCGGAAGGGAGATCCTGAACCCGCGCGTTCTTATCAGTTGCGACAAACCGCCAGCGCAATGCAATGGCCACATTCTTACCGTTGCCATCGAATGCGTCCGGAGTAAACTCGAACGGCTTGTCGCTATCGGCGTCGGCACGCACATCGGCAACTATCGCATATGGTTTACCGTTAGTGAAATTAATCTGTTTCTCAGCCGTTTCGGCGGTCCGGGAAGTAACAGTCACGTCGGCGGCAAAGTCGCTATATACTCTGCCTGACACTTTCGCTCCGAGCATGGAAGCGGGAACGACAACAGTGAAATTACCGCTGTCGTCGGTGGTGCCATCGAGCGAACCTAATTCCACGGCCGGAATGAACCAGCGCCACCTCTCGGCACCCTTAACGGATATCGCAACGTCAGCACCCGCGACAGGCATACCTGAGTAAGTCCTGACAGATCCTTCGAGAGTGACATCGCCTTTGGACGGAACATCGCGCTGCACGGATATGCTTTCAATCTGTATTTCGGGAGACTTGAAATCGCTCACCATTATGTTCGCCAAACCGTCGTAAGTGCGGTCACGCTCGCGGTATGAAGCCCGGATGCGGTATGCTCCGGTAAGAACACCAGTCCGAGTGACGAATGAACCAGTCGCACGTCCGAAAGCATCGGTGGTTACAGCGACAGTATCTACAGGCTGATAATTGGCGTCATAGAGTTTCACCTCAAGATTCTGTCCTGCAACGACATGGCCCTCTTTGTCTTTCCCAGCAGCCACGGCAACGGCCCAACGGACAGAGTCGCCGGGATGATAGATCGAGCGGTCGGTAAAGACAAGAATCCGGCTGCTCTCAGTTTCATCGACCTTATAATACGAGTATACATTCACATTGCGGTCGAAATCATAAATCTGACCTTTATAGCCGAACACAAGCCATTGCGAGCTATAAGTATTTGCGGTAGGTGCACTGAATTTGAGCAGACCCTTTCGGTCTGTCTTTCCGAGCGACATGGAAGATCCGCGCCGGCGCGACATCGTCACACGAACATTCTGCAGAGGCTTTCCGCTTGCGAAGTCGACTGCTATTGCAGCCGCATCGTGTCCGACACCGGCCGAGATGCCTAAAAGCGGTGTGACAAGTACAGGAATCGTGGAGCTGTTGCCGTATTTGCCGTCTACCGACACCACAAGGACGTAATTGCCCGGATTGACAGCATTAAACTTCAAGACTTCCGAATGATCGGTTTTCAGATCGGAAATTTCCGCTTTCATAAACATGGGCATAGTCCTGACGATAGCCGCGGCATCCATATTGCCGGAGCCGGCAGTCATCCGGTGAAGCGAAACAACGACTTTCTTCGCGAACTCAGTCCTGACATTGACTTTGAAATTGGAATCCGGAGCCGCCATAGACGGCACGGACACACGCACACGCGGCTGAGTGAATCTCGCAAGAGAATTATTCAGCACAGCATTGCCGTACCACGACGGAAATTCGGCGAGCGAAGCACGAAGCCATTCTATAATGCGGTCGCGCTTCCGGATCCTGTCGGCTTCCGTCGGCTCTTCGGAGATCTCCTCCTCGTATTCATATTCGACATAATCGGGATTGAAGCCCCCAGATATCTGTTTGAGAACATATCTGGCAGCCTCCACATTCTTATATCCGGAATAAAGGTTGACCAACGCCTCTTCCTTGCCGTCGCGCGATAAAGATCCACGGCGGATATCTTCTACCTGCCAATAGAACCACGGAGCGGACTGTGGCACCGATGCAACGATGCCTTCGCGACATATGTCGAGTATCTCCTTGTCATAATTGGCAGTTCCGTATTTTATATCATTCAGCGCATTAACCGAATAATAGCGTGCAAAGTCAGCCACCGTAGGCAGATACTGCTCCACCTCCGGTGAATAATTAATCGACGAAGAGAATCGGCTCAGCGGCGTAGAGCCGGCCAGCGTCCGGGCTTCGTTTAAAAGAGAAACTATACGCGCACGGAACTGGTCGCCGCTCCATTTCGACACATCGGCAGGGAATGGCTCCAGCGGCGCCGACACCTGGTTGTACTTATAACTGCTGTGATTGTATATTTCTTTGTACAGATTCGCCTGATAGAGCGTAAGCAGTGCCTTGGCGGCATTGTCATCGCCGCAGAGAGCTATCTGGCGCTCAACTTGCGCCGGTTGCCCGAAGATTGTGTCATAATCGATATTCTGCTCGGCACAGCACAGTTCGAGCATGGCCCTCAGACGGACCACACCCGGATCGGACGATCTGTCCGCTCCGGCCAGAAGTTCCTTCGCATCCCTGACTACCGTCTGGGGATAGGCGAAATCGGGTTGTCTGAATTTAGGGCCTTCGTTTTTTTGCCCATATGAGCCGAATATTGACATTATCGAAAAAATCAATGCAATACATAGAATTCTGATAGAGTCTCTCATCTCTGTCGATTTTAATTAACGATATCGTTATTTTGACTCCCGGCTATGCCTTTTGTCAAAGAGAATATACAGAAAAAAAGCACGGCGGATTCCGTCAACCGGTACCGCTGTGCTTTTTTAACGATGATTGTCAGTTATTTGTTTTAACGGTAGCCTTACTTATTCATACCGCAGATTTTGCATTTCTCGTTAATCTGAGTAAAGAAGTCGTTGCCCTTGTCGTCGACGAGGATAAATGCGGGGAAGTCCTCGACTTCGATTTTCCAGATAGCTTCCATACCGAGTTCGGGATATTCGAGAAGCTCTACATTCTTGATCGAGTTCTGGGCGAGGATAGCTGCAGGACCACCGATCGAGCCGAGATAGAAACCGCCGTGCTTCTTGCAAGCATCGGTCACCTGCTTTGAGCGGTTACCCTTGGCTATCATGATCATCGAGCCGCCGGCGCTCTGGAACTGGTCTACATAGGGGTCCATACGTCCTGCGGTTGTAGGGCCGAACGAACCGGAAGGCATGCCAGCCGGGGTCTTGGCCGGACCTGCATAATAGATAGGATGATTCTTGAGGTATTCGGGCATAGGTTCGCCCTTGTCGAGACGCTCTTTGATTTTGGCGTGTGCGATATCGCGGCCCACGATGATGGTTCCGTTGAGCGACAGACGGGTCGATACCGGATATTTGGTAAGCTCGGCGAGAACCTCGGCCATAGGACGGTTGAGGTCGATTTTCACAACTTCGCCCTCGCCGGCCTTGCGATATTCTTCGGGAATGAGTTCGCCGGGATTGGAGTCGAGCTTTTCGATCCAGAGACCCTCGCGGTTGATCTTAGCCTTCACGTTGCGGTCGGCCGAGCAGCTCACACCCATACCTATGGGGCAGGAAGCACCGTGGCGGGGGAGACGGATCACACGGATATCGTGGGCATAGCATGTGCCGCCGAACTGTGCGCCGAGGCCAAGTTCTTCTGAAGCCTTCTTGAGCACCTTCTCAAGCTCGATGTCGCGGAAAGCGTGGCCATATTCGTTGCCGTGAGTAGGCAGATTGTCGTAATATTTTACCGAGGCCTTCTTCACTACCTCGAGATTCTTTTCGGCCGAAGTACCGCCGATGACGAATGCGATATGATAGGGCGGACAAGCGGCAGTGCCGAGGCTGCGCATTTTCTCAATCAGGAAAGGCACGAGCTTATCGGGATTGATAGTCGCCTTGGTCTCCTGATAGAGATAGGTTTTGTTGGCTGAGCCGCCGCCCTTGGCTACGAAAAGGAAGTGGTATTCGTCGCCTTCGGTAGCGTGGATATCGATCTGCGCGGGAAGGTTGCAGCCGGTATTGACTTCCTCGTACATTGTCAGAGGAGCGTTCTGGCTGTAGCGGAGATTATCGGTAGTATATGTGAGATATACGCCTTCGCTGATACGCTCTTCGTCGTTGCAGCCGGTATATACGTTCTGGCCTTTTTCAGCATGGCAGATGGCAGTACCCGTATCCTGACAGAAGGGAAGCTGACCCTTGGCAGCCACTTCGGCATTGCGGAGCATGGTCAGAGCCACGAATTTGTCGTTTGCCGATGCATTGGGATTCGAGAGTATCGAAGCAACCATCTTGTTGTGCTCGCGTCGCAGCATGAATGCATTGTCGTGAGTAGCCTGGCGGGTCAGGACTGTAAGAGCCTGAGGATCGACTACAAGGAATTCATGACCGCCCCAGTTCTCTACATGCACGTAGTCGGAAGTGAGGTGATAGTACTCGGTCGTATCCGGTCCGAGCGGAAACATTTCCTGATAATGGAATGGTTTTGTTGCCATATATGGAGGTATAATATTGTTTTGTTCTGTATCTACGGCAAAATTAACAAATCCCTTGCAAATAAGCAAAAAAGTGCACACAGAAAAAAAGATTCCAACATTTCACATATATGTGAAATAAATGTTATATCTTTGCGTTATGATTAAAAAGGCTATCAATATGAACGAAGTTGAACTGGTTATAGTCAATGACACTGACAAATGTACCATTTACACCATTCAGTTCTCGGAAGAATCCGAGACTGAATATGAGCGTTTTTATTCCAAATTCATTGAAGATGCTCAACTGAATAAGGACTTATTGCGCATAGTGCAAATTTTAGATAAGATCGCCGATGAAGGTGCGTTGGAACGTTTCTTCCGTCCCGAGGGCAAGATGCGTGATTCCGTGGTGGCTCTTCCTGTGCTTCGTTCAAAACTCCGTCTATACTGTCTGCGCCTCTCCGACCGGATTCTTGTACTCGGCAACGGAGGTGTCAAAAACTCGCGGACATATGAGGAAGATGATTCGTTGCGTGGGTATGTCCTGACGTTACAGAAATTTGAAGAATTATTGAAAGAAGGTCAACGTGACGGAACCGTAACAGTAACATCCAAGACAATCGAGACCGACAAAACATTTAAGCTATGAAGGATATTAGAAACAGATACCGGGAAATGGTTAGTCAGGTGCCACCTGAAATAAAGGAAGAAATCAACCTGTCTTTCGCGATATCCAATAAAATCGATGCCCTTATGCAAGAGCGCGGACTTTCAAAGAAGCAATTTGCCGACCAGATAGGTAAACGTCCGAGCGAGATAACCCGATGGCTGAGCGGACAGCATAATTTCACTGTTTCCACACTTGCTATGCTGTCGGCATTTTTCGGCAAATCCATAATCTCCGTCAAATCATAGCCAACGAATCTCTGTCGGTCTTTTTTGCGGCGTCAAGTTATTTTTTACTACCTTTGTTGCCGAATCGTCGTATCCGCAATGACCACCAAAGAATTCGAAATACATTTCCGCCGGCTGTACCTTCCTCTGGGCATGTACGCACTCCGTATGGTCGGCGACGCGGATGCGGCCGAAGATCTTGAGCAGGACGCCTTCATGAAGGCATGGATCTATCTTGGTAACGGCGGCGAGATAGACAATTTCGAAGCATTCATCTACCGAACTCTCCGGAATATGTGCCTCACTTATCTCCGGAATCAGCATCCGACAGAAAGTGAAGACAATATTCCGGACGTGAGCGAAGAGGAAATAGACACCTCTTTCCGCGATGCAAGAATATGGAAAGCCATCGACAGTCTGCCCGACAAATGCCGCGAGGTATTCCTCCTGAGCAAGCGCGACGGCCTCACAAACGAGGAAATAGCCGAAGAGCTCAATATCTCCATAAAAACAGTTAAAAACCAGATGACCAAGGCACTCGCACGTCTGCGCGAAGCCCTGGCCACCGGTCATAAACCATTTTTCCTGCCTTTCTTGTAAATTTTTTTGCGGGCGAGTAGGACTTTTTCGGGAATGATGAGTCGTAAAGACAAACGAAATCATTCATCGACATGAAAAAGATTCTATTCATTCTCTTAGTTCTTGCTTTCGTCGCACCTCTTTCCGAGGGCCGACAGCCACAGCGCGGTTATCGCGGTTTCATCGAATGGAGCAACAGTCTACGCTCCGAGAATTTTGCAGTTCTCACCTCCTCCGGCCTCGGCTATGAACGCCAAAGTACTTTCTATACCGGATTCAGCACAGTCCACGGCTATCAGATAAACTCAAAATTCTTTGTCGGCGGCGGTATCAGCCTGGAGCATTGCAGCAAAATAGACAACTGGATCGGCCCTCTCTTCGCAATGGGACGCATGGATCTTGAATTAGGAAAATTCACACCTTTCGGCGATATCCGCATCGGTCTGAACTCGATGGAAGGAACAGGACTGTATTTCTCGCCCTCGGTCGGTTACCGTTTCAACTGGGGGCGCAAGGCGGGTATAAATGTCGGAGCCGGATTCACTCTCACAAGCTACAAGGTTGAGAATTATGAGATTCAACAGGGCCAATCCGGCTACTTCGAACTCAACTACATAGGCTCCGAACATCGTCTTCGCCCTTATTTTTCATTCCGCGTCGGCATCGACTTCTGATAAACCATGGATAAAATGGATAATAAGGAAATAGATTTCATCGCCCGGCATTACCGCAAGAATCATTTCTCGGCCGACAAAGGATGGCGCCGCCTCGGCATTGCTCCAGCATACGGCTGGCGCAGATACCGCGTGGCAGCAGCCATCTCCGTTCTGGTCGTCCTGACCGCCACCGCCGGATTCATATTCCACGAATATTCATCCACAGCTCCCGAACAGACCGAGGAGATACGCAAGCCGACACCGCTCCAGGCTGTGAAGACTATCGACTTTGAAAACGCGCCTCTGACAGAAGTGGTTAAGAAAATAGAATCGGTCTATAGCGTAAAAGTGGTTAATCTTCCAGAGTCCACGGAGGGATACAAGCTATCGCTCCACTATGAGGGTACTCCCGCCGACCTGATCGCGACAATCAATGAGATTTTAGGAACACAGATGGAGGTAGTCGAAAAGTGAGAAGAATATTGATTCTGCTTGTATTCATTGGCGCTTTCATTATCTCGAGCGCCAGGAATGTGACCATAGCGGCCGCGGATGAACCCGCCGCGGCGGTGTTCCGAGAGATCGTGGGTCAGACAGGGATGAACTTTGTGTATCCTTCCGACTTACTGGAAGATATGCGCGTAACTGTGAAAGCCGTCGACCGACCCTTGAAAACAGTGCTTTCCATGATGTTCCGTGACACAGACATCGAATATAAAATAAAAGGCAAGAATATCATCCTGCGTCGCAAGAAAGGAGCGAAACACGACATCCGACGGCACGAGGGATCCGTTCCGGTGACTTACGTCGCCTCAGCTCCGGAGCCTGAGATGCTGCAGGAGGTAGTGGTCACATCGCGCCTCGAGGCGCCGTCGGTAGAGACTTCCGAAATCGGAGCCAAGAAGCTGACAGGCGACGAGATAAAGAACACGCCTTCGCTGCTCGGGGAAAGCGATGTGATGAAAGCTCTCCTCATGCAGCCCGGTATCAACGGCGGGGCGGAAGGCATGGCCGAGATGCATGTCCACGGGGGCAATGCCGACGAGAATATGTTCATGCTCGACAATGTTCCACTCTATCAGGTGAATCACCTTGGCGGCCTTTTCTCTGCCTTTAACCCCGACGCCATACGCTATATCGACTTTTTCAAATCGTCGATTCCCGCGAAATATGACGGTCGCCTCTCCTCCTATCTCGATGTCAGGACCAAAAACGGCTCGCAGGACCGCCGCCACGGCTCATTCAGACTCGGTCTAACTTCCGGAGCCTTCAACATCGATGGCCCCATAGGCAGGAAAACCACCTACTCTGTCGCTTTGCGAAGGTCGTGGACAGACTTAGTCTCGGCTCCTTTCATTGCCATAAACAATGCGTCGTCGGAAGAAAAAACACGCTTCAGCTATTCTTTCATGGATCTGAACGGAAAGGTGACGCACCGCTTCAACAACAATGCCACAGGATTTGTCAGCGTCTATTTCGGCGATGATTTCCTCAAATCCGAAAGCAAGGACAAAAACGAATCGGAAAACGGGTGGTACGACGATGACCGCTACGACATGCACTGGGGAAATCTGGTAGCACAGGCCGGCTTCAACTACCGACTGAAACCCACACTGACAGGCGAATTTACCGCTGCCTACACCCGCTTCTTCTCCTCGATGAAACATAATGATTATTATAAGGAGAACTATCATGCGGAACCTCACGAGACTCATACGATCTCGAAGACGGAAAACAACATAAGCGACTGGATACTGCGCGGCGATTTCGACTGGCAGCTGAACGACAATAACCGCGTGCGGTTCGGAGGCTGGTATACCATTCATTCTTTTCTACCTTCCCACAGGCTCAACAGCTATTCTGTAGGACAGGAAACTATAACACGATCGGATTCCACCTGGTCGTATGCGGCATATGAGACGAATATCTACATCGAAGATGACTGGAAGATAAGCGACCGATTCCGCGTCAATGCCGGATTTCACGGCTCTCTGTTCCGCATCAGCGGCAAGAATCACTACGGACTCGGCCCCCGGCTCTCAATCAGCTACCGTCCCACCGACAACTGGGCCATCAAGGCCGCCTACTGCCGAACGAACCAATACGTACACATGCTGAATCAGAGTTATCTCGCACTCCCCACCGACCAATGGGTGCCTATAACCGGCAGGCAGAAGCCACAGTCGGCCGACAAGATTTCCGCCGGCGTCTACTGGCGCCCCGACAACGGCAAATACAGCATATCGGCGGAAGGATATTACAAGGATATGCGCAATCTTGTGGATTACCGCGACGAATACTACCTCATGCCCCCCATGGAGGTGTGGGACGCCCAGCTCTGCACCGGAAAAGGGACAGCAAAAGGTATCGATTTCAAAATCGAGAAGCTGGCGGGCAAAATAACCGGTCATATCGCCTATTCCCTGGGGTGGGCCGACCGTACCTTCGCGGACAAAAACGGGGGACGGCCATTCCCGGCGCGATTCGACAACCGACACACAATCAACATTCTGCTCAACTGGAACATAAGCCGCAAAGTACAATTCAACGCCGCATGGACCGGGCACTCCGGCAACCACTTCACCCTCCTGACGCAAGTGTGGGAGGCGCCCGGCTTCGACAACGGATTCTTTGGCGAAGACACTCCGCTGAAAGCCGAAATCAACAATTATCAGCTTCCGTTCTATCACCGGCTCGATATTTCATTCACCGTCCGGAACAAACGCGGATTCTGGAACTTCGGACTCTACAACGCATATTGCCACATGAATACAATCGCCATACAGCGATCATACAATTACCGCTATATGAAGCCTGTATTCAAGAAAGTAAAATTCTTACCTTTAATTCCTTCGGTTTCATACACATGGCAATTCTAAGAATCATAACCGCAGCCCTCCTGACACTCAGCCTCACCGGCTGCTACGAGGAATTCGACCCGGACGTAAACTCGACTCCTGTGCTCTGTCTGAACTCACTGATCACTGACGGCGAGCCGATCCGGGTGCGCGTCACCCACACCTGGAAGTACAACGACCAGTTTGCGGAATACGACCATAAAGTCACCGATGCCACAGTCACCATCTTTGCCAACGGAGAGAAAGTCTCAGACGATTATCTGCCAGAACCGGGCGACAGGATCAGAATCATAGCCGAGAGTCCTACTTATGGGCATGCGACTGCAGAAGTGACTGTACCGAATGCCACTCCCATAGGGAAGGTCACAGTCACACCGACAGCAACCGACATATGGATCGGCGACGAGGATTTCTATCATCACGAAATGCTTGCGGATATAACTTTCAACCTCCGGATAGAGATGAACATCGAGGATCCGGCCGGGAGCGACAACTATTATCAGTTCGGCTATGAGTCTTTCGGCAACGATTATTCCGACTATCCTGACGGTATATATGACTCGTCGGCACCCCCGGGCTTTTATGCCGGCACCTTCGACTACAATTCGGAACCGATATTCAAAGAACATATCGGCATATTTGAGTCAGTGATGGGAAACGGCGAGGATACTGACTTCGTGTTCTTCACCGACCGCCAGTTCCGCGGCAAAAACTATCCGCTGCATCTGCTGTTCACCAACGGCCGATACTATGTCAAATCGGTGGAGTATGACGAATCGAAACTCGACTGCGGCATCGACCTCCGGCTTACCACCGTATCCCAGAGTTATTACAGCTGGGCCGTATACCAATGGAATACCGACGAAGGTATCCTTGGCGATCTGGCCGATATCGGGCTTGCAGAACCGTTGTGGGGCTACAGCAATGTATCGACCGGAGCGGGAGTAGTAGCGGCCCGCGCCACGACGACGTACCGCATCAATCTGAAAGATTTTTTTGCCGATTGCCTGAAAAACAGCGGAAAAGTCGAATAATAATCGTATATTTGCTCCATGAAAATATTTGCCCTTACCCTGATTCTGATGATACTGAGTTCCGTCGGTGTCCGAGCTCAGTCGCTTGAGACCTATGAAGGTACACGAAACTGGGAATTCAATATTACTCCGGGGCTTAACAACGACGGCGAACAGATAGATTTCGGTATCGCGCATTTCCCAATCCAGTATTTCGGATTCAAGGTTCAGCTGGGCTTCGCAAGCGAGATAGAAGAACTCGCCGACTGGATGGACGATGACTATGATTACGACGCAGACTATACCATCCGGTTCAAATCAACATTCTCGATAGTACTCCGCTCTCCTAAGATTTTAAAATGGAAACGTTATGACGGGGCCTTCTATCTCTTCGCCGAACCGGGAATAATCCTGTCGCCGGGAGCGAGCGGGAGCCATGATGCAAAAACATTTAACAAAGACCTCAAGACAGGCATAAACCTCCAGATAGACAGGTGTGTGTTCAGTATCGGGTTCGGCATATCGGACTACAGCCTGTATTCAGGATATCCGACCAACCATTGGGGCGATCCCGAACGCGACAACTATACCACCTATTCAGGATTTCTCGGGTTCGCCCTCAAATTCTGACTTTTTTTCGATAATTTTAACAAAAAGAGCGGAAAATCTGAACTTTTTTATAAAGCGGGCCGTTTTTATCTAAAATAATAAACGAATTTCTTTAACCCCATTCAACTGTTCAGAACATGAAGAAATTAATTGCCGAAGGCGTTGGAACAATGTTCCTCGTGCTTCTTGCCTGTGGTAGCGCAGTGCTTGCCGGTCCGTCGATCGGCGGTCTTGGTATCGGTCTTTGTTTCGGTCTCGTCCTTGTCTGCCTCTGCTACGCCATAGGCAATATCTCAGGGTGCCACGTCAATCCCGCAGTTTCGATTGCCATGTATGTAGCAGGCCGCATGAGCGGGCGCGACTGCATCGGCTACATTGTTTCGCAACTTCTCGGCGCAACCATCGGAGCCGGACTCCTCTACTGGTTTATGAATATGGGCGCTACCGGGTTCAGCTTCGGCGGCATCACCTCTCCGGATGAATATCTCGCAACCAATGTGCTTCAGCCTGGTGCAACCTCAGGAATGGCGCTTCTCGCCGAAGGACTTCTCACATTCTTCTTCGTGTTCGTCATTCTCGGAGCCACCGATCCAAACAAAGGATTCGGCAAATTCGCCGGTCTTGCTATCGGCCTGGCCCTCGGTCTGGTCAACATCGTCGGCATTCCTGTTGACAACTGCTCGGTAAATCCGGCCCGCAGCTTCGGTCCCGCAGTTTTCTGTCCCGAGGCATGGGGCGACTTCTGGATTATGGTAGTCGGCCCTCTGGTAGGCGCGCTTCTGGCTGTAGCATGCTGGAAGGCTGTGTCCTGCAACAAGGCTTGCTGATCTGCATTTAAAATTCCAATAAAAGCGGTGCCTCGGCGCCGCTTTTATTGTTGAATACTTCGCTAAATTATTCTAAAAATGCCAAAATGTCAGAGATTGGAGTTGGCACATTTTTTGCTGGAATTGTTGTATAACAGAACGAAATAACTAAAACACAAATATACTATGCAGAAAGGTACAATCGGCGTAACCACCGAGAACATTTTCCCTGTAATCAAGAAGTTCCTCTACAGCGATCACGAGATATTCCTCCGCGAGCTTGTGTCGAATGCGGTGGACGCAACCCAGAAACTCCGCACCCTTGCCAATTTCGGCGATTTCAAAGGCGAAACCGGCACACTCGATGTCCGGGTAACCATCGACAAGGAAGCCGGCACCCTTACTGTGTCGGACCATGGTATCGGCATGGACGCCGAGGATGTCGACAAATACATCAACCAGATTGCATTCTCCGGCGCCGAAGATTTCCTCAATAAATATAAGGATACCGCTAACTCGATCATCGGCCACTTCGGCCTCGGATTCTACTCTGCCTTCATGGTCGCCAAGAAAGTGGTGATCAACTCGCTGAGCTACAAGGACGGCGCCGAGTCAGTTCGCTGGGAATGCGACGGCTCGCCCGAGTACTCCATGGGCAAGGGCGACCGCACAGAGCGCGGCACCGACATAATCCTCTATATCGACGAAGACAGCAAGCAGTTCCTCGAACAACAGCGCGTCGACACTCTACTGCGCAAATACTGCCGCTTCCTCCCCGTGCCCGTCATCTCCGGCAAAGAGCAGGAATGGAAGGACGGCAAGTGGGCTGATACCGACCGCGATCTTGTGATCAACTCCACCGAACCGCAGTGGATGAAGAAACCGTCTGAACTTACGGACGAGGACTATATCAAGTTCTACAAGGAACTGTATCCCGGCGAGGAAGATCCTCTCTTCTGGATCCATCTCAATGTCGACTTCCCCTTCACTCTCACCGGTATTCTGTTCTTCCCCAAAATCAAGAACAATTTCGATATCAACCGCAACCGCATCCAGCTCTACTGCAATCAGGTGTATGTCACCGATCAGGTAGAAGGCGTTGTGCCCGACTTCATGCAGCTTCTGCAGGGCGTGATCGATTCGCCGGACATACCTCTGAATGTGAGCCGCAGCTATCTGCAGGCCGATACAGCGGTCAAGCAGATCTCGGGATACATCACCAAGAAGGTTGCCTCCCGTCTGGACGACCTCTTCAAGGCCGACCGTGCTGAATTCGAGAAGAAATGGGACGACATACGCATTTTCATCGTCTACGGCATGCTCACCGACGAAAAATTCTGCGAGCCGGCCATGAAGTTCCTTCTCCTCAAGGACACAGAAGGCCGCTACTTCACACTTGATGAATACAAGAAACTCGTCGAATCCGAACAGACCAACTCCGATGGCAAGATCGTATACCTCTACGCAACCGATGCCACCGCGCAGTACAACTATATAAAAGCCGCCACCGACAAGGGCTACAATGTGCTCCTTCTCGACGGCCAGCTCGACAACCACTTCGTAAGCCTGCTTGAACGCAAGCTCGACAATACGGAACTTGTGCGAGTAGACTCGGACGTTATAGATAATCTCATACGCAAGAACGACCGCCGAACTGCCGGACTTTCGCCCGTCGACACCGCTATCCTCTCGCAACTCTTCCAGGAAGACACCAAGAAAGTAGAAAAAGCCACTTTCACGGTCCAGTTCGAAGCTCTTGCACCCACAGCACAACCTATCGTCCTGACCCAGAACGAGTATATGCGGCGCATGAAGGAAATGGCCGCCCTGCAGCCCGGTATGAATTTCTACGGTGAGCTTCCCGACAGCTATCAGCTCGTGGTCAACGTAGAGCATCCCCTCGTCAAGGCTATCCGCGAGAAAGCGGCCGCAGCCCTCGACAATACTGTGCGGCCGCTCCTGGACACTATCGACTCGCGCAATGCAGAAGCCGACAAAATCCGTAAGGACGCCGGCGACAATAAGCTTTCAGCCGAAGACGAGCAGCGGATCAAGGATCTCGAGAAAGAAGTCGCCGATGCTCGTGCCGCAGAAGAAAAAGCTATCAGCGCCTATGCTCCGCAGGCACCTGAAATCAGCCAGCTCGTCGACCTCGCCCTTCTGGGCAATGGCCTCCTTCGCGGCGCCCAGCTCTCCGACTTCATAGCCCGGAGCGTCGAGATGATGAGCAAATAAATCCGACGTCTCATTCGCATTTTTCAACCCCGGCTAAACCTTGCTCCAAGCAGGCTTTGCCGGGGTATATATTTTAAAACAGCTCCGATTTCCGGCTTAAACGCTGTCTTAATCATTACTGTCGCACATTGAAAAATTCAATACATAAAGGCTAAATTCTTTGAAATTTTTTCGTATACCCGGAATTCAAATCAATGTAACAATCGTGTAACATTTTCTTATATTCATGTATGGTACTGATATACAGTATTTAATCAAAAGATGCAGTTTATCCGCAAAAATATTCGATGATTAATATTTGGTTTATTTATTTAAATTGAGTAACTTTGGGGATAACGAAAGTCTATCGCCGCGAAGCAACCCCGGCTTCCCGGCTGTTTGAAAATCCTGACATACGGTCAGGCATAACCAGACGGTAGCCCTCTCCTCACCGGGCGCCGGCTTCGTGAGAGCGCGAAGCAATATCACAAAGTGACAGACGGCGTGAAGCCGTCATATTTTAAATTTATAAGATACAGGTCAATATTTGAAAACCGTAACCAAAATTCAAGTATAGGTATACAGGAACGTTGTCCCTGACCTAAAAAAAAGCATTCCGTTCGGCCGCTACTGTATCGGCGGCCGCATTCATTCCCCTTTCTCCTCTTTTTCATTTCCACATACGAGGAAGACGGAAACCCAAGCAAGGAGATAAACACAGAATCCGCGTGTTTGTCTCCTGCTTTCGTATTTTGGGGGCGTGATGTATGTGCTTTGGATAATCGGATTGTCCGAGACCTCAAGGTCACGGCGCAAACAAAAATCATACTGACACAGACAACCATTAAAAGAACGTCCCGGCAGGATTACTGTCGGGACGTTCCCACGTTTCAACTATTTATTTATGAGAACCTCAGCATCCAATAATCACTACTCGATACTGAGGATGAGGGATGCTTCATTTCTTCATTTAGTAATAGTATAACAAATAGAACGGCGGAGTGACTATGTTAAATTGGTAAAAGAAATATAAGAAATGCTTTGTATGATAGTTAATTATGTCTTGCTTTTTAACATTTACCTTTTTCCGTTCAGGGATACGTGTGCGACACTTCTTTCAGCCTCAGAACCTCCGGATAAACGGGAATGCCCACTTATATGCCAGTATTTTCACCACATAAACCTACTATCCGATAACCATGTAAGGATTTTTTTGTAAATTTGCACACAGAAAGCCGATATGGGAAAAAGGATATTTATTCCGATTCTGTTGTTGGCGGCATTGTTTTTTGCAGTGCCGCAGACATCCGCCATATCATTCAATCTGGATTCAATTCAGGCGATGGGCAAATTCCCCCGCTTCGTAGTGAATACATATAGATGGGGCGACCAGTTTTTCAACGGCTACGACACGACGTACGTCTCGCCGACGCGCTATAAATTCAATGTCAAGACGACAGCGGACAGCTGGCTCGACGGATATAACTTCCGTCTTCCGAACGGCGGCAAAATCTTCATGAACAGCAAACCATCGACGTCGTTCGGTCTCTACGCCACCTATCTTGCCGTGTCGGTAGGCTATGACCTGAATGTGAGCAAGCTCTTCGGAAACACCGAGCATTCGCGCAAACGATTCCGCTTCGGATTCAACTGTATGCTTTTCGCGGCCGAACTCTATGTGATCAACAACAACGGGTCGAGCACAATCAAGCGTTTCGGGAAATACAATCATCTCAAGATTCCGTTTTACGGCGTAGACAACACGACGTGGGGCGTGGACGCATATTATTTCTTCAAGCACAAGAAATACTCCGAGGCGGCGACATTCAACTACAGCCGCATCCAGAAGAAAAGCAGCGGCTCTTTCTATACAGGCTTTTCAATCTATACGCAAAAGCTCAACTTCGACTTCAACAACATCCCGAAGATACTCCGCGACGAACTACCTCCGGCCTGGAACAACTATTACCGTATAAACACGCACAATTATGCCATCCGACTTGGTTACGGCTACAACTGGGTATTCGCTCCCAAATGGGTACTTGGAATCAGCGAGTCGCCTGTCATCGGCGTACGCAAAGGATTTGTAACCTCAGCTGAGACCCAGACCTCGTTCTCGCTTTACAACCGCATGAAATTGGGAGTGGTGTGGAACAGCGGACGATTCTTCTTCGGAGCCGTAGGAAAGTTCGATCTTGCCATCGTGAGCGACAAAACCGCCACATACGCCGGAGGTATTCTCTCGGGCGAGGCAGTATTCGGTGTAAGATTCAATCTATGGTAATAGCGGCGCAGAGAGTGCGCCCCTTTTTTGATTCGATACTGAACAAAGTTTAAATTTTTCTTGTTAATATTTCAAACTTCGCCATTTAGGGTGCCGAAGTTTTACTGCCACGCATGGCAGGAGAAACGTTTCAGCCAGTGGGCATCATATGAAAATCGAATCATATCAACAAACAAATTGCTTCAAAATATGAAAACAAAGAATCTATTCACCGCTGCTGCATGCTGCGCTCTATTAGTGCCGGCACTACAGGCTAATGCACAGACCGAAACTATCGCCGTCGAGGAAGAAACCGTATTATCGGAAGTTCCGTGCAAGACTATTTATTATGTTCCCAAGACAGACAACTGGTTCATCCAGTTCGGCGCAGGTGCAGCCGTACCCTTTGTGGAGGGACGTAACGAGAGCGGCAAGCATGAGAGCCATTTCACGCTCAACTATAACGTCGGCTTCGGCAAGTGGTTCTCTCCCTATCTGGGATGGCGCATGGCATTCTACGGCGGCCCGCTCCACTTCGAGGATCAGGGCATGCAGAAGTTCAAATATGTGAACGCCAACCTCGACTTCATGTGGGATATGTTCAACTCGCTCGGCGGCGTCAGCCAGGACCGTGTGTTCTCGATTATTCCTTTCGTCGGTCTCGGCGGCACATATGCATGGGACATGGGTAAGGACGTAAATGTAGAGAGCCGTTCCGGCGGCATGAAGAAGAGCTCATGGACACTTCCCGTAAGCGCCGGTATCATGCTCCGTTTCCGTCTCTGCAAGTATGTCGACTTCTTCACCGAAGCCCGCGGCGGTTTCTATGGCGACAACTTCAACAACCTCTCGATGGGGCGTCCGGTGGATATCAATCTGACCCTAACCGGTGGTTTCGCCATCAATTTCGGAGGCCGCAAATACAACTCATATAATCCCTGCGACTATATCGGCTATATCGACAATCTCAACAATCAGGTCAATGATCTCCGTGGCGCTCTCGCAACCACATCCGCGGCTCTCGCCGCAGCAGAAGCACAGCTGCCTTGTCCGGAAGTAGAAGAGACAGAAACTGTAGTGATCAATGCCCCGATGATGGCAACGGTACGCTTCTCGCTCAACTCGGCAAAGATTTCGTCGATGGAAATGGTTAACGTATACAACACTGCCCAATATCTGCAGGCAAATCCCGACCAGACCCTTGCAATCGTCGGCTACGCCGACAAGGATACCGGTACTTCGGCCTACAACATGGCACTCTCGAAACGCCGCGCACAGGCTGTCTATGACGCCCTGGTAAACAAATACGGCATCAATCCCGACCGTCTCACCATCGTTGCACAGGGTTCCGATACACAGCCTTACGATGTCAACAACTGGAACCGTATCGTAATATTCAGTGCCGATTAAAAATCTCTCTATAACCAGAATCGCGGCGCCCCGGTCACTCGGGGCGCTTTTTTTGCGGCTCATGGTTTCGGGCTCTAAAGGCCTCAAGGAGGAACAAAAACACTTTAGCTCCGGATATTCCCATCCCTTGTCTGCCATGAATTTTCGATGATAAAACTGCGAAAATTTAAGTGCCGTTTTTTATTTGCATAATCCGTTCAATTATTTTATCTTTGTAAGAATTTATGGAACGAGGGAAATAATGGAAAACAGAGTTCAGCCGAATATGCCCGGAGCGGCCGCAATGGTGGCCGCGGCCCTGTGTGTGCTGTTGCTTCCATGGCTCGGGGAGACACTCTTCTACTCCAAAGGAGAACCCCGCGAAGCCATAGTCGCTGTGTCGATGCTCTCCTCCGGCGACTGGATTCTCCCTGTAAGCTACGGTGGTGACATCCCCTATAAACCACCTTTTCTGGCATGGCTCATAGCTATCTTCGCCGAAATTTTCAACGGAGGAACCGTTAACGAATACATATCGCGATTGCCGTCGGCGCTGGCGGCCATCGCCATGGTTCTCGGGGGCTACGCATGGGCAAAACGCGAGCGCGGCGTCCGCTTTGCCGTATTCTTTTCGTTTGCAACCATCTGCTCATTCGAGGTATTCCGCGCCGCCCTCGCCTGCCGCGTGGATATGGTCGTCACTGCCTGTATGGTGGGAGCCATATATATAATGTATTATCTCCGCGAGCATTCCCCTCGGTACAAATGGCTATGGTATTTAGGCACAATCCTGCTGCTTTCGTGTGCCACGATGACCAAAGGGCCGATAGGCGCACTGCTGCCATGCTTTATCATAGGAGTTTACCGGCTTCTGAGGCATGACCGCTTCTTCCCTACTCTTTTCAAGATGCTCGGCCTGGTCGTTGCAGCATTTCTGCTTCCGGCCCTATGGTATTGGGCCGCATATCAGCGTGGCGGGGAAGAATTCTACGACCTTATGATGGAAGAGAATATCGGACGCCTTACAGGCACGATGTCGTACGAAAGCCATGTCAATCCATGGTGGTACAACATCGTGACGCTTATAGCCGGACTCCTGCCCTGGACAATCCTGCTGATCGCCTCACTATTCGGTATAAAAAGAATACAGATTCCGAATCTTTCGAATGCGGCTTTACTTTGCGTGACGGTAGCTGTCGTTGTAGTAGGCTTCTACACCATTCCCGCAAGCAAGCGCTCGGTCTATCTTCTTCCAGCCTACCCATTCATCTGCTACGGCATAGCGCTCATCCTCGATCAGCGGCACCGCGGCGTGGGCGTGCGCTTTTTCGCGTGGCTGACAGCAATCCTTGCCGTGGCCGCTCCGGTCGCCATAGTCGCGCTCCAGATATGGCCTCTACCCAAACTTGTACTTGATCCGATCCCATGGTGGCGGTACATAATCCTGCTTATACCTTTCGGGACCGGCCTGGCATGGTTCGTCAACCGTCACAGTCCTTCAGGGCATATATGCGCTGGAATATGGTCGCTGCTTCTGGCCTATGTGGCTGTTGGTATGCCCATGGTTCTCAACCCCAAGAGCGACAAAGCTGTCGTAGCGGAATTTGCCGGCGAGAAGGTTGTCTACAGCCTCGGCGAACCGCGCTTCTACAGCCTCAATTTCTATCTCAACGACCGCATCCGGCCTGTGGAGACGGCGGCCAATGCAGCCGCACTGCCACAGGGGGCCGTTCTTCTCTTCGAGGAAACCGCCGACACCACCGGACTCGGAGCCGGATTCACAGTATCGCGTCTGCTTGACCGCGGAGCGGACTACCGTCATCCGGTAGACATTGCAATACGAAAATAAACATAACAAACAATCAATAATCAAAACACATCTATTATGATCTCACCAAAAGTACAGGACGCAATCAACGCCCAGATCAATGCCGAATTCTGGTCGGCTTATCTCTATCTCTCCATGGGCATGCACTTCGAGGCAGTGGGCAACCACGGCATTGCCAACTGGTTCCGTATCCAGTTCAAGGAAGAGCAGGCCCATGCCGAAATCTTCATGAACTACCTCCTCAGCCGAGGGGGCCACGTATCTCTCAAGCCAATCGAAGGCGTTCCTACAACATGGGAATCACCTCTTGCCGCATATGTCGACACTCTTGCACACGAAGAGAAGGTAACAGCGCTCATCAACAATCTCTATAATCTCGCAGAAGCAGAAAAAGACTATGCCACCCGCGGAAAACTCGACTGGTTCGTTGCCGAGCAGGTAGAAGAAGAAGAGAACGCCCAGGCTATCATCGACCGCCTCAAACTCATCGGCGACAACGGACTGGCACTCTATATGCTTGATCAGGAACTCGCAGCGCGCACATACGTAGTTCCGTCTCCTCTGGCAGGGAAAGAATAAAGACCGCTTTTACAGACAGAAAGAACCTTAACTAAGTAAATCCTTAACCAATCAACATAAAAATAACCAAGACATGGACTCTAAAACACTGAACAGGGCTGCAGACAATATCCGTATCCTTGCCGCGTCGATGGTCGAGAAAGCCAAATCGGGCCATCCCGGTGGCGCCATGGGCGGAGCCGACTTCGTAAACGTGCTTTACTCGCGTTTCCTCGTAACCGATCCGGACGATCCGACATGGTTCGCCCGCGACCGCTTCTTCCTTGATCCCGGCCATATGTCGCCGATGCTTTATTCTGTCCTCGCTCTTTGCGGCTACTACACCCTGGACGAGCTCAAGCAGCTCCGTCAGTGGGGCAGCGTCACTCCCGGTCACCCCGAACTTGATCCGAAACGCGGAGTAGAGAATACCTCCGGACCTCTGGGTCAGGGACACACGATGGCCGTAGGCTGCGCCATTGCCGAACGTTTCCTTGCAGCGCGCTTCGGAAATGTAGTATCGCATAAAACATATGCTTTCATCTCCGACGGCGGCATCCAGGAAGAAATCTCCCAGGGCGCAGGCCGTATCGCTGGATATCTCGGACTGTCGAACCTCATCATGTTCTATGACTGCAACGGAGTACAGCTCTCGACGATGGTGAACGCTGTCGATACCGAAGATTACGCTGCCAAATACCGTGCATGGCACTGGAACGTAATCGAAATCAACGGCAATGACCCCGAGGAAATCGCCAAAGCCATCTGCGCCGCAGAAGCAGAGATGCACAAGCCGACCATCATCATCGGTCATACCGTGATGGGCAAGGGCGCAGTGGATGCAGAAGGCAAATCCTTCGAAGGCAAATGCTCTACCCACGGCCAGCCTCTGAGCAAATCGGGCGCCGACTATGCCGACACGATCCGTAATCTCGGCGGCAACCCCGACGATCCGTTCGAAATCTTCCCCGAAGTGGAAGCACTCTATGCAGAACGGAAAGCCGAGCTGCGCAAGATAGTAGCCGGACGCCGCGAGGAATACCGCGCCTGGGCCGAAGCCAATCCGTCGCTCGCCCTCGAACTCCAGAGCTACCTCGACGGCGCCCTGCCGGCAATCGACTACGAGGCAATCGTACACAAGGCAAATACCTCCACCCGTCAGGCCTCTGCCGACGTGCTTGGCGTACTTGCAGAGAAAGTAGGCAACATGATAGTTTCATCGGCCGACCTCGCCAACAGCGACAAGACCGACGGCTTCCTGAAGAAAACCCACGCATTCGCCAACGGAGACTTCACCGGCGCATTCCTTCAGGCAGGTGTATCCGAACTCACCATGGCAGCGATCATGAACGGCATCGTACTTCACGGCGGCATCTTCGCAGCCTGCGGCACTTTCTTCGTATTCTCCGATTACATGAAGCCTGCCGCCCGTCTTGCCGCACTCATGGAGCTCCCTGTGAAGTATATCTGGACTCACGACGCATTCCGCGTAGGCGAAGACGGTCCGACCCACGAACCCATTGAGCAGGAAGCCCAGATCCGACTGATGGAGCAGATCCGCAACTTCAGCGGCCGTCCTTCGATGCTCGTACTGCGCCCCGCCGACGCCGCCGAGACCTCGATTGCCTACAAGATGGCAATGGAGAACAAATATACCCCGACCGCTCTCATCCTCTCGCGTCAGGACATCAAGGATCTTCCCGCTCCCGAAGGCATGACACGCCAGCAGGCAGCCGCCGGTACCGAACGCGGCGGCTACACCGTCGTGACACCCAAGGGGACACCCGATGTAGTGCTCGTGGCCAACGGCTCGGAAGTATCTCTCCTCTGCGAGGTTGCCGTACTCCTCGAGGCAGAAGGCATCAAGGCATCGGTAGTATCCATGCCGTCGGTAGGCCTCTTCAACGAGCAGCCCGCCGCATATCGCGACACAGTGCTACCGACCGGAATCCGTCAGTTCGGTCTCACCGCCGGTCTGCCCGAATCACTCCGCATGATCGCCGGCTTCAACGGCACAATCTACGGCATGCGCCGTTTCGGAGCTTCCGCACCTTATAAAGTACTCGACGAGAAATTTGGATTTACACCTCAGGCAGTCTGCGAGCAAGTCAAGATCGCTCTTGCCTGATAAATTAGGGCGCTAAATGTTAAAATACTTCCATTTTTTACAGAAATTTTATAAATTTTAGAAATAAGTGGAAAAAAAGTACTAATTTAGCGCCCAAATATCTACGTAAGTAAATTCATTTATTCAATAATTAGCTCAATTCTATGAAAAAGGCTACTCTTATTGCTGCTGTGTGCGCACTCTTGATGGGAGCACAGAATCTTGCAGCCCAGGGCAATGCACAGGAGATTACTTATGTGCAGGATCCGTCGCAGGGTTATCTCGTTAACCGCATGCAGGATAACTGGTTCATCACCGCAGAAGGCGGCGCCAGTGTATATCTGTCGAAATACGCCAGCAAGCGAGACTTCTCAGACCGCTTCATGCCGGCTGCCTCGATCTATGTAGGCAAATGGTTCTCGCCGGTATTCGGTGCCCGTCTGGGTGTTAACTGGCTCGGTCTCAAGGGCGTTGCCGCCGGGCCTGACTATGTAGGCGCACTTGCCGACGACCGTCTGCTGGACTGCAAGTACTACAAGACCAAGTATAACGAATTCGGTCCTCAGCTCGACCTCATGATCAACCTCACCAACTGGTGGTGCGGTTATCGTCCGGGCCGCGTCTACAACGCAACTCTCTATGCAGGTGCCGGCGCATACTGGACAGTTACCCGTCAGAACGGTGACTGGAAAAATGCCGACAACAATATCTTCGATCTCCGCGCCGGTCTTATCAACAGCTTCCGCGTAAGCGAGCAGGTTGCTCTTTCGCTCGACCTCCGTTTCACCGGCCTCACCGGACTCCAGAACTACGGAGCTGCCGGCTGGAATGATAAATACGGTTCCGTACAGGCATATCTGGGCGTGACCTACAACTTCAAGAACCGTGAATGGGTTGCACCCGTTGTTCCCGTATGCCCCGAGCCCGAGAACTGCGACGCCCTCCGCGCCCGTCTCGCAGCAGCTGACGCACGCATCGCCGACCTCGAAGCACAGCTCAAGGACTGCCTCAACCGTCCTGTTGAAACCGTTGTCGAAAACAATGGTCCTCTCGCAACTGTATACTATCCTATCGGTGTTTCCCGTCTGAGCCGCGAAAACCAGCGCGTCGTAAAGGCCATCGCTCACGTGATGACCCAGAACCCCGACAAGAAGTACACCGTTACCGGCTGGGCCGACAACTACACCGGAACTGACAATATCAACATCCGTCTGCGCAAAGCACGTGCAGAAGGCGTACAGAAACTCCTTGTCCGCAACGGTGTTCCCGAAAGCCAGCTCAACGTTACCACCAACAACGGCAACCTTTCCGACCTTGGCGAAAAGTGCGTAGCTCTCGACCGCGCTGTCACCATCGACGAGAACAAATAATAAGTCTTACCGACAATGAAAAAGAGGCTGTTTCACAGCCTCTTTTTTTGTTGCTCATTTCTTGCGACGTGACCGGGATCTCCTGTCCACAGGTGAAATATCCGCCGCATGAAACATCGATGTACAGATTTCCTTATATACATCGCGATATAAGTGCTTACGGTGAGTACTTTTGCTGCGGAGAGTGGTTACGGCAGCAACTATTGCGACACTCATATCGCGGGCAAACCAGAAATACCCCATAGGGTTTTCCGGGAGCGTAAGAGTGACAATCAGCATTTCGATATCCTGCAGCCTCGAGGTGTAGCCCAGGGGGTGCAAAGTTTTTGCCAGCTTTTCCTCAGCTTTCAGAATTTCGGCGAATGTTACCAGATAGACGCCAGAACGGCCTTTATTCAGACAATTCTCACAAGCACTTGCCACGTCTACCATATCTACTATGAACTCATAATCGCAGGTTCTCTTGTTTTCTTCCATATTTCCGTTTTTTTTGGATACAAAAATACGGGCGACCGCAAGAGCGCCGGCCGTCAACGGTGCAAAGCGTGGAAAAGGTGCCTTATTTTCTTTTTACTTCATCGACACCCGCAATAGCGGCAACGTGGATCATAATGGACTGAAGTTCATTAAAGTCGTGGACGCCGAATGCGACATCGACCGTGACGATGTTGTCGACCGTATCGGTGCGGATACTGTCTATATTGAGGTTGAGATCATTCGAGATACAATCGGCCAGATCGATGAAAAGATGATAGCGGTCGATAGCCTTGACGGTTATCTGGACCGGATAAAGCGTGGAGCTCGAGGTATAGTTGACCGACTCGATACAGTCGCCGTACTGCGATGCGAGCTTTATGACACAAGGACAGTCGCGTTTATGGACCGTCACCGAGCCGTCTACCTCACGGAAACCGATAACTTCCTCCCCCGGAATCGGATTGCATTCGGGACAGCGCTTATAGACCGGCACCGGCTGGCTGTTGAGATAATTGGAAATGGCCTGCTTGGCCTTATAGGTGACACAGGCGTCGAGCCAGTCGGGCGCGGGATGGACGGCAGGATCGGTAAACACCTCGACAACGTCGCCGCGCCGGAGGGGGGCCTTGACCGAAGCAAGGAAGCCGTTCAGACGGCCGTATTTGGCATTCTCACCGATCTCCTGCCCGATCTCGTATGCAAAATCGAGAATAGTGGCCTTCTGCGGGAGCACCACAGCCTGTCCGGCGCGGGTAAAAGTCATGATATCGTCGTTATAGAACGAAGTCACTACTTTCTCTATGAAATTCTGGCCGTCCTTCCCGTTGCGTGCTATATCGCGCAGAATCTTGCGGAACTTCTCAATCCAACGCCTGATATTATCTTCGGAACGGTCGGCGACACATCCGAGCTGTGAGTCACGGATCATACGTTCGCTTGAGATATGCACTTCCTGCCAACGGCCGAAATGAGCGAGGAGCTTGACGTGAAAGCTCTGGTAACCGTTTTCTTTCGGCGAATCGATATAATTGGTAATACCTCCGGGCTTCTCGCGGAAATGGTCGGTGAGAACAGCATAATACCGGAGAGCCATTTCTTTCTCGGAGACATCATTGTCGGCCTCAAATACCACGTCGGTGAAGTGGCGGTATTTGAGATGGTTGAAATCATCGCCATACTTATGCATCTTGCGCCAGATGCTGTAAGGATGACGGTATTCGACATAAACACGAGCTTTCAGTCCCGCAGCGGCAAGTGTTTCCTCAATCTCACGGCAGAAAACGGAGAGACGCTCGCGCTGTGCCTCTTCGTCGCGCGCGATAAGAGACTTGAGTTCCTCGTATTCATGCGGACAGCGGAACCGGAAACTGAGATTCTCGAGTTCGGTCTTAACATTGTAGAAGCCGAGACGATTGGCCAGCGGTGCATAGAAATAATCGGTCTCGCCTGCGATTTTCATCTGCTTGTCGGGGCGCATCGACGAGAGCGTGCGCATATTATGAAGCCGGTCGGCAAGCTTAACCAGAAGAGCGCGGATATCGTACTGGACGGAGTCGAGCATCTGGCGGAAATTGTCGACCTGCAGAGAATCGACATATCGGTCTTTTTTCTTCTTAGTGACCACACTGACAAGGAATGCCACGTCATCGCCGAACCGCGAGCGGATATCGCCGATCGTATAATCGGTATCCTCGACGACATCATGGAGGAAAGCAGCGATCACCGACGATACATCGAGGCAGAGTTCCTCGGCGGCGATATCTGCCACAGCGATAGGATGAAGGATATATGGCTCTCCGGTCTTACGCTTCTGAGAAGCGTGGGCTATGCGCGCAAGGTTGAACGCTTCGCGAATCTTATTCATATCGGCGGCAGAAACCCTGCTTTCCATAATCCGGAAAACATGTTCGGCCCGTTCGGTGATAATCTTGTCGTAGTCCTCCATGGCTCATCTTGGTTTTGAGCTGTAAAAATACGAAAAAAATATCACGTACAGCAAATAAATCACTGCGGTTTTACATCGCTGATATCAATGAGATTATTGAGGATAGCATAAATAGCGAGTCCGGCGGAGGAATGAATCTGAAGCTTGGAGGCAATATTGCGGCGATAAGTGGTGATCGTGTGAATAGACAGAAAAAGAGCGTCGGCAATTTCCTTGTTCGACAATCCGCGCGCCACGCAAGCCACCACTTCCTTCTCGCGGTCGGTGAGTTCGCCCACCGATTCCTCCTGAGGCTCAGCGGTTTCTGTTTCTTCACAGGGAGTTGTCTCGCCTATCTCGGTTTCCATCTTGACGGCTGCGGGAAGAAACAGACGGTCTTCCAGCTCACAGTGCGTCATAAGATCATTCTCACAGTTGATAATGTCATAAAGCACATAGTTGAGCATATTGTTTGTCTTATGACGGTAGTGGCGTATGACAATGTCCTTAAGCTCATGGAGACGTTCGACCATACTGTCGTGGCTGAGAGAATAATTGCGTAGACTGACGCCTGACGTAAGCCGTCCTTCCAGAAGACCTCGAACACACGGGAAAATCATATCATTCTCCTGCTTCATATGTCGCTCTACCTCGAGGACATAGTTGTCGTAATAGCGTAGCAGAAGCGAACCGACATCATTCTCGTCGTGGCAGTTTATAGCGCGGATAAGTTTCTCGCGGATGGCCGGCAGGATAAAATCAAGAAAATAAGAGTGGCTGTTCTCCAGATAAGTCATCAGTGAAGTGATGGAGAAAGCGGTACTACAGGGGCGCCCGCTGACGGTATTTGCCACAGCAAGAAAAGTATTGCAGTCGACACCGGCGTCGGCACAGACAGCGCTCACGGAAGCATCACCGAAACCGAGCGGAATGGCAAAGCGGCTGAGCACCAGAAGAAGACCATTATTGTCATCCACCAAATCGCGCATACGGGCGTCGGGACCATATGATTCAGTTTCCATATTCATCTCGCCCGCAAAATTAGTGCTTTTCACCGGCAATGCCAATACTCAAAAATGAGATATTTTTCGAAAAGCAGCGTAAACATATTGTACACTTATTGTATTAAAACTGTTAATAATACAAAATGCGGGAGCAATTTATTGCAAGCACATGGAGAAAATATTAATTTTGCAATTCATACGGCGGCATAATCCGCAATTTTTAAATAATTTCCAATCTAATCTAATATTTCGCCTATCGACAACACTTCTACCCTAACTATAAAGGAATAGAAAATGCGAAACTTATCCGGGCTCTCGGATGAAGCACTTGTGAGAGCCTATGCACTCGGAGACAACGAGGCTTTCGATACACTACTGGAACGACATCAGCAGAATTTATTCTCGTACATTCTGCAGATGGTACGTGACCGTGATCTTGCCGACGACATATTTCAGGAGACGTTCATCAAAGCCATCACGACTATAAAACAAAACCGATACAACGAACTGGGCAAATTCGCACCGTGGATTTTCCGTATAGCCCGCAATCTTGTGGTCGACACGTTCCGCGCCGACAAGACAGATATTTCACTGTCGTCCGCCGCCGCCGGATACGACGTTCTGAACCGTCGCGATCCCGCCGATATCACTGCCGAAGACATGATGATCGACCTTCAGATTGAGGAGGATATACGCTCTCTCATAGAAGCCCTTCCTGAAAACCAACAGGAAGTGCTGCAGATGAGATACTACCGCGAGATGTCGTTCAAGGAAATCGCTGAAGCCACCGGCGTGAGCATAAACACGGCTCTCGGCCGGATGCACTATGCCGTCCTCAACCTGCGCAAGATGGTGAAGGACAAGAACCTCTCGCTCACCAGATAAAGAAAATGACCGACCGCACAGCACGCATAGCCGGCATCGCGATAGTTGCCATAACGGGACTGCTCATAGGAGCCGTAGCGGCATGGCGTGCCATGAGGTATTCCCAACTCCATGTCGATGTCGACCGCGACCGCTATCCGGTCGTGGGTCTTGATCTGTCGTCACACAACGGGCTTCCCGATTTCGACTCTGTAGCCACGGCTGGAGTCCGCTTCGTATTCCTGAAAGCGAGCGAGGGCGAGACATTCCGCGACCCTGTATTCATCCGAAACTACGCGGCAGCGCGCGGCGCAGGAATCCCTGTCGGCGCATATCATTTTTTCCGGTTTGACTGCGACGGCCAGAGTCAGGCCATGAATCTGCTTGGCGCCACAAAGGACTGCCGCTTCGAACTTCCTTTCGCCATAGATGTGGAAGAGGCCGGCAATCCGCCGACATACTCCACCGCATTGGTTGTGAGCCGTCTCGAAGCCATGGTCGCTACACTGAGAGCCACCGGAGCCGATGTGATAATCTATACAAACAAGAACGGCTTCGCGCGTTTCCTACAAGAATCGTTCTCCGGATCGGGCGAGAGACCGTCGCTGTGGATATGCAGCTTCACGAATCCGCCGCTGCCCAGAGCTGAATGGCTCTTCTGGCAACACAGCCACATAAGCCGCATTCCGGGAATCAAAGGAAAAGTAGACATGAATACTTTCAACGGCGACAACGCCCGCTGGAATGAATGGATCGGGCCGCGCAAAGAGCGCGCCAGCATTACTGAATCAGGCCGTCAAACCGCCGCACATCCGTCGTAAGCCACATGAACCGACTACTTGCCATAATCATCGCCCTCCTCCCTGCCGCACTGCTTCCTGTACACGTCTCAGCATGGGAAGCAGAAGCGTATGTCCAGACATCGAAACTGTCGACGGGCCGGTGGATGAAAGTGCGCGTGCCGTCCGACGGGCTTTATCATATTTCGGCCTCGACCCTCCGCTCCTGGGGGTTCGGAGATCTGAGCCGTGTAATTATCTGCGGCTACGGAGGCCGGCGCCTGCCCCAGATTCTCGACCGGTCCACGTATACCGACGATATACCGGAGGTGCAGACCTTCACCACATCGTCGGGCATAGTTTTTTACGGGCTCGGTGCCGGAGAATGGTCGGCTGACGGAACATATTATCTCCAGAACGATTACTCCGACTACGGATATTACTTCGTGGGCGAGCGGACCGAAGGCGAGCCGCTCACACCCGAGACTGTCGATGCAACCGATCCGGTATCAGATGCTGCGACAACATTCACCGACCGTGTACATCACGAGCTCGAACAGATATGCGTACCCGGCGAAGCGGGACCGCTGCTGCTCGGCGAGGACTTCCGATACACTTCCGCACGCTCCTTCAAGGTATCCACTCCCGGCATGGCCGACAATACAGGAAGCCTGACCTGCTCCTTCGTGACAGATATCCCGGGGAATGCCGAAGTGAACTTCACCGTCAACGGCACACAGACGGAATCACCCCTCAGAATCTCACAGGTCTCGCTCGGCGATCACACGCACGGCATTTACACTATCGGCTCAACGCGGTTTTCCACTGAAGCACGCGACAACTCAGAAGTCCGTATCAGCCTCAGCGCCTCCGGGAGCATCCGTGGAGCATGGCTTAACTTCTTCACGCTCAGCTACCGGCGCCGGCTCGAAATACCCTCTTCCGGCAGCCTGCTTTTCCGCACACCAGGCGCATTCTCAGTAGCGAATGTCCGTGAGGGAGCAGTTCTGCTCGACGTAAGCACACCGACAAACATCCGTATAGTGCAAGGCACTCTGAACGACGGCATACTCACTGCCGGAGCCTCTGGCGGCAGCTATGCCATCTGGAATCCGGGAGCCTCGCTGCCCTCGCCTTCCGCTGTCGGATTCATAACGTCGCAGAATCTCCATGCCGACTCGGATTATGACATGGTGATCGTATCGCCACGTGCATTCCGCGAGCAGGCAGAGCGTCTTGCGGATTTTCACCGCGCTTCGGACGACGGCTTCACGGTGAAGGTTGTGCTTCCGGAGGAAATCTATAACGAATTCTCGTCCGGCGCCACCGATCCCGGAGCTTTCCGCCGATACTTCAAGATGCTATTTGACCGTTCACTTGCCGGCAACGGACGCCCGCTACGTTATGCCATCCTCATGGGCCGCACGTCGCTCGACATTCGCGGACACACAAATCAGGCGCCATCTTATCCGGTACTTCCGTCGTGGACCCCGGCCGAACAGCGGGCCTCGCTCTCGGACAATGACGGTTTCTGTACAGATGATATAACCGCTATGCTTGAGGACGGTTCCGGTGCAAGTCTGGGCACCGACCGACTGTCGATTGCCATAGGAAGGATTCCGGTTCTCTCCGCCGAAGAGGCCCGCTCGCAGGTCGACAAAACGCTGCAATATGCCGAAGGCGCACGCAAAACGGCGTGGAAGCACCGTTTCCTCTTCCTTGCCGACGACAGAAACTCGGGCGACCATCTCTTCCAGACCGAGAGAATGATTGCCGCCTGTGTTGCAACAGGACGGCAGCAACATATGATACGCAAGGTATACTTAGATGCGTATCCTCTCATTGGCTCGGAGGCACCGGGCGCCCGCGCAGCCCTGTACAGATACCTTGATGAAGGTGTCGTATGGTGGAATTTTGTAGGCCACGCCAATACCACAAGCTGGACGAGCGAAAACATAATGACCTATACGGATCTCAACAATATGTATCTGCGTCACTGGCCGTTCATCTACGCAGCCACGTGCGATTTTCTTCGGCTCGACGGGAACTCGGTGACCGGCGGAGAGATACTCTACAAAGAGCGGTTCGGAGGCTCCATCGGCATAATCAGCGCCGTGCGTCCGGTCTATATCTCCTCCAACGGCTGGCTCACCGCCGCCATGGGGCGTGCGCTGGCCCAACGCGACAGCAAAGGCCGTTTCCTCGCGCCCGGCGATATCTACAGAACTGCAAAAAACGACATCCGCACTCCCGGCGGAGCGCCGACCAGCGACACCAACCGGTTGCGCTACAGCTTCGTCGGTGATCCCGCTCTCCGGCTCGCCACTCCGTCGAATATAGTCCGCATCGACAGTATCGGCGGGATGCCGGCAAAACCGGACCATGACGGAGCACTGCCCGTGCTGAGCGCGCTTGCACAGGTGCCTGTATCAGGCTCGGTCACCGATCCGGACGGGCAACCGCTTGACGGATTCAACGGCGTGGCCCTCATCGAAATCTTCGACGCCGAAAAATCGGTGACCACCATCGACCGCGGCAACGACGGTGTAGACACGGTATTCGAAGACTACGGCGGTCGCGTATACTGCGGATCGGCACGCGTAAAGAACGGAAAGTTCACTCTCACGGTAGCTATGCCACTGGAGATAGCGCAGAACTACCGTCCGGCGACAATGTCGCTCTACGCGTACTCCACCGAGGACGACACCGAGGCCGTTGGGCTGAACCGCAACTTCTACGTATACGGCTACGACGAAAAGGTTCCTGATGACAAGAATGCGCCTAAGATCGAGACAATCGTACTGAATACCAGCGTCTTCCGGTCGGGCGATACCGTCAATCCGTCGCCCCTGCTGATTGCGTCGGTTCGCGATGATGTAGGCCTGAATCTCTCTGATGCCGGCGTGGGCCACCAGATGACCGCCACCCTCGACGGGAACAAAACGTATACCGACCTCAATTTCTACTTCACCCCTTCGGCTGACGGAAGCGCCTCGGGCGTAATCAATTACCCCTTCGAAAATCTTTCGGAAGGGCTCCATACGCTGACCCTCAGGATCTGGGACACCTCGGGCAACTCGGCGAGCAGCGACATAGAATTCTTTGTGCGCGAAGGACTCGCGCCAAAGATCTACGACGTCTATACAGATGCTAATCCTGCATCTACCGCCGCCAATTTCTATCTCAGCCACGACCAGCCGGACAATATGGTGACCGTGAGCGTGACAGTATATAACCTTTTAGGACGTCCGCTCTGGAGCGGTTCGACCACAGGGCGCAGCGATATGACGGTATCGTCGCCCGTGACATGGAATCTCAACGATCAGTCGGGTCGCCGAGTGCCGCGAGGCATCTACCTCTACCGCGCCACCATCACCTCCGACGGACAGACCTACGAAACGGCGTCGAGGCGTATCGCCGTGACGGCACAATAGGCGAAAATACATACTATTTTTATCATCATGAGGCAAAAGTGCGGTAATTTTTTTGTATTTTTGCAACATGATAGAAAAAGCATCGACATCCCGAACGCCCGACATACTGCCTGAGCCCACCCTCAGACGGTTACCGTGGTATCTGGCCTACCTGTCGACGCTCCACAACGCCTCGGTGGAATACATATCCACCACCCGCATAGCAGAAGCTCTCGACGTAGACCCCTCACAAATAGCCAAAGACCTCTCCTTCTTAGGTCTGAAAGGCAAGACCCGAATCGGCTATCAGGTCGAGAGCCTTGAAAAGGCCCTCCGGGACTATCTGGGCTTCGACTGCCGCCACAACGCGATAATGATGGGTGCGGGCAGTCTGGGCGGCGCACTCATCTCCGATTCCGGCCTGCAGCGCTACGGCCTCAACATAGTTGCGGGAGTAGACGTAAATCCTGCGCTTATCGGCACATGTATCGGAGGTGTCAAGATATACGGACCGGAAGAGACAACGCGTCTGGTCCACGATCTCGACATCAAAATCGGCATTATCGCCGTGCCTGTGGAAGTAGCTCAGGGTGTTGCCGACGAAGTTGCGAATGCAGGAGTACAGGCTATCTGGAATTTCACACCATCGCGCATACGAGTGCCGGAAGGAGTCGTCATCTCCAACACATCCATCTATTCCCATCTTGCGGTGATGTACAACCGGCTGTCAAATATCAATAACTGCCGATGAAAATCCTATGCCTCCGCACCGGCCACAATGGTACGATCCGCGTAGATGCAGGTGCAGATTCCGCTATCTTGCGCCATGGAGAACCCGTATTTCCTGAAGAACGGCCCGGAGGCTGGATCTCGCTGATTGTCCCGGCCATCCGGCTCTCGAGACTCGGCACCTCCATCCGTCCGAACCGGGCAAACGAGTACTACGACAGTTTCACCTTTTTCCATGTTCTATGGCCGGCCACGGGGGACAGCGTCGCGGAGGGGATTCCAGCTGCCATAGCAGACCGCACTTTTTCGCCGGGAACCTGGCTGCCTTATCCTGAATCGGAAATCATTATGACGGCATCCGTGCGCCCTCTCGCCTCGGCTGAGGCAAAGACTGAAATCCGGGCACTCGATCCGGCATCGATGGAAACCGACACCGCGATATCGTGGCTGTCGGAATACATGACGTTCAAAACGGGCGACATAATTCTCTTCTTCGACCACAGTCACGAACTGGGTCCTTCTCTTCTCGACACAGAAATAAAAGTAATGGCCAACGATAACGAAGTGCTCGGGTTCAGAATCAAATAAACCACCACAATGCACTTGTCCCGCCTCATCCTCATCACATTTCTCCCGGTATTCTCTATTTTCGCCCATGCACTGGATGCAGTATTCTACCCCACTCAATCGGTGCTCTCATCCGGCCACTGGATGAAGGTAGAAACGGATACCACCGGCATCTTCGAGATAAGCTACGATCAGCTGAAAGAATGGGGCTTTCCCGATCCCGCGAGAGTATCTGTCTATGGCTACGGCGCCACCGCGGGGGCGACGCACTCCTTCAGCGCCTCGATGCCAGGCGACCCGGTTCCCGCGGCCGCAATGCACACTTCCGACGGAAGAATCCTTTTTTACAGTGAAGGAGACGTCGTCACCGAAGTTAAACCGGCAGAACAATACAAAATCAACTATCGCCGCAACTACTACGACACCCGCACTTATTATTTCCTAACAGACAGCCGCAAAGCCGAGTATCCCGAAGAATCATCCGCGACAGCTTCGGACACACCGGCGCTGAGATGGCACGCTGCCTGCACGCTGATCGAAGACGAGATCCAGAATCCGGGCCATGGAGGCGTGTTTTTCCACGGCAAAGCACTGTCGGCCGGCGACGAAGTTTCCCTGCCGTTCACCCTTTCCGGATATTACAGCGAACCGGATGCACAGGAGGGTCTTCTGCACCTTGAGCTGGCGCGTAAAGGAGAGTCTTTCTCTCTCGGTTTTTCCCATTCGGGCAATATTTCGGTAGCCGACAGAATCACGCTGTCGCAGAAAGTCAACGCATATTCATCCTCCAACGGCATATATTCCGTCCAGGAGTTAAAGCTGAATTTCTCACAAGCTGAGAATTCAACGACGGAGACCGCCTTATTTACGCTCAATTTCCCCTCCGAAGCCAACTGGGAATACTGCGCGATAGAAAAAGCGATGATTGTCTATCCCCAGACAATCGAAGCGCCCAAAAACAACGAGCTGATAGTCAACACCGGTAAAGTGGCTGAGAATACAAAGATGATCATCGCCGATGGAGGCACGGGCGATCTTGCAGTCTGGAACGTGTCGGACTACAAATCGTTCAAAGCATACAAAGTCACTCCCGATAATGACGGATCGGCAGCCTGTACCATAACCGGCGCCGGGAACAACGACTATACACGGCTGGTCGTATTCGACAAGAAAGCCCGGCACCGGCAGATTAAAAGCGCAGTCCCGGTCCGGAACAGCAATCTCCACTCTCACGCCACTCCCGACATGGTGATAGTGACAACAGCGACCATGGAGGATGCAGCCGAGGAACTCGCAGACATACACCGCCAATATCAGGGCCTTGATGTAATTACAGTACGTCAGGATGATATCTTCAACGAGTTTTCGGGCGGCAGCCGCACACCGGCCGCCATACGCCGATATCTCAAGATGCTTTACGACCGAAATCCAAAAAAGCTGCACTATGTAGTCCTTTACGGCCCGGCCACCTATAATAACCGTGGAATCGGAATGCCGGATATAACAAAACTCAATGAGTATATTCCCGTCTTTGAGGCAGAAAGAGTCGGACAGGCCGCCTATGGAGTATCAAATTTCGGCTCCGACCAGTATTTAGGCATGGTGGATGACGATTTCGATATAGAGACTATCGAACGCAGTGGACGCGTAGAACTTGCTGTAGGGCGCATACCGGCCAGCACGGCTTCGGAAGCGAGAATTGCAAACGAAAAGATACGGAATCGACTCGAAAATCCTCTGCCTGCAAGAATCTATCTGCGCAGTGTTCTCTCCGGTGACTACGGCGACAAGGGCGAACACCTGAAGCAGGCAAACAACGATGCGGAGACAATCCGCACGTCCAATCCGCTGCTTTCGGTAGCGAGAGCCGACACCCCATTCTTCTATGATCCGAAAAATACAAAACAGCATGACTGCTACGGAGGAAATTCCACGCTCGACGCTATAGCCGGACAACTGCGTACGGGAGTCGGTCTTTTCAGCTATTGCGGTCATGGCAGCACAATAGCACTCGGTTCTGCTGAGGTTTATGACATGAAAGCTGCCAAAACGCTGAAATACAAATATCTGCCGTTCATATGCCAGACTACATGTCTGACCTATGCTTTCGACTCGTATACAAACAATATTACAGAGGAAATGCTCTTCAATCCTGACGGAGGCGCGATAGCCTCCGTTTCCTCATGCCGCAAAGTATACCTGAGCCACAACAAGCAGCTGAGCAATGCGCTTGTCAAGGCATATGCATCGGCAACACCCCAAACGTGTACGGGGGATCTGCTTGTCGAAGCGAGAAAGATTCTGATGAAAAAAACTGGCACTATTTCCACCACACTCGGCAACAACTGCATGGCCTATAATCTCTGTGGCGATCCGGCGATACCTCTTGGAGCTCCGGCGTGGGAAATAAGAATCGGGAATACAGAAATCGAGCCGCTGCGTCCTGCCGCGATACGCGCCCGGGTTACAGATTCCGACGGCAATACCATCGCAGACTTCTCCGGTCCGGCCGTAATCGACGTATATGATGTTCCTGATACGCTCACCTCACGCGACACTTATGCCTGCACTGTGCAGTCGGACAACCGGATTCTCAGCACATTCCAGGCTATGGCCAACAACGGCATCATAGAGACAACTATCATAGTGCCGGCTCCATCGGCGGAAGGCAATCACCGCATCATAGTCACGGCCACCGACACGCAGTCCGGCGAAGAGGCTGCCGGTATCCTTAGCGACGTCCACATGGCCGTTCCGACAGAACCGTATGCTTGGGACACAGACACGTCCGCACCTGAGATTACAGAACTGTATATCGACAGTCCTTCCTTCGCGTCGGGAGATGTCTGCTCAAGCACGTTTACCCTCACAGCCATCGTCAATCCTTCCGCGACGGGCCTTAAAATCTCTGCAGGGAACATCCGTTCGGCATCACGTGCCTATCTCGACAACGATGTAATCAACGGCTTCATGGACCGGTGTATTCCCGATGGAAACGGCAATATAAGAATAGAAAACCGTTTTACCGACGTACGATCCGGAAGGCACACATTCACTCTGAAACTGCTGAACAATGCCGGAGAAGCGGCAACGGCGACACTCGACTTCATAGTATCGGACAACAGCCTGTGCGCTCTGACATGCGATGCCGGAGAAGTAGTGCGCACGGCTCCGGTTACATTCTCGGTCGGCAAAGAAGATGATACCATTCTGTCGGCGCGAATCACGATTACTTGCGCCGATGGCACTGCAGTGAGAAGCGCAGCCATGGCCGGCGGCACTTTCGTATGGGACCTCAAGGACAACGAAGGCAAAGCGGTAGCCGACGGAGAATACACCGCGACAGCACTCTACGGGAGCGAATATAGCCGCGGCGGCTCGAACACAGTGCGTCTGGTGGTGATCAAATAAAGGATGCCCGACACAATAAAAGAGCCATCAGCGAGTTATATTATTAAAAAAGAAAACATGCGCAGATATCTACACATATTTTTCATCGTCCTCTTCGCCGGAATTCTCCCTGCAGAGGCACAGGACGGAAAGAATCAGTTCAATCCCGTCGAAACGGGCGTGACATCGCTTGGCATCGCCCCCGACGCCCGCGGCGCCTCGATGGGCGATCTCGGCGCGGCAACCGATCCGGACGCCAACTCACAGTTCTGGAACCCGTCGAAATACGCATTCGCCTACAGTCAGGCAGCCGTTGCGCTCAACTATACACCGTGGCTCCGTAATCTCGTTAACGACATCTTTCTTGCCGACGTTTCAGGCTATTATAAACTCGGCAGCTACGACAATCAGGCCATAAGCGCCTCGCTCCGCTACTTCTCGCTTGGCGAATTCTCATATTCGACCGGATCGGGCCCGCTCGACGGCACCGGAGAGACGATCAATCCATACGAAATGTCGTTTGACTTCGGCTATTCGCGCAAGCTCTCCGAGAAATTCTCGATGGGTGTTGTTTTCCGCTATATCTATTCTGCCCTCGGCTTCTCGGAATCATACGCCGACAACCAGAATAGCGGCGCATCGGCATTCGCAGCCGACATCGCCGGCTACTATACCACCTACCCTATCATAGGCCGTAACGAGTGCCAGTTCTCATGGGGCTGGAATCTCTCGAACATAGGCTCAAAAGTATCGTATGACGGCGGCGAAAATCCGGCATTCCTGCCCACAAATCTCAAAATCGGCACGAATTTCACATTCCCTCTGGCCGACTATCACAATCTTTCGATCGGCCTTGACCTGAACAAACTGTTGGTGCCGACACGTCCGCGCCGAATCGACTACCCGGAAGGCATCGAGGGCGAAGAGGAATATCTCAACAAACTTCAGGACTGGAAGAACATGTCGTCCATCACCGGTATTTTCAAATCGTTCACCGACGCACCGGGCGGCTTCAAGGAAGAGATGCGCGAAATCAATGTATCGTTAGGTGCAGAATATTCCTACAACCAGCAGTTCTTCCTCCGCGGCGGCTACTACTACGAAAACCAGTTCAAAGGCAACCGCAGTTACTTCTCTCTCGGCGCCGGTTTCTCGCTCAATGTAGTCCGGCTGGATGCCTCATACATGCTTGCGACAGCCGCAAACTCGCCTCTCGACCAGACGCTGAGATTCAGTCTGACTTTTGATATGGACGGTCTCCGCGACATCTTCGGATCCAAAAGATAAACGAACATGAGTATACCCGATTTCCGAATCGGCAACGGCTTCGACGTTCACCGGCTTGTCGAAGGACGCCGTTGCATAATCTGCGGCGTGGATATTCCATATGACCGCGGACTCCTTGGACACAGCGACGCCGACGTGGCGCTCCACGCACTTTCCGACGCACTCTTGGGCGCCGCCGCTCTGGGCGACATAGGCAAGCATTTTCCCGACACCGACCCGCAGTGGGAAGGCGCCGACTCGCGCATGCTTCTGCGCGAAGTGGTTGCAATCCTCGCCCGTGAGGGTTTCTCGCCTGTCAATATCGACGTAACTATCATCGCTCAGGCACCGAAAATGCTTCCCCATATAGCCCAGATGCGCGAGAATGTCGCATCCGATCTCGGCATCGGCATCGACCGGGTGAGCATAAAAGCAACCACCACCGAACGCCTTGGCTTCACAGGCCGCGGCGAAGGTATCGCCGCACAGGCATCGGCGATGATCTATAAGAAGTATTAGGTACTAGTGACGAGTGACTAAGGCCGGCCGACAGAACTAATTTGAGATACAGATAACGAGTGGCTAAGCGCAATACTTAGCCACTCGTTATCTGTATCTCGTATCTAATGCTACTTAGTCACTCGTCACTTGTACTTAGTACTTAAAGCAGTGCCGGAGCTACGTAGCGTGCAAGTGCCCATCCGCCGGCAATCAGCCAGATATAAAGGATGAACGCAAGGATGAAGGGCTTTGCGCCAGCTTTCTTGAATTTATCAATGCTCGTCTCGGCACCTAAGGCAACCATTGCCATAGTGAGCAGGAATGTGTCGATATAGTTGATTACGTCCACCACGGCTGCCGGAAGCAGGTTGAATGAATTGAAACCGATAACAACGAGGAACAGGAGGGCAAACCATGGAACGGATACCTTGCCTTTTCCTTCAGCCTCACCGCCTTCGGTCTTGCCCTTGGCAGCCTGAAGAGCAACCCAGTAGCCGAGAACGAGAAGAACGGGAACAAGAAGCATCACACGGATCATCTTGACGATGATAGCGACATTGGATATTTCAGTTCCCATAGCATTGCCGGCACCCACAGCGTGAGCCACCTCGTGAAGGGTCGAACCGGCATAGATACCCATCTCATCGGGAGTGAGACCGAGGATTCCGGCACGATAGGCGATAGGATAAAGGAACATGGATATCGTACCGAATATCACCACCGTAGCAACAGCCACTGCGGTCTTATAAGGCTTTGTCTTGATAGTAGCCTCGGCACCGAGCACAGCAGCCGCGCCGCAGATTCCGGATCCGATAGAGGTGAGAAGCGCTATATCACGGTCCATTTTCAGCAGTTTGCCAATGTACACGCCTCCAATGATTGTGACAACCACAACTATACAGTCAATGACAATACCGGCGGCTCCGACATTTATCACATCCTGGAACGTTAGACGGAATCCATAGAGAATGATACCGAGGCGGAGCAGTTTCTTCGAGCAGAACTGGATGCCGGGCACCCAGGTTTCCGGAAGATGATTGCGCAGACTGTTGGCATAGAGCATACCCAGAATGATACCGATGATCATCGGGCTGAAACTGAGGTCCTGAAAAATCTGTGCGCTACCTATATAAAAGGCCGCGCATGAGAAGAGACCGATCAAAAGTATGCCGTGAAGCATACTGCTTCTTTTTTCGTTGAACATATCTTATTCTTGGTGCTTTACCGGAGGATAGTCGATAGTGTAATGAAGACCGCGCGATTCATGACGCTCCTTGGCCTGCCGCATGATGAGGTATCCGACATTGATGATATTACGCAACTCGCATATCTCTCGGGAAGCCTTAGAGCCTTTGAAGAGCCGCTCGGTCTCCTCGTAGAGGATGTCGAGACGGTTCCATGCGCGGTCCAGACGGAGGTTGGAGCGTACAATACCAACGTATACACCCATAATCTGGTTCACCTCGCGTATACTTTGGGTGATGAGAACCATCTCCTCATTGTGGCGTGTGCCCTCGTCGTTCCAGTCGGGAACATCGGTGCGCAAGCCGAGATGCGGAAGCTCCCCGACGGCATGGCGGGCTGCAGCGTCGGCATATACAACAGCCTCGATGAGCGAATTGGAAGCGAGACGATTGCCTCCGTGGAGTCCGGTACAGCTGCATTCGCCAAGAGCGTAAAGGCGCTTGATCGACGATTCACCATTGAGATCGACCTTGATGCCGCCGCAGAGATAATGCGCTGCTGGAGCTACTGGAATATAATCTTTAGTTATGTCGATTCCGAGGGACAGACACTTGGCGTAGATATTCGGGAAGTGCTTTTTCGTCTCTTCGGGGTCTTTATGGGTCACGTCGAGATAGACATGGTCGTCGCCGTAGAGCTTCATCTCCGAGTCGATGGCACGTGCTACTATATCACGCGGAGCAAGCGAGAGGCGGGGGTCATATTTATGCATGAATTCCTCACCTTTGAGGTTGCGGAGCACGGCACCATAGCCGCGCATGGCCTCGGTGATGAGGAATGACGGACGGTCGCCGGGATGGAAGAGGGCTGTCGGGTGGAACTGGATAAACTCCATATCCTTGACAGTACCCTTGGCGCGGTATACCATTGCGATACCGTCGCCGGTAGCGACGAGAGGATTGGTTGTAGTCTGGTAGACAGCGCCGCAGCCGCCTGTTGCCATCACTGTGATTTTCGAAAGGAATGTATCGACACGTCCGGCAGCGATATCGAGGACATATGCGCCGTAGCAAGTAATATCGGGAGTGCGGCGTGTGACGATCTTGCCCAGATGATGCTGAGTGATGATCTCGATAGCGAAATGATTCTCAAAAATGTCGATATCGGGATTCTCGCGCACAGCCTTGTTGAGACTCTGCTGAATCTCGAATCCGGTGTTGTCGGCATGATGGAGGATTCGGAATTCGCTGTGCCCCCCTTCACGGTGAAGGTCGAAATTACCGTCTTCCTTACGATCGAAATCCACACCCCAGTCCAGAAGCTGGCGTATCTGCGCCGGAGCATTGCGCACCACCTGATCTACGGCAGCGGGCTCGCTGAGCCAGTCGCCGGCCACCATTGTATCGTGAATATGCTTTTCAAAGTCGTCAACTTCAAGGTTCGTAACCGAAGCCACACCACCCTGTGCGAGGGCCGTATTAGCCTCATCAAGCGTTGTTTTACACACAAGCGCAACCTTAACGCCGGGACGGGCAACCTTCAGGGCGAAACTCATGCCCGCAATGCCGGACCCGATGATAAGATAATCATATTCGTATCTCATAATTGTTTCATTTTGGCCACGCAAATTTACGGAAAAATATCACTCCACGTATGGATTGCGGGGTAAAAAAAGAAGAGACCGCGCTTGCAGTCTCTTCTTTTTTTGCGATATACAGTCGGCAGATTAGCCGTTGTATTTCTTCATAACAGCGATGAGGTCGAGAACCTTGTTGCTGTAGCCGATTTCGTTGTCGTACCATGATACAACCTTAACGAAGTTCGGGGTGAGGTAAACACCAGCGTTAGCATCGAAGATAGAAGTGAGGGGGCAGCCGAGGAAGTCGGAAGAAACGACAGCGTCTTCGGTGTATCCGAGCACACCCTTGAGTTCACCGGCAGCAGCTTCTTTCATAGCAGCGCAGATGTCTTCTTTGGTAGCGGGTTTTTCGAGGTTGACGGTGAGGTCGACAACAGATACGTCGAGGGTGGGGACACGCATCGAGATACCGGTGAGCTTACCGTTGAGTTCGGGGATAACTTTGCCTACAGCCTTAGCAGCGCCTGTGCTGGAGGGAATGATGTTGCCGGAAGCAGCACGGCCACCGCGCCAGTCCTTCATGGAGGGACCGTCAACGGTCTTCTGTGTAGCGGTAGTAGAGTGAACAGTGGTCATGAGGCCTTCCTTGATGCCGAATTTGTCGTTGAGGACCTTGGCGATAGGAGCGAGGCAGTTGGTGGTGCAGGAAGCGTTGGAAACGAACTGCTGACCAGCATAGGTCTGATCGTTTACGCCGCAAACGAACATGGGGGTGTCGTCCTTAGAAGGAGCGGACATAACCACGTACTTGGCACCTGCTTCGATGTGAGCCTGAGCTTTTTCCTTAGTAAGGAAGAGGCCGGTGGATTCAACAACGTATTCAGCACCTACTTCGCCCCAAGCGATTTCAGCGGGGTTCTTGCAAGCGGTAACGCGGATGTGCTTGCCGTTAACGATGAGCTCGCTCTTTTCTACGTCGCAGCTAACTTCGCCTTCGAAGCGACCGTGCATAGTGTCGTATTTGAGCATGTAAGCCATGTAGTCAACGGGGAGAAGATCGTTGATGGCAACTACTTCGATGTCATCGCGCTTTGTGGAAGCACGGAATACGAAACGACCGATGCGGCCAAAGCCATTGATACCAATTTTAGTCATAGTCGGTTAATATTGAATATTGGGTTGATTATGTGTTTGTTCCTTATGTGCAAAATTAATACAGTGTCGGAGAATATCCGTCTTTTGGTAATGCGTTGCAAAATTAATGAAAAATTTCGGTATTTCAATTCATCGGGGCGGTTTTTTTATTAAGAAAATTTGTGTAATTTTGTGCTCAACGGAGAAAAAAGCTATGAACATCGGCTTTTTTGCGATCTTATTCGTTATACATAATGATTTTTCACCAAATATAACAATACGACAATGAAGAAATTTCTCAGCGAATTCAAGGAATTTGCCATGAAAGGCAATGTTGTCGACATGGCAGTCGGCGTTATCATCGGCGCTGCATTCGGCAAAATAGTCACCTCGCTTGTGAACGACGTCATCATGCCTGTAATCGGAGTCCTCACAGGCGGCGTCAATTTCTCCGACCACAAATGGATTATCCAGCAGGCCGTGACCAACGGAGAGGAGATCGTCACACCCGAAGTCGCCGTGACATGGGGCGCTTTCGTGCAGACTATCATAGACTTCATCATCATTGCCTTCTGCATCTTCGTAGCCATTAAGTTCGTCAATAAGCTCAAAAAGGCTCCCGAGCCCGCACCCGAAGCTCCTGCAGCACCTGCAGGCCCGACCGAGACCGAACTGCTCACCGAAATACGCGACTTGCTGAAAGAAAAGAAATGAGACCGGTCTTCCTGATCGGATTCATGGCCTGCGGAAAGACGACATTGGGCCGTGCGCTTGCCAAGGCTGTGCCGGGGCTGTCGTTCATCGACCTCGATGATGAGATACGACGCAGAACCGGCATGAGCGTACCCGAGATTTTCGCTTCCCGTGGCGAGGACGGCTTCCGTGCTCTGGAAAGCGAGACTCTCCGGTCGGTCGGCACAGACGATACAGTTGTAGCATGCGGCGGAGGTACCCCCTGCCGGACTGAGAATATGGACTATATGCTCAGCCGCGGAACAGTAGTCCGACTCGAAGCAGACCCTCAGACCATTGTCCGGCGTCTGATCGAAGCCGGGCCTGGCCGTCCGCTGGTAGACGCCTATCTCGACCGTCCTGACGCACTGCTCGACAAAGTGCGCGAGCTGACAGCCGTTCGCAGCATTCACTATGCACGCGCACCATTCTCATTTGACTCCAGCCGGCTTGAATCAGCTGCTCAGATAGCAGAGTCGGTCGAGTTATTCCGTGAACGGTTTTTAAGGTAACGTACGATTCTACAGATGTGTTAAGCACCCACTCCAGATGAATGAAGTTCCCCTTGAAGAGATGCTGCGCGTAGCAGCCGACACCCGCAAGGCATCCATAGGACTGCCCGCGTCGCAAAGCCTGTCGGACCATCGGATTCCGCTCACCCCCGAGGGTGCGTCGGTGCTCGTCGACCGTGGTTTCAGGGTACTTCTTGAGCATGGCGCCGCCGAGCACATCCACTATTCCGACGACGCATACGCACGACATGGGGTTGAAATCGTGGAGCGCGACGAGGCTCTCGGAGCCGACATAGTGCTCTACCTCCAGCATCTTTCCGCCGCCGACGCGAAAAAAGTGAAGCGCGGCGCCCTTCTTCTTACGTTCATGCATACATCGGAAGAAGACCGTCTGCCGCTGGAGATACTTGTCAAGCGCCATGTAATAGCTCTTGCACTGGACCGCATCACCGACGACAAAGGCCATCTGCCATTCGCCGACATACTCCGCGAAATCGACGGACGCGCCGCCATCGCAGTAGCATCGTCGCTTCTTGCCGACTCCATCCACGGGAAAGGCATCCTCCTTGGCGGCGTAGCCGGAGTGGTGCCATGCGAAGTGATAACGATAGGATCCGACATGGCCGCTGTAGCAGCCGCCCAGAGCGCCATGGGGCTTGGAGCGACAGTGAGGATGTTCGATCACGACATATACCGGCTCCGCGACGCAACCATGCGGCTCGGGCCAGGTGTCATAGGCTCGTCGTTCCATCCTAAAGTATTCCTGTCGGCTCTCAGAAGCGCGGATATAGTCATAGCCACCGATGCATCATCGCGTGCCGCCGCCATCAACGCCGATATAGTGGCACAGATGAAGCGCGGAGTGATATGCTTCGATCTTTCGTCAAAACCCGGCGAAGCCTTCCCTTCCATGCAGACAGTCGACCTCGATCTGGCCTCGCCGGCAGATACAAATCCTTCGGAACCACAGCGCCTATGTTATATCAACGCCGGCAATGCCGTGCCGAGGACAATGGCCATGGCACTGAGCAATACCTTCGTAGCCATGCTTGACGACATCCTTGTATGCGAGGGCGTAGCCAACGCGCTCAAACTCAACAAGGGCCTTCGCCGCGGCGCATTCCTCTTCCTCGGCAAATGCGTCGACGCATCCGTTGCAGCCCTGCTGAATATGCGTCAGGTAGACATCAATCTTTTCCTGCAATTCTCGTAATGCCGAAACTCAAGAATAAATTCTACACCGTCTGGGTCGGCGAGGAGCCGGGGGTCTATAATTCCTGGACTGAATGCCAGCGCCAGATTCATGGTTATCCGGGGGCGCGCTACAAGTCGTTCGCCACTCAGGAAGAAGCGGTTGAGGCATTCCGCGGCGATCCCAAAAAGGAACTCGACATAATGCGTGCAATCCTTCGTGAGGCAGACCGCAGGAAAACAGCAACTGAAGAGCCTCAGAAGCGCACCGCATCGTATAGCCCTGTGAATATCAGCACCAAGCCGTATAAAATCGACGGCATCAAAGATTATACATCGATTCCGGACATACGGCTTGACGGCATCGCCGTCGACGGAGCCTGCTCGGGCAATCCCGGCCGGATGGAATATCGGGCCGTGCGCGTAATCGACGGTCAGGAACTGTTCCACGTAGGAGCCACAAAAAAATATATCGGCACAAACAATATCGCCGAATATCTGGCAATGATACATCTGGCGGCAATTCTGGCCAAAAACAACGATACGACGACACCGATTTACACCGACTCGAAAAATACTTTCAGCTGGCTCCGCAAAGGACACTCGAAAACAACTCTCGAAGAAAACGAGGTGACGGCACCCACCCTTGAGCTGCTAAGGCGAGCCGATGCGTGGCTCTCGGCCAACGGACCAATCCGCAACCCTATTCTGAAATGGAAAACCGAACTGTGGGGTGAAATCCCGGCAGACTTCGGACGAAAATAAAATGAAATATCTCCCCATAACTAACATATGAAAAAGAAACAACTAAGCATTCTCAAAAACGATCCATGGCTGGCACCTTTCGCTCCGGCAATCGAAGGGCGTCATGAAGATGTGCTGCGTAAGATGCGCGACCTGACTTCTGAAAGCGGCTCTCTCTCCGATTTCGCCAACGCATACAAATACTTCGGCCTTCACCGCAACAGCAACGGTACGTGGACCTTCCGCGAATGGGCGCCCAATGCGACCGGGATAGTCCTTGTCGGCGACTTCTCCGACTGGCAGGAAAAGCCTGAATTCGCGCTCCACCGTGTCGGAGGAGGCGTATCCGGCGTATGGGAAGGCACCTTCCCCAAAGAGGCAATGTCGGAAGGCCAGATCTACAAGATGCACGTAGCATGGCCGGGCGGAAGCGGCGAACGTATTCCCGCTTATGCCGACCGAGTAGTCCAGGATCCGGAGACACATATCTTCTCTGCCCAGATCCATGCCCCGAGACGTAAGTTCAAATGGACGGATGCCGGGTTCACTCCCGACACCAAGCCGCTGCTCATCTACGAGTGCCATATCGGTATGGCTCAGGAAAAAGAAGGAGTAGGCACCTATGAGGAATTCCGCACGAACATATTGCCGCGTATCGACGCCGACGGATACAACGCCATCCAGATCATGGCCATCCAGGAGCATCCCTACTACGGTTCTTTCGGGTACCACGTATCGAATTTCTATGCGGCATCAAGCCGCTTCGGAACGCCCGAAGACCTCAAGAAGCTGATCGACGACGCACACAACCGCGGCATCGCCGTAATTATGGACATCGTCCACAGCCATGCCGTGAAGAACGAAAACGAAGGCATCGGGCGCCTTGACGGCACACCCTCGCAATATTTTCACGCCGATCCGTCGCGTCGCGAACATCCGGCATGGGACTCCCTCTGCTTCGACTACGGCAAGAACGAAGTGATTCATTTCCTCCTGTCCAACTGCAAATACTGGCTCGAGGAATATCATTTCGACGGTTTCCGCTTCGACGGGGTGACTTCAATGCTGTATTATGATCACGGACTCGGCAAGGCATTCGGCTCTTATGGCGACTACTACGACGGAGGACAGGATACCGACGCCATCACTTATCTCACGCTTGCCAATCTCCTCATCCACGAGATCAAACCCACGGCAATCACAATCGCAGAGGAAATGAGCGGTATGCCCGGTCTGGCTCTTCCATTCGCCGACGGAGGTATCGGTTTCGACTACCGTATGGCGATGGGTATCCCCGACTACTGGATCAAGACCCTGAAAGAAAAGAAGGACGAAGACTGGCATCCGACTTCCATATACTGGGAACTGACCAACCGACGTGCGGACGAAAAGACAATCTCCTACGTCGAGAGTCACGATCAGGCACTTGTAGGCGACAAGACCGTAATTTTCCGCCTCATCGACTCCAAGATGTACTGGCACATGATGGTAGGCGACACCGACGCAGATGTAGCCCGAGGCGTAGCACTCCACAAGATGATACGCCTCGTCACCCTGGCCACTATCAACGGCGGCTACCTCAACTTCATGGGTAATGAATTCGGCCATCCCGAGTGGATCGACTTCCCGCGCGAAGGCAATGGCTGGAGTTACAAATACGCACGCCGCCAGTGGGATCTTGTCGACCGTCAGGATCTGCAGTACCGCTTCCTCAACGCATTCGACAACGCCATGATCGAGCTTGTAAGCCGGCGTCACAACTTCCAGGCCAAGCCCATCCGCAAGCTTTGGGAGAAAGACGACGACCAGGTGCTTGCATTCATGCGCGGCGACCTCATATTCGTTTTCAATTTCAGCCCCACAAAGAGCTTCAGCGACTACGGAATCCTCGCTCCCGACGGCGTCTACAGCGTCGTGCTGAGCACGGACAATCCCGACTTCGGCGGATTCGGCAATATCGACGAGAAGGTCGAGCATTTCACCTCTCCCGATCCGCTCTATGAACCGGCAGGCGTGGCATGGCTCAAGCTCTATATTCCCGCCCGCACTGCGTTCGTACTCCGCAAGCATCCGGCAAGAAGGAAATAACCTTAATTTCTTAAGAAAATACTTTACGCCCCTGATGGATAGGACTAACAACCTCACCATCAGGGGCTAATATTTTTATTACGTCAATTATTGCCGGGCGCGGAATTGCGAAAGGACTATGGCTGTAGCGGTGGCGACGTTGAGACTCTCGACTGCACCAGCGCTGTCATAGGGAGGAATGAGGAGGCGGTGCGATACGTGGGCGGCAACCGCATCGGATATGCCCTGCCCTTCGTTGCCCATAATCACGACTCCACCGTCAGATAAGGGTGATTTATAGATATTCTCACCGTCGAGGAAGGTGCCATAAACCGGAATTCCGGCAGTCAGCTGCTCGAGGTAAGGAACAAGGTCGGTATAATATACTCGTGTCCGTGCGAGACCGCCCATGGTAGCCTGCACGACTTTGGGGTTGAAGCAATCGACGGTGTCGCACGAAGCGATGACAGTGCGTACACCCATCCAGTCGCATGTCCGCAATATAGTGCCGAGGTTACCGGGATCCTGCACACGATCGAGCATAAGAGTGAGTTTACCGTCGGACGCAGGCACAGGTTCGGGTTCGGGGATTCTGAAAAAAGCTATGACCGGAGGAGTAGCGACCAGTCTGGTGAGCCGCCGCAGATCGGCCGGAGACGCTTCGACAATATTGTCGGCCACAACCTGATGCTCTGCATGCCAGTCGGCGGAAGCGAAAACATAAGCAGCGCTGAAACGGGCCATAAGCTCGAGTACGCATTTCGTACCCTCAGCCACAAAAAGACCTGTGCGGCGCCGTCCCTTTGCATCATCGAGCGAGCCGAATTCCTTAAGAAGGCGGTTCGTAAGCTGAAAATCAGGGTTCATATCCGGCTTCTGTCACTGTTATACGATCCTCGTCCATTGTAGCGCCTATAGTGGTAAGCAAATCGCCCACTATGGCACCGTTAATTCCCGTACGCATAGCCCTGATTGTATTTTCGCGGCTCATACGCTTTCTTCCACCGGCAAAGCGGAGCTGCACACGTGGATGTGCGAAGCGGAACATCGCCACGCAGTCGATGATCTCTTCTTCGGAAATCAGAGGCACATTCTCCAGCGGTGTGCCTGGGATAGGACAGAGGATATTGATAGGGATCGACGCTGGATGTACCTTGCGCAGTTCTATGGCAAGCTCCATGCGCTGACGACGCGACTCGCCCATACCGATTATACCGCCTGAGCAGACTTCGAATCCTATGCGACGAGCGGCATTGATGGTCTCGAGCTTGTCGGCCTGGGTATGTGTGGTGCAGAGCGTCGGGAAATAGGAAGGAGCGGTCTCAAGGTTGCAGTGATAGCGGCGCACTCCGGCATCCCATAGTTTGCGAAGGGCAGCTTCGTCCAGAAGACCGAGCGAAGCACAGGTCTTGATGCGGCCACGTGCATTGATAGCCTTTATGTCGTCGCACACACGGTCGAGATCGCGGCCCGTCACCTTACGACCGCTGGCCACGAGGGAGAACCGCATGACGCCTGCATCGGCGTTAAGATCGGAGGCTCTAAGTGATTCCTCGGTATCGACCATGCCGTACTCGTCACACCCGGTGCTGAAATGCACCGACTGTGCGCACCACTTGCAGTTCTCGGGACAACGGCCCGAACGGGCGTTGATAATAGAACAGAAATCAAATTTACGCGGCGAGAACTTTGCCGTAATCTTAGCGGCGCCGTCGACAAGGGCAGCCCTGCCCTCCTCGCTTTCTATATCTGCAAGAGCATACAGAGTCTCCTCATCAAGCATCCCGCCGGCAAGGACACGTGCGAGAGCATCGGCGACCAGCTCTGTCTCTTTATTTTTCATTTCAATAACCTTTACGATATTTATCCTCGCCATCCTCGGTCTCTCCGAGGATGCTGAGATATGAGTTATAACGCGACTCGGCAATGCGGTGATCGGCGACTGCCTCGAGGACAGCGCAGCCGGGCTCGTGGGTATGAGTGCAGTTGCCGAAGCGGCAGCTATGCGATGCCTCGAAGATCTCGGGAAAATAATGTCCGACCGACTCGCGGTCGAAATCGAAGACACCGAAACCGCGTACCCCCGGAGTATCGATCACCTCCCCACCTCCGGGCAAAGTATACATCTCGGAGAAAGTCGTGGTGTGCATGCCTGTATCATGGGCTTCGGAGATCTCTCCGGTGCGAAGTTCCACACCGGGAATGAGTGCATTGATGAGCGTGGATTTGCCTACACCCGAGTTGCCTGAAAAGAGAGAAACCTTTCCGCGCAGGAATTCGGCAAGCTCATCGAGCCCCTCGCCTGTCTTGGCAGACACCGCCATGCATTTATAACCGATGGAACGGTAAAGATACAGGACAGCCTCGAGGAATTCACGATCTTCCGGAGCCGAGAGCAGATCCTCCTTGTTCACTACCAGAACGGCAGGAATACTGTATGCCTCGGCAGTGGCAAGAAAGCGGTCGATGAAGGTGAAAGATGTGGCAGGATGCACAAGCGACACGACCAGAACGGCGCAATCTATATTGGCCGCGATGATATGTGCAGCCTTGGAGAGATTGCTGGCACGGCGGATAATATAATTGCGCCGCGGCAGTACGGCAGTGATATATGCCACGCCGTCGGCCCCTTCGGGAGAGAGTTCCACCCGGTCGCCGACCGCCACGGGATTAGTGGTGCGGATTCCTTTAATGCGGAAATTACCTTTTGCAAGGCACCGCACCTCGCGTCCGTCATCCGTCCGCGCAATGTAGTGCGCACCTGTATTGCGAATTATGGTTCCAGTCTGTTTCACGCTTCAAAATTAAGCAAAATAAGCCATTATATCGGCTTTTTTACTCTGAGAATTGTTATAATATTTAGAATAAATAACAGAAGAACGATGAAAACGAAAATACTTCTCTCTCTGGCTGCTGCTCTGAGCCTCACATCGTGCGCGGATCTGGGCTATGGCGTCGAACTGGACTCCTCTTATCCGACAGATCCATACTATTACGGCAACGGATTCTATGGCCCGGGGTTCATGGGCGACGGTTATTACAACAGTCCTTACTGGAACAATCCGCTCTGGAATTACGGGCCTGCGATAGCTCCGATCCGTCCGTCACGGCCGCCGATTCTCAATCCCGGCGTGGGACCGGCACTTCCGCCGTCGAATATAAAACCCGCTCCGGAACGACCGTCGCGTCCGCCACAGATAGACAATAATCCCGGTATCAACGGCAGACCGTCGACTCCTGCGGGAAACGAGCGTCCCGGCAATATGGGACAACCGAACAACGCCCGTCGGGGAAGTTAGCCCAATCTATTGCCCGCTGCCGCCACGGCCTCACGGGCGGACTGCATCAGGGCCTTACGGATGCTCTGCTTGCCAAGATCGCTATGCGACAGCCGGTCGATGAACTCTATGGCCGACTGCAGCATCTCATGTTTGTCGGCATAAACGATATAGTCGGCAACGAGTTTGAACATGCCCTTGGTCTGTGTTTCGGTGTAATAGTAATACCGGGAATGGCCTGTGAGCATCGATATGGTATTACTCATGATCCGGCATACATAATCCGGAGAGACGCCATATGCGGCGAAACCCTTTATTATACCCCGTATATAGCTGATGCGGAACTTACTGTACCCGCCACGGCGGACGCGGCTTATTTCCTTGGCAATGAGCTGCGTTTTGTCGTCAAGGAGCTTGTCGGCATCCGGATTGATGAAAAATTCGAGATAATCTTTCGCTTCCTTCGACGAATCGTAGGTATTGAGAATCACCTCCAACAGCTCATCGCTGGTGAAGGTGATCAGTTCTTTTTTAAGCTTGGTTTTCGACATTATTTCAGTTGGTTTAAAGTCGAGAGTTTAAGGTTCAGAGATTCAATTACCTAAACCTTAAACTTTAAACCCTAAACTTTATTATTTCAGCCAGCGATCGAACCAGCGGAAGAAGAGACGTTGCCAGAGGATAGCATTCTGGGGCTTGAGAATCCAGTGATTCTCATCCGGGAAAATCACCATCTCGGCGGGAATGCCGCGAAGCTTTGCAGCATTGAAAGCAGCCATACCCTGCGAAGCAAGGATACGGTAGTCGTATTCGCCGTGCGAAATCATGATAGGAGTATCCCACTTGTCGACCATGCGGTGCGGCGAAGCAGCAAAAGTGCGCTGAGCCACAGCATTGTCCTTATCCCAGTAAGCACCACCGAGATCCCAGTTGGCAAACCACATCTCCTCGGTCTCGACATACTGTGCCTCGAGATTGAAGATACCTGCATGAGCCAAAAGCGCAGCGAAACGATGATTGTGGATTCCGGCAAGCTCATATACCGAGAAACCGCCGTAGCTTGCACCGGTAGCGCCGATATGTGCTCCGTCGATATACGGTTCCTGCTTCATATAGTCCACGGCCGAAAGATAGTCCTGCATATTCTGTCCGGGATAATCCTTTGAGATCTGGGCATTCCACTCGCTGCCGAAGCCGGGAAGACCGCGACGGTTGGGCGCGATGATCACATATCCGTGAGCAGCCATCACAGCGAGATTCCAGCGAGTGCTCCAGAACTGGCTGACTGCCTGCTGGGGGCCGCCCTGGCAGTAGAGAAGAGCGGGATATTTCTTCGAGGCGTCGAATTTCGGAGGACGCACTTCCCAGACGAGCATCTCCTTGCCGTCGGTTGTCGGAACCATCCGCTTGACAACGGTAGGCATAGCGCACGTAGCCAGAATCGGACCATTGACATCTGTAAGAGCCTTGATTTCCGGTGCTTTCTTGCCACGGAGAGTGATAAGCTGGACTTCGTTAGGATAGAGCATGCTGTGCTTCAGTGCGACAACACGGTCTTTGCCGGCGGCACTGATCGAAGCAAAGTCGGCACATTCATCGGTGAGCTGCTTCACAGTACCTTTGAGATCGATGCTGAACACGGGAACAACACCGTCCTTGGCAGCGACGAAGTAAAGACCTTTGCTGTCGGGCGCCCATGCGAACTGGTCGATGGTATAATCCCATTCGGCAGTGAGATCACGCTTTTCGGAAGAACGGAGATCCATGATGAAAAGACGGTTGCGGTCGCTCTCGTATCCGTCATGCTCCATGCTTAGCCAGGCAAGAGAGCTTCCGTCGGGCGAAAATGCCGGCATAGTGTCGTAACCCATCATGCCCTCGGTAAGATTGCGGGTCTCTCCTGTCTCGAGAGTGTAGGCATAGAGATCGGAATTGGTCGAGATGGCATATTCGAGACCTGTCTTCTTGCGGGATACATAGACGAGAACCTTGCTGTCGGGGCTCCATGCGAACGACTCAACGCCACCGAAGGGTTTCATCGGTGCCTCGAAGGGTTCGTCGGCCATAATATCTTTCAGACCCTCTACCTTGGAGCCGTCGAAAGTACCGATCCAGGGATGAGGAATCTCGGTTACCCATTCGTCCCAGTGCTTATACATAAGGTCGTCGATTACACGGCCTGTAGCCTTTGGCAGATCGGGGTAGAGGTCGCCGGCTGTACGGGCATATTTCACGTTGCCGATCACAACAATCTTGCTCTCGTCGGGCGAAAGGAGGAATCCAGATATACCACCGGGATGCGACGAAGCCTGTACACGGTTCGATCCGTCGGCATTCATAGTCCACATCTGCATGTTCCCGTCGGCATCGGGATACATGAAAGCGATACGCCCGTCGGCCATCCACACTGCCCCGCTTTCGCTGCGCGGCGTCTCGGAGATCCGCACGGGAGCACCACCAGCGACAGGAACTGTATAAAGATCGTTATTGGAATTGTTCTCAACTACATTATCATATGCTATACCGAAAAGTACGGTCTTGCCGTCGGGGCTTACCACCGGGTCAGAAACACGGCCGAGGGCCTCGAGAGCCTCAATGCTGAAATTTTCACCCTTTCCGTCGAAGCCTTGCGCTCCGGCGGCGGTCGCAGCCAAAAGCATAGCTGTTGCTGTCATTGCTATCTTGTGCATATTGTTGGTTTTTGGTTTTCTCTCACAAAAATACACCAATTTAACCGAATTATCAAAAAAATATCCTCATCCGGCACAAGATGCATAATTCAAAGTATGCGAATACCGTTAAGGAAAGAGAGGATGGGGTGTGTCAATTTTGATACGCTCGTTAACGTTTTTTTGTGATATATTTGCAAGACTTATCCGAGATTAAAAATTTTTCGGGCTTTTGCATAACTTTTTTATCACATTAAGCATTATTATAATATATACAAATTCTATTATATACAACATAAAACATAATTTTATGAAAACGATTCATTCTATTCTCGCATCAGCTGTGATACTTTTTGCTGCCGCACCGCTCGCAGCAACGGCTCAGACAGCCGCAGGCTTCGCGGAAGAAACAGCGACAGTAGAGTTTAATCCTCACTGGTTTATCAATCCCCAGGTAGGTGCAGCCTATACTGTAGGCGAAACCTCCTTCTCCAAGCTTATCTCCCCGGCAGCCGCATTCTATGCCGGCTACCGCTTCTCTCCCGTCTTCAGCCTCCGCGCAGGTGTTTCCGGCTGGCAGGCAAAAGGCTCATGGGTAACGCCCCGCCATAACTACAAGTGGAACTACGTTCAGGGGAACGTGGACGCAGTCCTCTCTTTCACAAATCTCTTCATGGACTATAATCCCGACCGCGTAATCGACGTATACGGATTCTTAGGTATCGGCGGCACAGCAGGATTCCACAACAATGATGTTGAAGATCTCGTTGCAGCCGGTGTTCCTTTCCAGAAAGCATGGTCCGGCACTAAAGGTTTCGTAGCCGGCCGTGGCGGTCTCGGCATTGAATTCAATGTTTCGCGTGCAGTAGCTCTCACACTCGAAGTCAACGCCAACCTGCTTTCCGACCGCTTCAACTCCAAGAAGGGCTCGAAAGTCGACGTACAGACCAATGCACTCGCCGGTGTAAAGATCAACTTCGGTCGCACCCGCAAAGTAGTTCAGGAAGTAGTGGCAGAAGAAGTTGTTGAAGAACCGGCTCCCGCACCCGCACCGGCTCCCAAGCCCGAACCCAAACCCGCTCCCGTAGTAAAACCTGAACCCGTGAAGATGAGCACCGATATCTTCTTCCGCATCAACTCTACCCGCATTCAGGCTGCCGAGCAGGAAAAGGTCGACAAACTCATCACCTTCATGAAAGAGAATCCCAAGGCTAACGTAACCGTTACCGGTTATGCCGACAAGGGTACCGGCTCTGCCGCATACAACATGAAGATTTCGAAACTCCGTGCAATGCGTATCGCCGACGCTCTCACCGCAGCAGGCATCGCTTCCTCACGCATCAATATCGAATACAAGGGTGACACTGTTCAGCCCTTCGCAGAAAACAACAAGAACCGCGTCGTTATCGGCGTCGCTATTGCAGAATAACATTATAAAACAATCTATAGGAAGGGGCTGCGACGCA
>CABRLF010000002.1 GCA_902471685.1 uncultured Porphyromonadaceae bacterium
CGCTCTTCCGATCTGGCCGGATTATAGACCAGGTCATGACAGGCATTGGCGGAAGTTATATACTGATAGGGGAAAGGCGGGAAAAGATCTGTTTTGGGAAACGTTCCGAGCGGTGTGGCATTGACTATGAGAGGATAAGCGGCAACGATTTCGGGAGTGAGGCCATCATAGGAAATATAACCTTCTCCCGTCTTCGAACGGCTTACTCCGAGCACGGCGACACCGAGCTGCCTGAGACTCTCGGCGACTGCTTTTGCGGCACCCCCGGTGCCAAGAATGAGCGCACCCTTCGCATTCACAGCATCGACTAACGGACGTACACTCTCCCGGAATCCCTCGACATCGGTATTATATCCGTCAAGGCCGAGAACCATTCCACTTTCATCACGGCGTATTTTCACTGTATTGACTGCTCCGACACGGGTCGAATTCTCATCCATCGAATCGAGATACTGCATTATCTCCTCTTTATAAGGCGCAGTAACATTGAATCCTTTGAGTTTCGGATTCATGAGCACCATCGAATAGAGAGCTTCGGGTGTCAGTTTCTCAAGCTCAAAGTTGTCATAGCTTTCGCTGCTGCCCTCCTGAGCGAAAAGGCGGGTAAAGAAAGACTTGGACTGCGAGTGTCCGAGCGGACGCCCGATCAGACCATATGTGGTGGTGGAAAAAGTATTCTGAGTCATGCTATTGTTGATTTGTTCCGCGGTTATATGTCCTCCATTTTTCTATCAGAGCGGTCATGTCATCCGGCACGGGAGCGGTGAAGAACATTTCCTCGCCTGTCTCGGGATGACGGAAGCCGAGCGTCCGGGCATGAAGCGCCTGACGCGGACATATATCGAAACAGTTATTGATAAAGGCCTGATATGTCGACGAGCGGACACCGCGAAGTATTTTGTCGCCTCCGTAGCGTGCGTCGTTGAACAGCGGATGGCCGAGCGAACGCATATGTACACGGATCTGATGTGTGCGGCCTGTCTCGAGCACACATTTTATCACCGAAAGATGCCCGAGCGGCTCGATGACAGAATAATGCGTCACCGCCCGCTTGCCTTCCGGCCCGTCAAGCGGGAATGTCGTCATCTGCAGCCGGTCCTTAGGATTGCGGCCTATATTCGTGGCTACAGTACCCTCGGGTGGCTCAGGCAATCCCCAGACAACGGCAACATATTCGCGCTTTGTGGTCTTGTTGAAGAACTGACGTCCGAGATCGGTCTTGGCGTCGGGAGTCTTAGCCACTACAAGCAGTCCGGAAGTATCCTTGTCGATGCGGTGCACAAGACCGAGACGCGGATCGTTCACATCATAGTCAGGAGTATTGCGGAAATGCCAAGCAAGCGCATTGACAAGAGTGCCGTCGTAATTGCCGTGACCGGGATGAACGACCATGCCGGCCGGTTTATTCACCACCAGCACATATCTGTCTTCATATACAACGTCAAGCGGAATATCCTGCGCAATGATTTCGAATTCATAGCGCGGGCGGTCCATGACAACCTGAACGACATCGAGAGGCTTGACGCGGTAATTGCTTTTCACCGCTTTGCCGTTCACCAGAATGCACCCGGCTTCGGCAGCCTGCTGCACCCGGTTGCGCGATGATTTCTTGAGCCTCTCTACCAGGAATTTATCTACGCGGAGCAATTCCTGACCTTTGTCGGCTACGAAACGGAAATGCTCATAATACTCCGTTCCGTCAATTTCGACAATCTTCCCGTCGGAGGCGGAATCCTCGGGAACTGAATCATCGTCAAAAATCTGATCTTCGATGATATCCTCGTCTCTCATTCCTCATAGCCCTCCAGCGGCTCCTCAATCATATACGATTCGGTCGCACCGATGCTGTCGAGTTCTTCCTGAGCAGGACCGCAGCCAACCTGAAGAGTCACCGTCGATGTGACGGGAATCACGGATCCAACCGTGAGAGGGGTGTCGCCGTAGCGTGCGCCGACCACGAGATCGGTAAACTCCGACGGCACATTCTCCAGCCGGATATCGGTGATGCCTATGCCGCGAAGATAACTCATTGCCTGACGCGAAGATACATTTCCGGTGAGCGGCATAGAGATAGTCACCTGCTTGGGGGAGAATGCCGTTATCGTGACATACACCTGACGTCCTCTTTTCACCACGGCGCCGGCCTTGGGCCATGACTCGGTCACGGTTCCCGGAGCGAGCGAACGGTCATAGATCGAATCGGAAATCTCGATAAAGAGATCATTGGCCGCCAGAACAGACGAAGCCTCAGCATAATTCTTTCCCTTCACTTCGGGAACAATGGCGGTATCGCCGTGGAATGTCCAGAAATCCAAAAAGATAAGGACAGCCCATAACAACACACCACCTGTGATTACAATCAGGATGAAATTGGAAAGCACGGGGTGCTCACGGTAGAATACTTTTATCTTGTTCATGTGTATTATTCTGCTTTATAGCGCAAAATTAAATAAAAACATCCAATCGGCAAGCAAAATAAAAGAATATGTGAGAAAGCCGACTCCAAAAGCCATGGCATTCAGGGAGCTTTGCGCGCCAAAGTGATAAAAAATATTAACTGTTAGGGAGATTGGGAAAAATGGCTTAACTTTGCATTTATTCTACCTAAACAGGGACAAAATGAAGAAAAAAATCATATTGGCGGCATCAATTCTGACCATTGCCGCCGCATTCATCACAAAAGCAGCCGACAATGTCATCGAAGAAGTTGCCTGGATGATTGGCGACGAGCCGATCTACAAGTCCGACATCGAGAAGGCCTATCAGGAGATGCTTCAGGAGCGTCAGCCGATTGCCGGCGATCCTTATTGCGTCATTCCTGAGCAGATTGCCATCGACCGTCTCTTCCTCCATCAGGCAGACATCGACACAGTCGAGGTTCAGGAATCGATGGTGCAGCTTCAAGTCGAAAGCCAGCTCAACTATATCATCAACCAGCTCGGATCGAAAGAAAAAGTCGAGCAGTACTTCGGCAAGCCCTACCCTGAAATCCGCGAATACTATCTCGACAACATGCGCAAGCGTTCCCGCATCCAGCAGGTAAGGAACAGTCTGGTAAAAGACATCAAGACCACGCCGAGCGACGTGCGCCGTTATTTCGACAAACTTCCTCAGGACAGTATTCCGTTTGTGCCCCTTCAGGTCGAGGTACAGATTCTGAGCATCAATCCTGTCATTCCGCGTCAGGAAATCGATGATGTCAAGGCCCGTCTGCGCGACTATTCCGACCGCATAACCCGTGGCGAGAGCGATTTCTCGACTCTTGCAATCCTCTACTCCGAGGATCCGGGCAGCAGCGTTCACGGCGGCGAACTGGGATTCATGGGCCGCGGCGAACTCGTACCCGAATTTGCGGCAGTGGCTTTCAACCTCAACGACCCCAAAAAAGTGTCGAAAATTGTCGAAACCGAATACGGCTATCATATCATCCAGCTCATCGAGAAGCGCGGCGACCGAATCAATACCCGCCACATACTTCTGAAACCGAAGGTAGCCGAGAAAGACCTCACCGACGCGATGGTCAAGCTCGACAGCCTCCGCACCGATATTGTCGACAATAAAGTAGTGACATTCGACGAGGCTGTGCGCTACGTGTCGCAGGACAAAGACACCCGAATGAGCCGCGGTGTGATGGTGAACAAGGAAACCGGCAATACCCTCTTCCAGATGTCGCAGTTACCTCAGGACGTGGCTAAGACCGTCAGCACCATGGAAATAGGCGATATCTCCAAGCCTTTCATCATGCGCGACGAGACTCACGGACGCGAAATCGTGGCTATCGTACGCCTGTCGAACCGCATTCAGGCACATACAGCAAACCTCGGCGACGACTTCCAGACAATCAAGAATATGTACGAAAGCGCCAAGGAACAGGAAATCATCGACAAATGGATTGCCGATAAAATCAAGAACACCTACGTCCGCATCGAGGACGGATGGCGCGGCTGTGACTTCAAGCACGCCGGGTGGATTAAACAGAAATAAACCGCGGAGGCACGTCTTATGCGGTCGAAAACCGGATTTCTTTCCGTTCTGTTCGTTATGGTGGCTCTTCCGGCCATCATAGCAGCCTTTACTCCGGCCACACACAGGCCGGTGATAAGGCCCACGATTCCTACTGCCGACCGGTCGGCAGGAAACAGAGTATTCCTCGAGCATGCCGAAATCCTGAAAAAAAATCCTCAGGATTCATTCATGATTCTTATCGGGGATGTTGTCTTCACCAAGGGACCGATGATAATGAAATGCGACAGCTGCCATTATTTCTCGGAGACCGAATCGATGAATGCTTTCGGGAATGTCAGCATGGAGCAAGGCGACACACTTTTCGTTTATGCCGATGAGCTAAATTTCGACGGCATTACCGAAATTGCGACGCTCTTCGGATATCAGGACAACAAAGTAAAACTTATAAACCGCGACGTAAAACTCGAGACTGACGTCTTCATCTACGACCTCGGCATCGACCTGGGATATTACGAAGTGGGAGGGACCCTCACCGATCCTTCGAACACTCTCGTATCGCAATACGGTGAATATGCCCCTTCTACCAAGGAAGCGAATTTCTACACGAACGTCCATCTGAACTCACACAATCAGAAAGACACTCTCGACATTTATTCCGACACATTATATTATAATACGGCGACCCACATAGCCGAACTGCATTCTCCCTCGGAAGTCATCAACGCCCGCGGTACAATATATACATCTTTGGGAGTATATGACACAGACAGCAACCGGACCACACTATTCGACCGTTCTGTCATCGTCACGGCTCAGGGGCCGACACTCACCGCCGACACCATATTCTACGACCGCAACGCCGGCTACGGCGAAGCCTTCGGCAATATGATTCTTACCGACAGCGCCCATCACGCCCAGCTGCATGCCGACTATGGATTCTACGACGAGATAGCGGACAGTTCCTTCTCGACCGGCAACGCCCGTATTCTCGAATACTCCAAAGGCGACACCCTATACCTCCACGGTCGCTATATCCAGACCACATCGCGGATCGACTCCGTCGTCGTTCCGGAAGACACACTCACAAACACTCCTGAATATACCCGTCTCGACACCACTCATATAGCGGTAGTCTATCCCCGTGTGCGCTTTTTCCGCTCCGACATGCAGGGCGTGGCCGACTCTCTACGGTTCACCGAAGCCGACTCCACGCTGAGAATGTATATCAATCCCATCATCTGGAATGAGGAACAGCAGGTATTCGGAAACATCATCGAAATGCACATGAACGACTCCACCGTGGAGCGTGCTGTCCTTCCCGATCAGGGATTCACAGCCCAGCATCTGGAAGACGAGCTGTACAACCAGCTCAGCGGGAAGGAGATGGTAGCCCATTTCGTCAATGGCGAGATGAAAAAGCTCGACATCAGCGGAAACGTCCAGATAATTATGTTCCCCGAGGAATCCGACTCTACGATAAACAAGATAGTGAATGCCGAGAGCAGCTTCCTCACCGCTTATTTCCAGGGACGTACCACAGAGAAAATCAAGATGTGGCCCAAGACAACTGGCGCTGCCACACCGCTCTTTCTGGCAAAGAAAAGTATATTTTACCTGCCGAAATTCAAATGGTACGAAGGCATACGCCCCACATCGCCGGAAGATATATTCATCATTCCCGAAGCGCAGGAAGCCCTGATGCGCGAAGCCGGACGCGGTATTCCGGTAATCAACTACCGCCGGCGGCTCGATGAGCTTCACGAGCGTCCCGACGGCATGATGCCTGTGGAGGCGCTGCCCACAATTCCTGCCGACAGCACTGCAGTAAAAAGCCCCGACATAGCAAGTCCGCCGAAGACTCCAGAACCTGAACCACTGCAAAGCCCGGCGACGCAAGGGCCTCAGAAAAATGAAGAACTGAAAGTCCTCGAAGCTGAACCTGACAGCATTCCATAACCTCACGAAAACCATAAGACACTTAGCATTGTTTGTCTTACAGTGCACAAAATATCACTGACATGACTGACGACCAACATATTGACTCAAAGGCAGAAGAATACGCCGATATCCGGCCATACGACGACCACGAGTTTCACGACAAAATAGCCACCCTCGTGCATGAACCCGGGTTCGAACACGCAGTCCGCTACGTGATGCCCGATGTTGACTACAAAGCTTTCACCGAAAAGCTTCTGTCGGTCAAGAGCCAGATGGAGTTCCAGCATAAAATCATGGGTCCTTTTCTCGAGCTGCTTGTTGCCCGCACCACCCACGGTCTGAGCATGAGCGGCGAGGGAAATATCGATTCCACGAAGCCTCATACCTTCATCACCAACCATCGCGACATCGTTCTCGACGCTTCATTTCTCAACCTTTGTTTCATCCGCGCGAAACTGCCCCTAACTCAGGTTGCAATCGGAAACAACCTCTTGATTTTCGACTGGATCACCGATTTAGTGAAGCTCAACCGCAGCTTCATAGTCAAGCGCGATACAGGCGTCCGCGAAGCCCTCGAGGCTGCAAAACATCTCTCGGGCTACATCCACTACGCCATCGGCACACTCAAGGAACCGCTCTGGATCGCCCAGCGTGAAGGGCGGGCGAAGGATTCCAACGACAAGACACAGGAGAGTGTCGTCAAGATGCTCTCTCTGGGCGGAGGCGGTGATTCCAAAGAGAATCTGCTGGAACTGAACATCGTACCGGTATCCATTTCCTACGAGTACGATCCCAACGACTATCTCAAGGTGCGCGAGTTCCTGCTGCGCCGCCGCGACCCCGACTTCCGCAAGAGTCAGCGCGACGACCTCTTCAGCATGGAAACAGGGATACTGCGCCAGAAAGGGCGCGTCCATTTCCATATCGGCAAGTGCATCAACAAAGATCTCGAAGGATTTCCGTCCGACAGGCGTGCCGAGGTGGTGCATAAAGCCTGCACGCTCATTGACCGGTCGATACACTGCGGATACCGCATCTTCCCGTGCAACTACATAGCTTACGACGAAATCAACGGCACAGACAAATACGCCGACATGTACAATGCCGAGGATGTTAAAGTATTCGACCGCTATATCGAGGAACAGCTCGCAAAGGTCGAAGTGGAAAACATAACACCTGACGAACAGGCCTTCATGCGCCAGATGATGCTGACCATGTATGCCAATCCTCTTAAAAACCAGATTTCGGCAAATGACTGTGTCGAATGCTGACGAATCCCGCGATTTTCAGCCATTTGAATTCTGTTAATTCATGCGTCTCGCTCTCATACTGATTCTGCCTGTAATAATTCTGAACGTGCTGCTCGACTGGTATATCTGCCGGGCAGTGCGGCTTCGTGCCACCAGCCACCGTCGGTTCTGGAGCCGGTTCACCATATGGACATCGGCAGCGCTCACGCTGTTCATCATCATTATTACGGCATTGCCGAAGAAAGAAGGCTCCAACGGAGACCTTATAAGTATGATGTGGGCCCTCTACTTCTATTTCAGCATCTATATTCCCAAGTTCGCATGGGTCCTCTGCGACCTAATCGGAAAGATACCTCAGCTCTGGCACCGCCGGCGCATTCCGGGGTCACAATGGGTTGCATGGGGTCTGGCAGGAGTGATTTTCGCCGCGATGTGGTTCGGAGTCATCAATACGCGCCGTATAGACGTCCGGGAAGTCACATTCTCCGACCCTTCCGTACCCGAAGCTTTCGAAGGACTGCGGATAGCCCAGATTTCCGACCTACATACCGGCACTTACGGCAACGACACGACATTCGTTTCGAAACTCGTTGACAGGGTCAACAGTCTCAATCCTGATATCATCGTCTTCACGGGCGACATAGTTAACCGCCGCAGCGACGAACTTCTTCCGTTCGTTCCTGTTCTGGCACGCCTTCATGCACCGATGGGCGTATATTCCATCCTCGGCAATCACGATTACGGCGACTACTACAACTGGACGTCTCCGGAAGCGAAAAAGGAGAATATGCAGTTGCTCAAGGAGCTGCAGGCCGGCATGGGATGGAATATGCTCAACAACGCATCCCGTACTTTCTACAACGACGGAGATTCGATAGTCCTGATAGGCGTAGAGAACATAGGCGATCCGCCATTCCCTGTCTACGGCAATCTCGAAGAGGCATATCCGTTCGACCTTGCCGATCCGGCTTTTAAAATACTCCTGAGCCACAACCCTGCCCACTGGACCGAAGATATCAGGGAAGCTCCGGACAAAATCATTCCGCTGACTCTGTCGGGCCACACTCATGCCATGCAGATGTCGCTGGGACGCATATCGCCTGCAGCATTCCGCTATTCCACCTGGGGAGGAATGTATGGGGACACCGGCAATGCACACCGGCTCTATGTCAATATCGGCGACGGCGAAGTGGCTATTCCCGCACGAATCGGCGCCACTCCCGAAATCACTCTTTTCACTCTCACAAAGGGACCATGCGAAACCAGATGAAGGAGAATCACGCCCTCATATGTCTCGGCTCGAATACGCCCGACGCGCCGGAACGGCTTGCCGCCGCCCGTGAGCTGCTGCATGGGCTCGGGGTCACCGAATGCGAGACCCCGGTCTATGAGAGTGACCCTGAATACGCCGGCGAGACTGTTCCGTACCATAATCAGCTCCTGTGGCTTTCGGTCAAGGTAGACTACACCGCTCTGGCCAACGCCACAAAAAGCTATCAGACACAAGTCCGCGCCAAGGCACAGACCAGTCCTCTTGTCGCCATCGACATAGATATTGTCGAGTGGAACGGCGATATAATGAGACCGAAAGACGCCCAGTCGCGGTATTTCTATAAAGGGCTCAGTCTTGTGAAAGCATGAATTATCTCGATGCCCTCAATCAGCAGCAGCTTGAGGCTGTTCAGACTACCGAAGGCCCTGTGCGCGTCATCGCCGGCGCAGGCACCGGCAAGACTCGAGCCCTCACGGCCCGTTACTGCTATCTCACAGATCTTCTCGGCATAGCACCGGAGGCAATACTCTGCGTTACTTTCACAAACAAAGCTGCCGCAGAGATGAAGCAGCGCATACGGCGTCTTCTCGGCGATTTCGATTCCGGTTATATCTGCACCTTCCATTCGCTATGCGTGAGGATTCTCAAAGAGGATATCCACGTGCTCAACTATCCGGCAAATTTTGTGGTGATGGATGAGGAAGACCAGACAGAGATGCTTCTGAAAGTCTACGCCGACATGAATCTGACGCTAAAAGAGCTGCCCGTGAAGCGTGCCACCGAGTACATAGCCCGTCAGAAAAGCGCATCCGACACATATATTCGCCACATAGAGAAACTGACCAATCTCGAACTTCTGGGGCAGCTCACCCGCGACGCCGACCGGATGGACGAGATTTTCCTGCGTTACCTCTATGAGCAGAAAAAGAACTTTGCAGTAGACTTCGATGATCTCATCATCTTCACGCATTATATTCTTTCCAATTATCCGGCCATCCTCTCCAAATGGCAGAGCCGGATGGAATATGTGATGGTTGATGAGTTTCAGGACGTGAGTCCGCGACAGTATCAGATAGCACGGATGCTCGCCGGCTCGCACCGCAACCTATTCATCGTCGGCGACCCCGATCAGACTATCTACACATGGCGCGGCGCCGACGTCCGTCTTTTCCTCAACTTCGACAAGGCATATCCCGACGCCACAACTATAGTCCTCAACGACAACTACCGCTCCACTCCGCAGATAATCGCCGCTTCGAATGCTCTTGTGGCACATAATACGAACCGTTATCCTAAGGCACTCAATGCACTGAATGACAATGGCATCGTGCCAGTTTTCTATCATGCCAAGAGCGAACGCGACGAAGCAGCCTGGATAGCTAAGAAAATCAAGGCGCTCGTCAAGGCCGGCTGGCGCCTGCACGACATTGCGATTCTTTACCGAGCCCACCATCTCTCGCGTCCGCTTGAAGACGCCTTCGTCAAAGGCTCGATTCCGTACAAAATCTACAGCGGCACAGCGTTCTATGCCAGGCGAGAGGTGAAAGACGTGCTCGCATACCTGAGAATGCTCACCACCGGCGACGATATGGCGTTTCTGAGGACTGTAAACACACCTTCACGCAAGATAGGAAAAAAGAAACTCGAGATAATCCGCAATGATGCCGAATACCACGGTGACCGGATGGTCGATGCCCTGCGGCGACTGGCCGACAGTTCCGCTTTCGCGTCGACAGGCGCACAGGAATATCTCGGCGTGATAGATACAGTCTCGCCACTCGTAGGGAAAATAGCTCTTGGCGATCTGCTCCAGCGTGTGCTCGACCTCTCGGGGTATGAGGAAATGCTGCGTTCGCTAAGCGAATGGGAAAGGCTCGACAATCTCGCAGAGCTAAAACGCGCCATAGAGGAAGCCGGGCACGACGATGATGCATCGCTCGACGATTTCCTTGCCCGCGCGGCACTGGTGGCGAATATCGACCGCGACAAGAACGACTCGGATTCCCTGCGGATGATGACAGTCCATACAGCCAAAGGCATGGAATTTCCGGTAGTGTTCATCGTAGGCATGAATGAAGGGTCAATGCCCTCGCGCCGCAGTTCCGGACCGGAGGACATAGAGGAGGAGCGAAGGCTTGCATATGTAGCTCTCACACGCGCCGAGACAGCACTGTATATGTCCGACAGCGAAGGATTCAGTCACGACAATTCAGGAAAAATGCCCTCCCGGTTTGTTTATGAGATAGGCACTGAGCTTCTTGCCTTCGAACGGCCCCTCCCACCACCGCCCCCTGTTCCGGAAGCCATGGCCGGAGCCGGCGAACAGGCCGCTTTCAAAAGCGGCGCCCTGATTGAGCATCCTGTCTTCGGACGAGGCATGGTAATGAGCGTCGACAACGACCGCCGCGCATATCTCATACAGTTCGACCGGTTCACAACGCCGCGCTCCCTGCGCTTCGGAGCACCTCTTGATGCCGTCAATCCCGACAACTGGAAATGAAGCAGAGAACAATCTACATAAGCGATCTCGACGGAACCCTGCTCGGCACCGACTCCCGGATCTCACAGCGCTCTTCCGAAATTATATCATCTCTCACTGACGACGGCGCCATGATAACCGTCGCCACAGCCCGCACTCCGGCCACAGTAGTGCCTCTCCTGAAAGGCACACGCACCACCCCTCCTGCCATTGTGATGACCGGCGACGCTTTCTGGGACCGCAAGACCGCACAATTTACCGACCCTCATTTCCTGCCCGAATATGATGTGACCCAGACTCTGGACTTATGCCGCGAGCATCATGTTCACCCTTTCGTCTACATTATGGCACCGGACGGCATCTCGCTTGATGTCTACCATGCAGCTCCGGCGCTGAACAAAGCCGAAGAGAGTTTCTATCTCGAGCGTGCCAACCTGAGCCTCAAGCGTTTTCATCTCTGCACGCCGGCCCCTTTCAGAGCGCTGACCGCAAGCATGCTCTTCTACGCCATGGGCGACGAAGATAGTATCCGCCGGGCTGCCGAGACCATTCGCGCCGGTTCGGAATGCTCCATCTGCTGCTACCCGGATGTGTTCAACCCGCGTGTATGGAACCTCGAAATGTTTCCACCCGGCGTATCCAAGGCTTCGGCAATCAGCACACTCCGCAATCGCCTGAAAGCGGACCGCCTTGTGGTGTTCGGCGACAGCCTCAACGATCTGTCGATGTTTGCAGCTGCAGATGTCGCGGTTGCAGTCGGCAATGCTCTGCCGGAGGTGAAAGAAGCCGCTGATATCGTCATAGATGCCAATTTCACCGATTCCGTTGCCCGCTTCATCGAGTCGGATTTCAGGGAGTCATGATTACTACCGCTCAGGCATCACGGATTTATACATAATCTCGCCTCCGAGGGCATTCCTTACCGACATTTCGAGGCTTCCGCTGTCGGACATGAAGCGGAGCTTCTTTAGTTAAACATTGTAAATATGCGTTAAATAATTGGAGAAGGATAAAATTATCATTAAATTTGTGACTGTTGACTAAAAACAGTCGACAGCTGTAGAAGATGCACAATAGTTGCAGACCTGGAGCCGGCACATTGAATTGACAGATTATCTGGGGTATCAGATCCTGCCACATGTCGGATAATGCGCCATACCGTCCTATCCGGTAACTCTCCGCCGCGGGCACAACTCTCTTAAAACAACGCGTACATATGTCTGTCCTTAGATAATCCGGATTGAAAAAAAACAGGATTATAATTATCAATATCAGTAATTTTCACATTTATGTTTAAAAGGATTTTTGCATGTATCCTGGCGGTGCTGATAGCATTGCCGGTTCTCTTCGCGCAAGAGCCTATTGTCATTACTGGAACGGTCATGTCATCCGACAATGAAACGTTGCCGGGCGCGACAGTAAGACTTTTGGGCTCTAAAGAGGCAGTTGTCTCCGACATCGACGGCAATTTCACTCTAAAGGTTCCCGCCAGCGCGGCCAACAAGAAGATTCAGATCTCCTTCATCGGCATGCATCCGGTCGAAATGGAAGTATCGGCAATCACCAGCCCCGTCACAGTCCGTCTCAGCGACGACGAGACCCAGCTTGAAGAAGTTGTAGTCACCGGTTATACCACATTGAGCAAAGAGCGCGCCACCGGTTCGTTCGGAACTCTATCGGCAAAGAAAATCGAAAAGAAACTCGCCACCGACCTCACCGACCGCATCGAAGGCCAGATGGCAGGCGTCGTGCTGAACAAAGACGGCAGCATGAGTATCCGCGGCCGTTCGACCCTCAACGCCGAAATCGATCCCCTCGTTGTTGTCGACGGGTATCCCACCGAGCTCAAGCTCAGCGACCTCAACCCCGACAATATCGCCAATATCACAGTGCTCAAGGACGCCGTTTCTGCTTCAATCTACGGTTCCCGCTCGGCTAACGGTGTTATCATCGTGACAACTAAGGAAGGTCAGGAAGGCCGTGCACGACTCAGCTACCGCGGAACACTGAAAGTGACTCCCAAGCCCGATCTGCATAAACTCCATATGGCCAGCGCCAGCGATTATATCGACGCAGAACTGGAGCTCTACAATCAGGATCAGGGTTCGGTCAACATCGCCCAGCGAGGCACCATGAGCCAGGTGAACAAACTCATCGCCTTCCGGAATGCCAACATGATCAGCGAAGCCGAATTCAACTCCAGCATCGACGCGCTGCGCCAGAACGACTTCCTCGCCGACATGGAGAAGTATATGTTCCGCACCCAGCTCACACAGACCCATAATCTCGGCATCAGCGGCGGCAACGACACCAACCGCTATAATGTTGCAGTGAACTACACCAACAACCGCGGCTCGTACATCAACACCCACGACAACCGTGTCATCCTCGACCTGAAGAATGAATGGAAACCGTTCAGATTCCTCACCGTCGGCATCGGCGCTTCCGTCACCTACTCGCGCGAGCACTCTCCCTACACGAGCTGGCAGACTTACACCAACTACAACCAGTATATCCAGCCCTACTCGAAGCTGTATGACAACAACGGTCAGCTCGCCAACCTCTCGCCAACTACCTACGCTACCCAGCAGCTCTACAACGATATATCCGGCGGCAAGGATACTTACTTCAATCCCATCCAGGAAGCCGGCGAATCGTACAACAAAAACATCAATTTCGGAGCTCGTATCAACGGCTTCATCCGCTGGAACATCTGGGACAACATCAACTTAGAATTCGGTGGAAACTGGAACCGGTCCAACACCACTTACCGCTCCATTCAGGGCGCCAACAGCTACACTATGCGCAACGCATACAACAGCTCGACATCGCTCAAAAATCCCATCAACCACTATATCCCCGACGGCGACGCCATCGACGAGACCCGCTACTCCCGCGAAGACTGGACCATCCGTACCCAGCTTTCCTACTCCAAGTCGTTCGGCCTGCACCGCGTCAGCGCTCTTGCCGGTAATGAAGTGCGCCGTATCTCATACGACAACAATACATATGCCACACGATTCGGCTACAACAAGATTGCCGGTTCGTTCACTCCGATCAACAACAAGGACCTCGCAAACAACAACCGCGATATGCTCGGCGGAGGCGCCGGCGTATCGGCTTCCACCGGCTCGTACAGCCTCCGCGACAACCGTTTCGTTTCGTGGTACTTCAACGGCTCCTACGAATTCAACAACCGCTATCTCGTCAGCGGAAGTATCCGCGAGGACCTCACCAACTTCTTCGGCACCGACCCCAAATACCGCCACAAACCTCTGTGGTCGATTGGCGCCACATGGAAAATCGCAAACGAAGACTTCTTCAGTGCCGAATGGGTGAACCGCCTCAACCTCCGCGCTTCCTACGGCGTAAACGGTAACATCTCCCTGAGCGAAGGCCCGTACCTTATTCTCGCCGCCGGCGGATACAACTCTGATTTCGACGGCGTGGCAAACGGCATCGCTTCATTCCCCAACAATAGCCTCCGCTGGGAGAAAACCAAGACTACAAACATCGGTATCGACTTTGACGTGCTCAACAACCGTCTCGGCTTCAGCTTCGACTATTACATCAAGAAGTCGTCCGACCTCCTCGCCGCCGACTCGACCGACCCCACCACCGGTACTTCCACAATGACCCGCAACCTCGGTGCAATCGACAACAAAGGTATCGAGCTTTCAATCCACGGCACTCCCGTCCGTACCCGCGACATCACCTGGGACATGATTTTCAACGTAAGCTTCAACAAGAACGAAGTAAAGAAGTACAACGTCAACCGTCCCTACGTATCGAGCTGGGCGCGCCCCTCAGCCATCCATGCCGAAGGTCATCCTATGTACGGTCTCTTCGGTTTCCGCTCGGCCGGCCTCAACAACCAGGGCCAGTGCATGATTTACGGAGCTGACGGAACAGCCAAACTTGCCGGAGAGGCAACCACCGACGATATCATCTATCTGGGCACCGCCGTTCCCAAAACAGAAATGTCGTTCACGAACAACATCACCTACCGCAACTGGGACCTCTCCTTCATGTTCATAGCCAAACTCGGCCACAAATACCGCAAGGACGTCTTCCAGGGATCCAACATCAACAGCCGATTCGTCGGTCAGCGCTGGCAGAAGCCCGGTGACGAAGCCAACACCATCTATCCCTCTCTGATGAAATGGAACACAGACCTCTTCACGTTCCCCTACACCGATGTATGCATCGGCAACGCAAGCTACGCCAAACTGCGCGATGTCACCCTTTCGTATTCTTTCGACAAGAGCCTCCTGTCGCATATCGGCATGAGTGAGGCCCGCGTCTACCTTCAGGCCCGCAACCTCTTCACCATCACAGGCAAAGGCGTAGACATCGACCCCGAAACCATGGAAATGAACTATTCGGGCGGCACATCGGCTTCCACCAACCTCGGCTATTCCGTTCTTCCGCGTTCGGCTGAGTACTACGTTGGCTTAAGTTTCAGTTTCTAATTCCAATCCGACAAAACAATGAAATCTATCAAATATTTAATACCACTGCTGCTGATGGGCGCAGCCGTCTCTTCCTGCGACGACTACCTGGACGTCAAGCCCGTAGGAAAGATGATTCCTACCGAGGTGACGCAGTTCGAGAATCTTCTCAACAACAGCCGAACCATCCAGTTCACCTTTATGGACAACAACCACATCTCTCCTGTGGCTCTGCAAGGCGACAATCTCTGTATCACCAAAGTACAGGCCGACTTCTATTATACGGCTCAGTCGTACATTCTTGAAGCACTGGCTGCATACATATACTACGACCGCGTGGTACAACCCGAAGTAACACCCTACTACTGGTCCACCGGCTTCTATTCTCAGGTGGCAATATTCAATAATGTAATCGACGGCATCGAAGGACTGAACGCCGACGACGATTATTCGCGCGGCGTCATCGCACAGGCACGTGCCGCACGCGCATGGCTCTACATGTATTCCGCCGTATGCTACGGACCCATGTACAATCCCAACGGCCCCAACGACACCCCCGTGCTGCCTCTCCGCACAAGCGGCGACCCCACTGTCAGCAACGGCGCTCTCGCCACCACTCAGCAGATTTTCGACCAGGTGAAAACCGACCTCGACTACGCATGTGAAAACGCGCCCGAAGTTACCTCCACCCCGGGCCGTGCAAACCGCGCCGCAGCATACGCCCTACGCGCCGAATACCATATGCTCACCCGCGACTGGAACGCCATGCTTGCCGATGCCCGTACCGCATGGGACAAATCTATTGCAAACAAGGGTTCGGCCGACAACCTCTTCTACGACCTGAAGGATTTCTACTACGAAGGTACTGCTCCTGACGTCGGCGAGCTCGACGACCCCCGCGACTATATGAACTTCCGCGGTCCGGACAGCGATTATGGAACTGTAAAGCACCGCGAAAACCTCCTGTACCGCGAAGCCGCATGGGGACCGATGCGAACCAAGTACTATCTGTCGGATGATTTTATCAGCATCTTCGATCAGGAACACGACCGCCGCTGGAATCTTTACGCCCTTGTAAAGGCCGCACAGTATACCCTCGGTGGACAGGCTATCAAAGACACCCCACACCGCGTATGGAACAAGGATGACTACACATCCACATCCCACTGCATAACCTATCCGACCCTTCTGCTAACCAAAGCCGAAGCCGAAGCCCGAACCGGCAATACCGCCGCCGCTCTCGAAAGCCTCAACACCCTGCGCAAATACCGCTACTCCTACGAAAACACAGACCTGCCCAACGGATCTTCCCTGACTCAGGACCAGCTCCTCGAAGAAATCCTCAAGGAACGTCGCCGCGAACAGCAGCCCACCGCTTTCAACCGCACCGTCGACCTCAAGCGTTATGTTTTCGACGCCGGCAAACCATGGTGCAAGGAAACCATCACACACATTATCGGCGACAAGCAGTTCAGCGCTCCCGTAAGTTCGTTCAAACTCGAATTCGACAACCCAACCCTGCGTTTCAATCCCGAATGGGGTATCGAACCTACAACCGCACCCTACCAGCCCTACACTAAAATCTGACATCATCAGACAGCCATAATCAGGGACGCATCATAATTTTTGATGCGCCCCTTTTTTCATAAACAGACATAAAACAACTGATTCCTGCAGTTACCCCTCCGATGATAATTTAGTTAACTACTGTTAAATCTTAACTATCAATATATCATATACTTACTTTTTTCGTAATTTTGTAGCTGAAAAGCTTTGTTCGTATCATTTCCAATCACTAACATTTCACTTCAGCAATTAACTATAATAACAATCAATCATTATCAACAAAATCAATATCAATTCAACATAGTGTATGAAACCAAGTAAACAGTTTTTTTTCAGTCGTTTACGTATCTCTGCGCTCATAATTCTTGCATTAGGATTCATGATAGCCGGGAGCGTGAGCGCAACAGCGCAAGGCACATCCGGCGGTACAGTGACCGGTACCGTAGTTGACGAAGCCGAGCATCTGCCTCTTCCGGGCATCACAATTACTGCCTCAAAAGGCGACAAAAAGATCGCCGGAACCACCACGGATGTTGACGGCGAATTCTCCCTTAAAGTACCCGAAGGGGTCACTCTCACTTTCTCGTACGTCGGATATGTGACCCAGCACCATGTTCCCACATTCGGGAAGCCCATGGAAATCGTAATGGTCGAGGATCAGCAGGCCCTCGAGGAGGTTGTGGTCAACGGCTACTTTACCCGTAAGAAGAACACATTCACCGGAGCTGCCAAAAGCCTTACCGGTGACGAAATTCTCTCGGTATCGCCGACCAACATCCTTCAGGCAATCGCAACACTTGATGCCGGTCTGAATATCCAGCAGAACAACGCCATGGGCTCGAATCCCAACAACATCCCCGACCTGGTGATCCGAAGCACGACTTCACTGGCTACAAACAACGAAGTGGGCCTCAACGCGCCTCTTATCGTCATCGACGGCGTTGAAAGCACTGTCCAGGCACTCTACGACATGAATATCCAGGATATCGAGCGTGTCGACATCCTCAAGGATGCCTCTGCAACAGCCCTCTACGGTGAGAACGCTGCCAACGGTGTGATTATCATAGAGCGCAAACGCGTAACGCAGGCTCCGGTCCGTGTCCGCTACACATTCACTCCGGAAATGAGCTTCGCCGATCTGAGCAGCTATGACCTCTGTAACGCAGCTCAGAAACTCGAATTCGAACGCATCGCCGGTCTCTACGACAGCACCGACGGCTCCAAGATGAAAGACTACTACCGTAAACTGGCTCTCGTCAGCGCCGGACGCGACGTTGACTGGATCTCAAAACCGGTCCGCAACTCTTTCTCGCACACACATTCGCTCTCTGTCACCGGCCGCGGCTCCAACCTCGACTATAACTTCACCGCCGACTATCAGGACCTCAACGGCGTAATGAAAGACGACGGACGTTCGCGCTACGGCATGAACATGTATCTTAGCTACCGCGTCAAGAACGCTCTGGTTGTGACTCTCCGCGCCGGACACACGAATCTCTCCACAAACAACTCAAAGTACGGAACTTTCTCCGACTACATCGAAGCCAATCCTTACGATTCGCCATACGACCAGTACGGCAACTTCAGCAAGACCCTTTCATACAACAAGAACAATCCTCTCTACGAGGCCTCTCTGAGCAGCTTCGGCAAGACCAACGAACGCACACAGAACGTTTCGCTCGACATCCGCTACAATTTCCGCCCGAACCTCTACCTTACCGCACAGGGTGCATACTCGACCTCAAAAAGCACCAGCGACGTATTCCTGTCGCCAGACTCCAACAGATTCTCCAGCGACACTCCCGTCACACAGCGCGGCAGCTACACCCTCGGTAATCTCTCGGCCAACAACTGGTCGGCGAAGGTAATCGGCAACTGGATCCACAACTTCGACAAGGAAGGAACCATGTTCACCCTCAACCTCGGCTGGGAAGCAAAACGATATAAATCGAACAACAGCTACCTCACCGGTGCCGGGTTCCTCTCCGACGATCTGGCCGACATATCGTACGCCACTACCTATTCCACCTCACAGCTCCCCTACGGAGGCGAGGACCTCTCCACAAGTGTCGGCGGATTCGCCGCCGCCAACTTCATATGGAAGAACCGCTATATCGTCGACGGCAGCTACCGTCTTTCGGGGTCCTCGAAGTTCGGCGCCGACAAGCGCACTGCCCCGTTCTGGTCGGTCGGCCTCGGCTATAATCTCCACAACGAGTCATTTATCCGCGACCTCGGATTTATCAATCTGCTCCGTGTGCGTGGCAGCTATGGCTATACCGGCAGCGTGAAGTTCGACTCCTATCAGGCAACATCGACCTACTTCTATCAGATCAACTATCTCCACTACGCCGGTGTCGGCGCAATCCCTATGGGAATGGCGAATCCAGACCTCACATGGCAGACAACCAAGAAATTAAATATCGGTCTTACCTCCACACTCTTCTCCGACCGCGTGAACTTCAATCTTGATTACTACCGCGAGAATACCGACGACATGCTCATCGACGTAAGCCTTCCGCCGTCCTCGGGCGCAACCAGCGTGAAGAACAACTTCGGACGTCAGGAAAGCAACGGTATCGAATTCTCTCTCTGGGGAAAAATCATTCAGGGCCGCGACTGGAACTGGAATCTCTCCGTCAACGGTCTCCACTCAAAGACAACCATCAAGGAAATCTCCGACGCGCTCAAGCGCAAGAACGAATCGAACGCAGCAGTCAACACCGAGACATCGCCCCGACTCCAGTACCGCGAGAACGAATCGCCCACGGCTATCTACGCTGTCCGCTCGGCCGGTATCGACCCTGCATCGGGCAAGGAAATTTTCATCCGTCCCGACGGAACTTACACTTACCAGTACAATGCCAGCGATCAGGTAGCATGTGGCGACACAAATCCGACTCTTCAGGGTACTTTCTCCTCGCTGCTCCAGTATAAGGACTTCTCGCTCAACGTCAACTTCTCATACCGCTTCGGAGGCGACATGTACAACTCCACCCGTATGGCCAAGGTTGAGAACGTCAATCCCCAGAACAACGTCGACCTCCGTGCCTTTACAGACCGCTGGAAGCAGCCCGGCGACCTGGCTCAGTATCTGGCCATCCAGACCAACGGCGGCAAATCCTTCACCTACACTGACCGCTTCGTAGAGAAAGACAACGAACTCTGGCTCTCGTCCGTGACACTCCAGTACAACGTACCTCAGGATGTAATCAAACCTCTCGGTCTCCAGCGTCTCTATGTTAGCGCCGGTGCCGAAGACCTCTTCCGAATCACCAGCGCCAAGTACGAGCGCGGTACGGCATATCCCTTCAGCCGCAGCGTAAACCTCTCGCTCAGCCTGACTTTCTAACATTTCAAGATTACGACAACAATGAACAAGATATATATCACTCTCCTTTCACTGTTTGCTGTCGCAGCGACTTCCTGCAGCGACTTTCTGGATGTGCGTCCATCGGGTGAAAAGGTAGAAAACGAACAGTTCGAAACAGCCAAAGGCTTCGAAGACGCAATCTTCGGCGTCTACGGCTATATGACCGAAAGCGCTCTCTACGGCAAGGACATGGTATGGGGCGTTCCCGAAGTTCTTGCACAGAACCTTCGTTCCGGCGCCACCTCCATGGAAGAGCTGGCCAAATACAACTACAAGAACAACGAGAGTCTGCGCACCACCTTCAGCAATATGTGGGCCAAGGCATACAGCGCTATCGGCTATGCCAACAACATCCTTCAGAATCTCGACAAAAAAGATCCCTCTTCTTTCCCGCTCTACAATATGTACAAGGGCGAGATGCTCGGTGTGCGCGCAATGATTCATTTCGATCTTCTGCGCTTATTTGCCTCAACCGACCCCTCCAAGCAGGGTATTCCCTACGTGACTACTTTCAGCCAGACAGTGAAGCCTTTCTCCACTGTGGGTGTCTGTCTGGAGAATATCATCAAAGACCTTACCGAAGCGGAATCCCTGCTAAAAGACGGCGAGACAATCGTCTATCCCCGCAACAACGAACGCTACGAGCGCTTCAACAACGGTCGTGAGACACACATAAACCGCTATGCCGTCAAAGCTCTCCTCGCGCGAGTATACTGGTATTCCGGCAACAACGCCGAAGCCGCACGCTACGCCAGCGAGGTTATCGAATCCGGCCTGTTCCCGCTCGTAGAGCCAACCGAAGTGCAGGCACACATCGCAGGCGTGCTCTCCCCCAAGGAGACCATCTTCGGACTATACTCGCAGACCTATCTCGAGACTTCGACAAGCTTCCTCTACACATGGCAGTCGTACCACACCTATCACGCATATAACGATCTCGGCTCGTCGAACTATCCTCAGTCGTGGCAGAAGCTCTACAACCTCGATGTCCCCGCCACAGCGCAGGATTTCCGCAAGAACTGGATCCGCGAGAACAACAGCCTTTCGCTCTGCATGAAGATGGTGGACTACCTCACGATCGAAAACGGCAATTCTCCGGCTCGCCCGTCGCTCATCAGCGGAATCAGCCTTATCAACGCTTCCGAGATGTATCTCATCGCCGCCGACGCCCTTCTGGCAACCGACTACAACAAAGCGGTACGATACTTCAACACCGAAATGGTGAGCCGCGGCCTATCGCCTCTGGCTTCCGAAGAGCAGCTCACCGCGAACCGTATCTTCAACGAGTATCACAAAGAAATGTTCGGAGAAGGACAGCACTGGTTCAACATGAAGCGCACCAAAGCCGACATCATTTCCAATGCAGAAAGCCGCACCATCCCCGCAAACGATGATATTTATGTTCTTCCGATTCCCGAAGAAGAATTCGAATACCGTCCGGAAGGCAACAAATAATAAACACCGCAGCAATTCTTTCAGACAATGAAATTCAGCTATATCAACATATTGTGGTGCGCCGCGCTCACTATTGCGGCCGCCTCCTGTACCGACGAGGACTACAAGGTATACGACACTGCACAGAAAGACTCTGTCTTCTTCGAATACCGCAACGCCAACAACGAACTCGTCGACACGGTGCGCTATGACTTCAACTACGACATCGCCACCAGCCACACAATCGAGATTCCCGTCACTCTGATGGGTATGCCGAAAGATTACGACCGCACAATCAACATCCTGGCCGTAGCCGACAGCACCAATATGGCCGCAGACGTGAACTATACAATCACTGACAATATCATTCCGGCAGGAAAGGTTTCGGGGACTGTACACGTCAATCTTCTGCGCGACAAAGACCCCGAAATACTCGAGATGTCGAAACGCCTGTACCTCGTCATCGGCGAGAATGAAGATCTGAAATCCGTCGGCGACAACCATTTCTCCATCCGCTATTCGGATATCAGACCGACCACCCGTCCCGCCTGGTGGAGCGCATGGTATACTCTGGGCTACTCCTTCGAGTCCGCTCAGCTATTCTTCCAGTATTTCTACGATCTGGCGCCCAAGGCAGATATCAACCTCTACAACGAGATGATCGAGGCCTACGACCACTATTTCGTAAAAGGGACAAGCGTACGCGGCCCGCTGGTAATGTACGAGAATTTTATCCGAAACTACGTTCTCATACCGCTCTACCGCGATCATCCAGAACTTCCGTGGAACGGCACTCCCGAATGGTAAAATGAAGTGAATACAAAATAAACAGAACAGTAATGAAACTCAACATAATATTATCATCGGCTGCTGTAAGTGTGCTTTCACTTCTTGCAGTATCCTGCATCGACGACAGCAGTACTTACGGCGACGGAGTACTGCCCTCGCTCACGGTGAACGTCCCGGGCAATACCGATATGCCTGTATATAACTTCAACTACGGCGATCTGTGCGAAATCACTCCCGAAGTAAACTATACCGGCAGCGGAGAGCTCTCCTACAAATGGAGCCTCGGAACATACGACAACAACATCAAAGGTCAGCTCGAAGAAATAAGCACCGAGAAGACTTTCAGCCACTACTTCGAAAAGGGGGGCAGCTACTATGCGCAGCTTGAAATCACCGACGGTGTCGTCGGTCTGGCACAGCAGTATATAATCAACGTGAACCGTACGTTCGAGATGGGCTACCTCGTACTCTCGAACACCAGAGACGGCAAAGGGAATCTCGCATTCATCAAGGACCGTACCCGTGAGGAAATCGAATCCGGAGCCGAGGCCATCATCACAGAACATAGCCTTCAGAAAGTCAATCCAAACTTTGGAGATGACGCCCTTGTCGCCGCAACAATCATCAAGATGACATGGCCAACCACCATCACGCGAGTAATGATTGCAACAGCAAAGCAGGGACTGTATCTTGATCCCAACACCTTCGTAGTATCGTCGACCATCAACTTCGACGATGTAATCCCCGGCTTCAACGCAACCCGCATGGTGATGAATTTCCAGAGCCCCGTAGTCGTAGATCCGGTGATGAAGCGCTACGTGACAATGAACAGCGAGAATATGTTCGGGTACGAGAACAGCGGATGGAAGGACTATACTTTCGACCTTATTTCCTCGCACACCTACATGAGCGGCATAAACCAGACTACCGACAACTACTATATCAACTACTCGCCGCTCGAAATCAAAGCCCTTGTATACGACAGCGTCACCTGGGAGCAGGTGTGGGATTCGTCGGCCAACCTAAAAGACGGCGACGGATATCCGATGCTTCAGAACCACGAACTCATTTCCGTTTTCCGTGGAGAAGGTATTCCCGGTTCATACGGCATGCTCAGCTATCCGTGCTGCATGATCACCCGCGACAAGACTACCGGCAAAATCTACTCCGCCGGATTCTCCGGTCTTGGTTCGTATTCATACGGCATCACATCTGAATTCTACGGCGAAAGCGCAGTCGACGCAAACACCGCACTGCCTGCGGCAAACTGCCTGCCGTTCCCGTCCGATTATGTACACCGCACATATTACTTCAACGAAAATGCAGTCTACGTAATGCTCCGGGAAGGCAATACTTTCATATTCCCCTCAAAGAGCGAATTCTCCATTCAGTATCCGTCCAACGAAGAAGTGACTTTCATCACTATCAACACGGATCCGGACAACAACACCTCCACAGAGGGCGAAGACCTCATTGTCGCTACCGCCGACAAGAATACGGGCCGCGGAAATGTCTACATCTATGATGTGCGCGATGTACGCACCAACAATCCGAATCCGGAACCCAAAGCCGTGTATCGCGATTGCGCCGACCGCATCTTCCAGATAATATACAAGCCCCGCGTGGCAAACTGATAGAAAATGAAAAAACGAAACTCGATCCTATTATCCGGTCTGTGCCTCGGCCTCTGTGCCCAGGCACAGACTTTGTCATTCAACGTCATCCTTCCCGACTCGGTCGACAGCCGCCAGATGCGTGTTTTCGTCAGCCCTCTCTCCGCGCCGGCCGGCAGTGTCACCGGTCTGAACCGTGCCGATGAATCTTCAAGTTTCACAGGAGAAACCGAAACCGATCCATTCGGAATCTATTACATCTACTGTAACAGCAGCACAGCCCAGTCTGCAATTCCTGTATATGTTCCGGAAGGAAAAAAAATGGCCGCAACAACATTCGCAGTCTCCGGTCTCCATCCTTCGACAACCTTCACCGACAGCAACAACCGCGCTCTGAAAGCATTCAACGACGTATCGATCGACAATTCAATTCTCATCGGCAGAAACGCCACAGAACTTACTCCCGATCAATTCCTCGCCGTATTCAAATCGTATGCCGCCAAAGCGGATTCCATTATCGCAGCCGACAGACCGGTTCAGTCTGTAGCTGACTTCATCCGTCTTCAGGCCTACATCACAGCCAGCGATGCATACTCCATGGCGCAGTTCTTCAACCGTAATACCGGGCGCTCTATCGGAGTGAAGAAGGAAGATTTCTCAGGCAAACCGGCCGAAGTGCTCGATACGCCGATGGCGTCAGCATTTCCTTCGGCAGCCGGAATCATCATTTCAAGTCTGGAGGGTGAAACTCCCGAAGAACAGCTCGACAATCTTTACTCCGCATATAAGACAGAATCTATACGCCGTAACGCCTCGGAAGCGATCGTGAAAACTTTTGTCGACAGATTCAACTATGCCGAGAATTTCGACGAAGGCGAGAAACGTCTCGAAGCCATGACTGCGAAATACAATCTTCCGGACAGTTTCCTCTCGAATTTCCGCGGACGACGAGCCACCATCCCGGGGACTTCATTCCCCGCCGTTCAGCTCACCGACCGCGACGGCAATACTGTCGATTTCAGCAAGTTCAGTGGCAAATATGTGTATGTCGACCTGTGGGCTTCCTGGTGCGTCCCCTGCTGCAAGGAAGTGCCGCATCTGCAGACCCTGGAGAAAGAACTTGAAGGCGGCAATGTGGTATTCGTATCCATCTCCATCGATTCCGACCGCAACAGCTGGCTCAAAAAAATGAATCAGCTCAACATGCACGGCAATCAGCTCTTCAACTCCGACGGGGAGCTTGCCACAAAGCTGAACATCCGTGGCATACCACATTTCATGCTTTACGGACCTGACGGCAAACTCGTGTCATACAACATGACAAGACCGTCCGATCCTGCCACACGTCAGACACTCGAAAAATACAAATAATCCCCTTCCCATACATCACACAAAAAAACCGTGCAGATCCGGTAGACCACCTACCAAATCTGCACGGTTTTATTATGCCGTAAACAGAAAGTTTACTTCATGTATCCGAGAGCCTCACGGCATTTGTCGGCCACATATTGCCAGTCGGCAGCAGCGACACGGTCCTTGGGGAAAAGCTTGCTGCCCATACCTACATAGTCGGCACCGGCAGATTTCCATGCGCTGAGATTCTCCTGCGTAGGCTCTACGCCGCCGGTGACCATGATTTTGGCCCAGGGCATAGGAGCTTTGAGGCCCTTGACGAATTTCGGTCCGAGAACGTCGCCGGGGAATACCTTGCATACCTCACAGCCTGATTCCTGAGCGAATCCGACTTCGGAAACAGAGCCGCAGCCGGGAATATAAGGTACCTGACGGCGGTTGCAGACGCGTGCAACTTCGGGATTGAAGAGCGGGCCTACTACGAAGCATGCGCCAAGCTGCATATAGAGTGAAGCAGTGCCGGGCTCAACTACAGAACCCACGCCGACTGCCATTTCGGGACATTCCTTAGCAGCGAATTTGACAACTGCCTCGAAAACCTCGTGGGCGAAGTCGCCGCGGTTTGTAAATTCGAAGCAACGGACTCCGCCGTCATAGCAAGCCTTGACTACAGCACATGCTGTAGCGGCGTCGGCGTGATAGAATACGGGCACCATAGGTGCGGCTTCCATCTTGTTGAGGACTTCTATCTTTTTGAATTTTGCCATTGTGATACGGTTTTAAGGTTTAAAGTTTAGAGTTTAGATAATAGTTCCTTGATATTGTAGGTTTAAAGTTTAGATACTTGATAAAAGTGAACGCAAAACTGTTCAAAGCTGAAATCCATAGGTAATATCTAAACTTTAAACCTTAAACTATAAACTCTATTACAAACTCTATAATTAACGCTGAACGCGACCGTTGGCTGAACCGCCGGCAAGGGCTTTCACCTCTGCTTCGCTTACGAGGTTGAAATCGCCGTTGATGGTCTGCTTCAGAGCCGAAGCAGCGACAGCGAATTCGAGGGCTTCACCCTGGGTAGGCATAGTCAGGAGTCCGTGGATAAGACCGCCGGAGAATGAATCGCCACCACCTACACGGTCGATGATAGGATCGATATCGTAGCGCTTGCTCTCGTAGAATTCCTCACCGTTATAGATCATGGCTTTCCAGCCGTTATGGGTAGCGGAGAAAGACTCTCGCAGAGTGGATGCGACATATTTGAATCCGAATTCCTTGGCCATTGCCTTGAAGATACCCTTGTAGCCTTCAGCAGCCGTATTTCCGCCTTCCACATCTGCTTCAGGCTTGAACCCAAGGCAGAGTTCGGCGTCTTCCTCGTTGCCGATGCAGACATCGACATACTGCATCAGCGGACGCATGATGCTCTGAGCTTTGGCGCTGGTCCAGAGTTTCTTGCGGAAGTTGAGATCGCAGCTTACGGTTACACCGTGACGCTTGGCAGCCTCGCAGGCCAGACGGGTGAGTTCGGCAGCCTTGTCGCTGATTGCGGGAGTGATACCGCTCCAGTGGAACCAGTCGGCACCTTCCATGATTGCGTCGAAATCGAAATCAGCAGGATCGGCTTCGGCGATGGCAGAGCCAGCACGGTCGTAGATTACCTTGGAGGGACGCATCGAAGCGCCGGTCTCGCAGTAATAAATACCAACGCGGTTACCGCCGCGGGTGATATAGTCGGTATGAACACCGTAGCGACGGAGTGCGTTGACAGCGGCCTGACCGATTTCGTGAGTCGGAAGTTTGGTCACGAAGTAAGCATCGTGACCGTAATTGGCGCAGCTGACGGCCACATTGGCCTCACCGCCGCCCCAGAAAACATCGAAGCTGTCGACCTGAACGAAGCGCTTGCAACCTTCGGGCGAAAGACGGAGCATTATTTCTCCGAGAGTTACTATTTTGCTCATTAATGTGATGATTTATTATTTCATATCCAGATAATTCACCTTATCCATGTCGCCATAGTTGAGGTTCTCGCCTGCCATACCCCAGATGAACATATAGTTGGAAGTACCGGCGGCAGCGTGGATCGACCATTCGGGCGACATGATAGCCTGCTCGTTGTGGAGCCATACAACGCGCTCTTCCTGAGGCTGGCCCATGAAGTGGCAGATAGCGTTTCCTTCGGGAACGTTGAAGTAGAAATAAGCCTCTACACGGCGGTCGTGTGTATGAGCGGGCATTGTGTTCCATACGGAACCGGGCTTAAGTTCTGTGAGACCCATCTGGAGCTGGCAGGGACCTTCCTCGAGTACATTGTTGACAATAAGCTGATTGATCACGCGGTCGTTGCTTTCCTCCATCTTGCCGGCGGCGAAAGAATTGGCCTTGATCGAACCTTTGCGGCCGTCGATGGTGATGAGCTGGGTCTTGTATGCCTTGTGAGCGGTAGCCGAGTTGAGATAGAATTTGGCGGGCTTAGCGGGATTCTTGCTGCGGAAAGTCACTTTCTTGTTGCCGCGGCCTACATAGAGCGCGTCCTTGAAGTTGAGTTCGTAGTCCTTGCCGTCGACGTTCACAATACCGGGTTCGCCGATGTTGATAACGCCGAGTTCGCGGCGCTCGAGGAAGTAGTCGGCCTTCAGCGGGTCGATAGTCTCGAGTTCAACTTCCTGAGTGGGGATAACGCCACCGAAGATAAGGCGGTCGTAGAGCGAATAGGTAAGATTGATCACGTTCTCTTCCATCACCTTGGGCATCATGAAGTGCGAGCGTAGCTGCTCGGTGTCATACTTCTTGACGTCGTCGGGATGGCAGGCGCGCTGGATGGTATAGTTGGTTTTGGCCGACATTGTCAGGGCCATTGCAGCCACCGCGGCTGCGAGGAATATTTTTTTCATTGTTTACTGGTGTTTATTATTCTGTTGTCTGGATTTCGTCGCTATTGCGCTCGGCCATGAGTTTGGCGTTGCGGATGATATGAACGCGGTTCCACCACATCATGCCCATTGCAAGGATAACCAGAAGGCCGGAGCCGATCCACTTGAGGTTTTCAGTGCACTGATAGATGACCCATGCGAGCGGGCTGCCGGCAAAGTCAAGACTGCCACCGCTGAATCCTTCGGGAATAGCCACTGCAGCATCGCCTGTATTGACATATACATCAGCAGCGGCGAGTGTAAAGGCATCCGAGAGATTGGTCACCATATAAAGTGCCATGATTATCACCACAAGACCGATGATGAAAGTCTTGAAGACATTTCCTTTGGTGTAGGGCAACACGAGGGGGAACACATAGAACATGCCTGCGAGCGATGCAAGAGGCAGGAACTGGTTGCCGGGGAGGATAACAGCAAGAAAGAGAGTAACGGGGATGAGGAGAAGCGATACCACAAGAGTGGTGGGATGGCCGATCACAAGTGCGGGGCTCATGCCGATATTGAGACCGTCGGCGCCCTTGAACTTGCGGGCGATGAGCTGACGAGTAGCATCGGAGATAGGCTTCAGACCTTCGATGAAGAGAACGGTCACACGGGGAATAAGTTCCATGACGGCGCCCATCTTGATACCGAGACCGAGGATATAGGGAATCTTATCGACAATCTCGCTCCACGACTTGCAGGTGAGACATCCGATGCCTATGCCGACGATAACACCAAGGAAGAGGGGTTCGCCAAGCAGACCGAATTTCTTCTTCAGGCCTTCAGCATCCACTTCGAGCTTCTCTATGCCGGGAATCTTGTCGAGACCTTTGTTGATTGCCCATGCAAAGGGAACGAATCCGGCGCAGAACGGCTGCGGAATCGAGATGCCGTCCATATCCTTGTAATAGCTCTGGAATCTCTTGGCTGTGATATCCGCAAGCACCAGGGTGATAATGTAGCAGATGATAGCACCGAAGAAGCCCCATGCAAGCGACTCGGATGCGAAGTAAATCACGGCCCCGATAAAGGCGAAATGCCAGTAATTCCAAAGGTCGATGTTGACGGTACGGGTGGTCTTGGTGAGAAGCATCAGGATGTTCACGCCCAGGCAGACGGGAATGATGAATGCACCCACAGCCGTGTTGTATGCCACCGAAGCAGCAGCGGGCCAGCCCATATCGAATACTTTGAGCTGGAGGTCGTAGATGTCGACAACCGTGTTGAGGGCCGGACCGAGGGCGGAGGTCAGAAGTGCTGTCACGATCGACAGGCCGATGAAGCCGACGCCCACCTTGAGTCCGGACTTGAGCGCATCGCCGAATTTGATGCCGATACAGCAACCGAGGACTGTGAAGATCACAGGCATCATGACGGCAGCTCCAAGACCGATGATATATGCAAATACCTGTTCCATATTGCTTGAATACGATGTGGAGAATTATTTATAGTTCGGAGCTGCATTGTGAGGGGCCGGCGGAATCTGACGCATCATCGATGCCCGTGATTCCCGACTCTGCACTCTACAGCTCCGTACTGCGTAAAACTCCGCTCAAAAATTATTGAGGCTGCTTACCGATATAAGCCAGAATGCCGCCGTCTACATAGAGGATATGACCGTTGACGAAGTCGGAGGCATCGGAAGCGAGGAATACAGCCGGGCCCATGAGGTCTTCGGGAGTACCCCAGCGGCCTGCCGGAGTCTTGGCGATGATGAACTGGTCGAAAGGATGACGAGAACCGTCAGGCTGGATTTCGCGGAGAGGTGCAGTCTGGGGAGTGGCGATATAGCCCGGGCCGATGCCGTTGCACTGGATGTTGGCAGCGCCGTATTCCGAGCAGATGTTGCGTGTGAGCATCTTAAGACCACCCTTGGCAGCAGCGTAAGCGCTGACTGTCTCGCGGCCGAGCTCGCTCATCATGGAGCAGATGTTGATGATCTTGCCGTGGCCTTTCTTGATCATGCCGGGAATCACAGCTTTTGCGCAGATGAAGGGAGCGACGAGGTCGATATCGACAACAAGACGGAAATCCTTGACATCCATCTCTTCCATAGGAATACGCTTGATGATACCGGCATTGTTGACCAGAATGTCTACACCGCCCATGGTTTTCTCGATGTCTTCAACCATTGCCCGTACTCCGAGTTCGTCGGTTACATCGCAGAAATAACCTTTAGCGTCGATGCCGGCTTCTTTGTAGTTTTCCGCACCCATTTTCAGGGCTGCTTCTGTGTTGGCACAATAGACGATTTTTGCACCAGCTTCATGGAATGCTTTTGCTATGGCAAAACCGATGCCGTAGACGGCGCCGGTAATAAGGGCTACTTTGCCCTCAAGAGAAAAGTTCACCATTTCGTTATATATTTGAGTGTTATGATAATTACGTTTAAGGTCGCTCGCAGACTCAATGCCTGATAATAAAATGTGTTTAATGGAATGGTCTTCAAAATTACGTTTTTTTTATGAAACGGCAAAAACTGAGGCCAAACTTTTGTTCGCGCGACTACTTATTGTATTCTTTAATACTCTCCGATCACTTCATATAGAGGCGGAAATCCTTTACAGCTCCGGGAGCACCCGGTTCCATACGCGGCAGATACTGGATTGCCGAAACAGTAGCGTTGCGGCCCAGATCGATTACCACGACAGCGGGAGCTTTTGCACCCTTGGCGGTGGTCCAGTCGGTGGATTCCTGAAGGTCGAAAATCTTGTCACCGGTGCGGTTGACACCTTCGTTATCCTCGGATGAGATATAGTCTACAGTCCAGCCTTCGCGGGGCATACGTTCGCCCTTGGCATCGAGAACATACATCTCGGCGATTGCCGGACGGCCGGTGCCGTCGTAAGTGTCAACAGCCTCGAAGACAAGGAAACGACCCTTTGCGGGAGTAGCAAGATCTACCTGCTTCCAGCCGTTGCCGCCCTCGAAGGACGAAGAAAGCACAGGCTTCATTTCGTTGAGCTTCGGAGCCTCACCGTTGGCCTTGCGGTTCTTGTAGGGAAGCTTGTCATAGACAGGAGTCTTGAGACCTTCGGCTTTGGCGGCTTTCGGACCGATGATGTCGAATACAACAATTTCGTTCTCGCCTTTCTTCAGCCACGGGCCGGGAAGATAAAGAGTCTGCTGGGGACCGATCTCCCAAAAGCGGCCGAGCGCGTGGCCGTTGACATATACAAGACCTTTGCCGAACTGCTCCATATTCAGGAAAGTATCGCCGGGTTTCTTCACATTGAAAGTACCTTTGTAAACGCCGATAGGCATGCGGCCTTCGGAGGCTGTGACGGGAGCGGCTTTTTCGAGCATTCCTTCGTAGAAAGAGAGTTCGTCGGGAAGATTATATACAGTCCAGTCCTTCAGGTCGCAGACATAGTCGCGTCCGTCGCGGTGCTCGGTGATCGTCACATTGTCGGTGATACCCTTGAAGTCCTTGATTGCGCGTCCGAAGTTGATTCGGCCCATAGCTTCGATGAGGATGTCGAGCGTAGCGCCCTTCTTGCATGCCGGAAGCTCAATTTCCTTTTCGCCCATGCGGCGGTCGAGCTTGCCGATATACTTGCCGTCGATGAAGATCTGGGCATAGTCGTGTGCGTCGTTCACAGTCAGGAGAGCGCCTTCGGGCACAGTAGGCAGAGATGTGCGGTAGAGGATGGAGCCGAAGCCCTGGTCATACTCTTCCATAGTCTTGATGTCAGCATCATTCTTGCCTTCGGGAAGATTGTTGAAAAGGGGAGCGCACATAGTGAGCTCGAACTCAGGAATTGCGATTGTCGGGATAGCCTTCGGCATGGGAGCCTGCTTGCCGGGAGTATACTTGGCCATAGCCTCGCGGAGAGCATGGTATTTGGGAGTAGCCGCGCCCTGCTCGCTGATCGGAGCATCGTAGTCGTAGCTGGTCACATCGGGAGCGAAGCCGGGAGAGTTAGCGCCGGCCCAGTGGCCGAAGCTTGTACCGCCGTGAGTCATATAGAGGCTGAAAGAGATGTCTTTCGAAAGCATTTCATCCAGACCGGCAATCATGTCGGCAGCGGGACGTGTCTCATGGTTGGCACCCCACTTGTCGAACCATCCGCTCCAGAACTCGGAGCACATGAGCGGGCTGTCGGGACGCACTTTTTTCAGAGGTGCGAACTGTGCGTCGATATCGGCGCCGGTACCGAAGTTCAGGGTCCAAGTGAGATCGGGAAGTCCGTTGTTGAGGAAGTTCGACGACCAGTCGCACTGGAAGAGAGTCACATCAGGACCGAAGTTATTGCGGAGCATATCGCGGATGTCGGCCACATATGGCTTGTCTTTGCCGTACGACCCGTATTCGTTCTCAACCTGAACCATGATGATCGGACCGCCGTTGGCGATAGTGAGATCACCTACCTGCTCGGCAACCGCTTTCTGGAATTTATCAACGCGTTCGAGGAAGTAGGGATCCTGCTCGCGAAGACGGATATCTTTCTTCTTGAGGAGCCACCAGGGCAGACCGCCCATTTCCCATTCGGCACATACATACGGGCCGGGACGGAGAATCACCTTCATGTCGTTGGCCTGACAGAGCTTGATAAACTCGCGGAGATCGTTCTGGCCTTCGAAATCAAACTGGTCGGGCTTGGGTTCGTGCGCGTTCCAAAAAGTATAGAGGCATACAGTGTTCATGCCGAGAGCCTTCACCATCTTTATGCGGTGATCCCAGTATTCCTTGGGGATACGCGGATAGTGAAGTTCGGCAGCTTTCACAACGAAAGGTTCGCCGTTAAGCAGGAATGTACCCTGACCGGCCTCAAAACGGCCTTTGTCCTTGTACTGATCGAAGGTCACGGTTTCCTGCCAGGGTATTTCGGGCTTGTCGCCGTTCCACCTGACAGGAAGCCATACATAACGGGAATCCTCGAGATCTTTTTTATTCCAGCGGTCGAACATTGCCAGATAGCAGTCTTCCTTGCCATGCATAGGCTGAACATAAGTGCTCTGGGCATAGAAAGTCTTGTCGGCGTCAGGACCTGTGCAGGGATCGCCGAGAACTGTCCACGGACCCATGATTGAATCGGCCACTGCGATCTGCGCATGGTTCGGATCCCATCCGGTGCAGCCGGAGGTGAGGACGTAGTATTTGCCGTTGCGCTTGAATACGGCGGGAGCCTCACGCGAGTCGCCTACGAAATTGCGGGTGTAGCGGCCTGTGGGACGGAGATAGTCGTCGGTGAGTTCGTTGATATACATCGTCTGGTTGTTCTCCGACGAAGCGAACTGATATGCCTTTCCGTCATCGTCGACAAAGATTGTCTGGTCGCGGCTCATGGCATTGTTCGGGCGGAACGAACCGAGATACTTGAAGGGCCCGACAGGAGTATCGGAAACGGCAACACCGGCAGCGGCTTTACCGTAGTCGGCGCTCTCGACGTGCGCCCACATCACGAATTTGCCCGTCTTGGGATTATAAACCACTTTAGGACGCTCCACGACTTTCGATTTGTGGAGGTCGGCACTGGGCGATTCCTCGGGTTCGAGAGCGACACCCTCGAATTTCCAGTTCCGGAGGTCGGACGACGAATAACAGCTCACGCCGCTCACATCGGTGCGGTAGCGCTCCCATGTCGCGTCGGGAGGAAGAACGGTTTCGCCCACCTTGTATTCGCCATAGAGGTAATATTTGCCGTTATGGTAGAGCATACCGGCTCCATGGGCATTGATCGGATTTCCGTCGGTATCGAGCCATTTTTCACCCTGTACCAACGGAGCCTGCGCGGTTTTGGCCGTAGTAGCAGCCCACCCGAGAGCGGGCAGTACAGTCAGAGCGGCAAGCAGGAAAATTCGTTTGATAGCGTGCATATGATGTATAATTGATTATTATTTCGAAAAACGATAGATTGTGAATGAGTAAGGAGGCAGTTCGGCCGTCCAGTCCTTTGTCACACCGATGCTTTCAGTAGCGGTGACGGGATAAACCACTTCGGGCACACCGACTTTGTTCTCTGCCATCGTGTCGGGTTGTCCGTCCTTTACAGGAGGCATCATCCGGGTAATGGTAAGATGAGTGAGCGGCTGTTTTGCCTTGAGTCCCTTGAAATCGATGGGAAGAGACTGTGCTTTGTCGGAAGTATTTGCGACTTTCACTACAATGTCGCCCTTGTCGAGAACTGCACTTGCGAAAAGTCCGTTCTGACCTTCAAGACCGGCGATAGGCTTTCCGTCGAGAGTGAGGGGCAACACGCGGTCGCCGCGGTTGAGACCATATAGCTGCTGGACATAGTAGCTCGAGGTGCGGGCGGAATTCGAATTGTCGAACCAGATAAGGTCGGGGCGCCACTGCCAGCCTTCTACATGAGCAAAAAGCGGAGCATAGGTTGCCATTTCGACTACGTCGGCGTTACGCTCGAGACCTGTCATGAACGCTGCTTCGAGAAGTGCGGGATAGAAATGGTTGAATTTTTTCTTTTTCGGATGGCAGGCATATTCGCCGGCAAATACCTTCGGACCTTTGCGATCGTAATTGTCGTAGCGGGTACCCTGGCTGAGGAACCATTCTGCGGGACGGTAGAAATGTTCGTCGACGAGATCTACCTTAAGGCGCTTCATCTCCGGCCAGAGAAAATCGAACTGCTCGCCTTCTGAGTTGGGTCCGGACGAACCGATGATTTTGATTTCAGGATATTTGGCGCGCATAGCCTTCACAAAAGGTTCGAGACGCGCAGGATACTCAGGTCCCCACTGCTCGTTGCCGATAGCCATGAATTTGAGGTTGAAAGGCGCGGGATGACCCATTTCGGCACGTAGCCTGCCCCATGTGGTGGTAGTGTCGCCATTGGCAAACTCCGCAAGGTCGAGTGCATCCTGAATGTATTCATCGAGGCTGTCGACCGGCACATGAGCCTTGGGGTCATGATTCTGGTACTGGCATACGAGGCCGACGTTGATCACTGGCAGAGGCTCGGCATTGAGATCCTCCGAAAGCTGGAAATACTCGAAGAATCCGAGACCGCCGCTCTGATAGTAGTCCGGGAAGAAGCGGTGCGGGAATGTGTAGAGCCAGCGGTTGAGATTGGTGGGACGGTTCTCGACCGGACCAACTGTGTTTTTCCACTGGTAGCGGTCGGGGAGTTCCGTACCTTCGACGATACATCCGCCTGGGAAACGGAATACACCGGGATGAAGATCGTAGAGTTTCTGTGCCAGATCGGCACGCAGACCGTTTTCGCGGCCTTTCCATGTGTTTGCCGGGAAAAGCGACACATGCTCGATGTCGATGGCATTATTATCGGGCTTGGCGAGGAAGATGCGGAGCACGCCGCGCTGTACCGATTCCGAAGGCTTCAGCTCGCAGGTATACTTTTTCCACTCACGGGAAGCTACTTCTATGTCCTGACGCGCGAGGACCTGCGACTCGCCTTCGGTGGCGGTATTGCAGAGTTCAACGCGGATCTTGCCCGGATTGCCGTCCGGCGTACGCAGCCATGCCGAAAAACGGTAGAGAGAATCTTTCTGTACTGTAACGCCAAAGAAACCCTCGTTGTCGAGACCTGTATATTTCTCACCGTGACCGGCGGGAAGCAGGCGGACATAATGAGGATTGCGCTCAAACGGACCATCGTCTTTCACTTCGACTTTTCCGAAAGGGGTCCAGCCTATAAGGTTTGTCGGAAATTCGAAGGAGCGGTTTTTGACCATTTCGGCATAGAGTCCGCCGTCGGCCCCGTAGTTGATGTCTTCGAAAAAGATACCGTACATCGTCGGTTCGATGGTCGCGCCGGGCTTATTGGTCTGGAGCACGGCGGTCTGTGCCGTTGCCATGGAAGCGCCCACGACAAGTGCAAGAAACGCGACTTTTGCTTTCATTTGTGGTTATTCTGGGGTTTTATATTTGGTATTATTTTTTGGTCTAAGGTAAGAGTTAGCTATGTCTCTGTGCTAAAACCCTAATAATGCAAAGTTAGCAATAAAAAATGAAATTAACTGTCCCGCATGAGTTTATTTAAGTTAATGGCCCGGAAAAACATCAATATTCCAGTTTCAAAACAGAATATCGCGATAATTGCCACAAAACGCAGGTCCGAAAGCGCCTAAACGCAGCGCAGGGAGAGCAAGACTGCCCTCCCTGCGGAATATTATGGATTCAGATTATTTCTCGCGCATAAAGACGTTGATCGGGGTGCCGGAAAAGTCCCAGTGCTCTCGGATTTTATTCTCCAGATAGCGTCGGTAAGGTTCCTTGACCCACTGCGGCAGATTGCAGAAGAAAATAAACGTGGGCACCTGTGCGCCCTTGAGCATCGTGATATACTTGATTTTCACAAATTTGCCTTTGTTGCTTGGCGGCGGATATGCAGCGATATCTTCCTGCAGCAATGTGTTGAGCTTGTTGGTCGGCACGATGCGTTTACGGTTCTCGTAGACCTGAATGGCTGTCTCTATCACCTTGAAGATACGTTGTTTGGTCACAGCCGACGTAAAGATGATGGGGAAGTCGGAGAACGGCGCAAAGCGGGCACGTATAGCTTCCTCATAGTGCTTGATGGCCGTAACGGATTTGTCTTCTACAAGATCCCACTTGTTCACCACCACTACAAGGCCTTTCTTATTGCGCTGGATAAGCGAGAATATATTGACGTCCTGAGCCTCGATACCGCGTGTGGCATCGATCATGAGAATGCAGACGTCCGATGCCTCGATGGCACGGATAGAACGGATGACAGAGTAATACTCTATATCCTCGTTAACCTTGTTTTTCTTGCGAATACCGGCGGTATCTACGATATAGAAATCAAAACCGAACTTCGAATACCGGGCATAGATTGAATCGCGGGTTGTGCCGGCAATGTCGGTGACAATATGTCTTTCCTCACCGATAAAGGCATTGATAAGCGAGGATTTTCCGGCATTCGGACGGCCGACGATTGCAAACTTGGGGATATCGTCGAGGTTCTCTTCCTCGGCATCTGTTTTTTCAGGCAGTTTCTTTACAACTTCGTCGAGCAGGTCGCCGGTTCCGTAGCCGCTGGCAGCCGAGACAGGATATGGCTCGCCGAGACCGAGGGAATAGAATTCCGGCACGTTGTAGACCCATTCGTTGGAGTCAACTTTATTTGCGACAAGAATCACAGGCTTCCTCGATTTGCGCAGAATCTCCGCCACATGGTCATCGAGGTCGGTAACGCCGTTCATGGCATCGACCACAAAAAGAATTACATCGGCCTGCTCGATGGCAAGCTCGACCTGTTTGTTGATTTCAGCCTCGAATACATCTTCGGAATTGACAACCCAGCCACCGGTATCGACAATCGAGAATTCGCGGCCGTTCCAGTCAACCTTGCCGTACTGGCGGTCGCGCGTCGTTCCGGCCTCGGCGTTAGTGATCGCCGTGCGGGTCTGTGTGAGGCGGTTGAAGAGGGTCGATTTGCCGACATTCGGGCGCCCTACTATTGCAACGAGTTGTCCCATAGTTCAATTTTTCTGCAAAATTAACTAAAAAAGGTCGTTTGTGCAACTTATTCTATATATCCGAATTCCCGGAGTTTGTTCTCGCGGTTTCGCCAGTTCGGCTCGACTTTGACGAAGAGTTCGAGATAGACGCTCTTGCCGAAGAATTTTTCGATATCCTTACGTGCTTCCGTACCGACACGTTTAAGAGCGGAACCCTGCTTGCCAATGAGGATGCCCTTCTGGCTGTCGCGCTCCACATATATCACAGCCATGATATGAATTGCGTTGTCCTTCTCGTCGAACTTTTCCACGATGACCTCGGTCGAATAAGGCACTTCCTTCTCGTAGTTGAGCAGGATTTTCTCGCGTATGATTTCAGTCACGAAGAAACGTGCCGGCTTGTCGGTAAGTGCGTCAGTGCCGAAATACGGCTGTCCGACGGGCAGAAGATCGACTATTCGCTGCATAAGAGGTGCGACATTGAAATGCTCCTTGGCCGACGTAGGAATGATTTCGGCGTTGGGAAGCAAAGAATGCCAGCGGTCAACGATACCTTCCAGGTCGTTCTGCCCTTTGAGAAGGTCGATCTTGTTGATTACCACAATCACAGGCACCTTTTCTTTGGCTACCTTGGCGAGATAATCGGCATTCTTGGTCGGATCCTCGACAACATCGGTCACATAGACGAGCACATCGGCATCGGTGAGTGCCTCTTCGCTGAAAGCAAGCATTCCCTCCTGCATCTTATATTTGGGCTTGAGCACGCCGGGTGTATCGGAGAATACAATCTGGTAGGTGGGAGCATTGACGATACCCATAATACGGTGACGTGTGGTCTGTGCCTTTTCGGTGATGATGCTCAGGCGTTCACCGACAAGATCGTTCATAAGGGTAGACTTGCCTACGTTAGGGTTACCGACAATATTTACAAATCCCGACCGGAACGGTACTTCTGCGGGAAGATTTTTCTCGTAGGGTTTGTTTTTGGTGATTTCTTCCATTTTCTGTTCTTTTAATGTACGCACGGAAATCCGGCGTCACCATATATAACGTTTTCGACTCGCCGAGAGTTTATTTCGCGTTTTCAACAAACAGACCCGAAGCCTGCTGTGGCGGGCATCGGGTCGTTTATTCGGTGTTGGTGATAAAGCGTAATCAGAGGTCCCAGACCAGATACATAGCGCCCCAGGTGAAACCGGCGCCGAATGCTGTGAGGACGAGTTTGTCGCCTTTGCACAGTTTGTGCTTGTATTCGTCCAGACAGATGGGTATGGATGCGGCGGAAGTGTTGCCGGTGTGCTGGATATTTACAAGAACTTTCTCCATGGGGAAGTGGGCGCGGTCGGCCACAGCCTCGATGATACGGAGATTTGCCTGATGGGGAATCAGATAATCTACATCATCGGCCGAGAGGTTGTTGCGGGTCATGATGTCGAGGCTCGAAGTGAGCATGTCGGTCACAGCGTGCTTGTACACTGCGCGTCCGTCCTGGAAGAGGAGATGCCATCCGGCATCGAGTGTTTCCTGAGTGGCAGGATTTGCAGAACCGCCACCCATCATGAGAAGATGCTCACGGCCTACGCCATCGACATGGAATACACCGTCCATGATACCGACAGTCTCGTCTTCTGTCGGTTCCACAAGCACAGCGGCAGCGCCGTCGCCGAAGAGAGGACATGTCGAACGGTCCTTGTAGTTCACCATCGATGACATTTTCTCGCAGCAGACAATAACTACTTTCTTATATATACCCGAGCATATATAAGCCCTTGCTTCCTGAAGAGCCACAAGGAAACCAGCGCAGGCAGCTTCCATATCATAGCTGTACGCATGGTTCAGATGAGCGCCCTCGCAGATGATTGAGCCTGTGGAGGGGAAACGGTAGTCGGGGTTGGATGTTGCGCAGATGAGGACGTCGATATCGTCGGGATTGAGATTATACTCTTTCAGAAGCTTTTCGACGGCCTTGATACCGAGATAGGACGAGCCTTTGCCGGGCATATTCAGGATATGACGCTCCTTGATACCTACACGGGTGGTAATCCATTCGTCGTTGGTATCGACCATCTTGGAGAGCATCTCATTGTCGAGAATGTCATCCGGAAGGTAAGAGGCTATGCCGGAGATTCGGGCGTGAAGCATGATTTATGAGGTTGATTGTACGCAAGGAACGCCTGCGGTACGGATTTTGTTTAAAAATTTATGGTTTTTAAGGCCATTCCAAGCCGGATTATAGCCTAATGGCGCCATATTGGCAAGACAAGTCTTGCTTTGAATCGGGTATATGAAAAAGTAGTCCTTATGCCGCCGCATGCCCCATTGAAAGAGGCGCAGCGGACGGCGCAAGGAAAGCTTTTTCAAAAAAGATGGAGTCTGACCACAGACTCCGACGGCTGGCAATATCAGATAGCCTCGTCTTTGACGATGGCCTGCTTGCCGCGGTAGTAACCGCACTCGCCGCATACGGTGTGGTAGATGTGCCATGCACCGCAGTTGGGGCAAAGAGCCAGAGTGGGGGCAACTGCCTTGTCGTGGGTACGACGTTTTGCAGTGCGGGTCTTGGATTGCTTGCGTTTAGGATGTGCCATTGCTTTTTATTCTATGGTTTTTTATTCTATATTACTGTCATCATCGGAGAGTTTTCGGAGAGCATTCCATCGCGGATCGATAGCCGGCTGCCCGGAATCCTCCGAGTCCATTGTTTCCATTTCGTCGATAAGCTGCTCTTCCAGTTCGGAATCCTCGTCGGCGCCTGTGGCACGGTGCTTCTTGAGCATTGCGCTCATCTGCCTGTTGCACTTGCCCTGAGGATGGACATGTTTAATAGGAATAGCCAACTCAACTGTGTCTTTTATCATATAAGCGACATTCAGCGTGCTGTCGCTGTCGGGAATCTCAAGCACTTCATCGCTGTCGTCGTTATAAGTCTCGCCATACTTGACCACGATATGATATGTGGCATCGATCGGGAAATGCAGATCATCCAGACAACGGTCGCAGATAAGTATCACTTCGCCGGTTATATGGAAATCGAGCGTATAGAAGTCTCCGTTGTACTGGACGGTAAGCACCACATCCAGATCAGCACCATGAATATCCGAGCTCTCCATATTCTCGAAGAACTGTTTGTCGAGGTGATAGCGGAATTCATGTGTTCCGACCCCGAGGCTCTTAAGTGGTAATTTGAATGCAGTATACTTTCCCATTTTGATATGGTATGAAAAAACTCTGCAAAGGTACGCGTTTTTTGCCAAACTACAAAGAATTAACGCTTTTTTTGTTTTTTTGTCGCTTCAATCGCCTCCAAAGCAGCCGTATCGGCCACAGTTTTTCCACGTGTCAGGAAATACGCACCATTGAGTATCTTTTTGAGCAGCAATTTCTTGATATCAGGATTATCCGCAAGGAAACTGTAAAGAGCCGCCCTCGCCTCCTCGGAACGATGGGCGGAAAGAAGCGACGCGCACCATCCCCCCGGGAAAAATATATCGCCCGTGGCCTGCACTTCCGGCAGAACATCGAGAGCCGGACGGATATATCGCACAGATTCACTGTCGCGGAGTCTGTGATTCAGAAGCGAAAGAGCCTTGCGCGCCCATGGCTCTACCTGCCGGCTTCCGGGAGTGAGCAGACGGGCAAACAGGCTGTCGCGCACGGACACTGCCGGTGACACTGCCGGAGATATGAAATCGAACTGACGTATGCGGTCGGGATTTGAAAGGCGTGCGCGCTGGCGCCCGAGAATCGAATCCACCTTGGCGGGCATACGTATGGCAAGCTCCCATGCCAGATTCATATAGTCGTTTTCGCCCAGCAAGAGCGAAGATGCGGAATCCCAGATGGAGTATAGCGAATCCGTTACCTCACTTCCGGAAGACAGCGTCATAAGCGAGCGAAGCATCTTTGTCCTGACTGCCTTAGCAGGATGAGTGCGTGCGATAAGAAGCATCCGTGCCTCGATGGAATCGGTCGAATACGGAGCCTTGTCGGCGAGTGCCATGTCGAGATAGTCTACTATGTCGCAGGCAGCTATAGCATCGGTTTCCTTTTCTACCTTCTGCAAGAGGCAGTCAATCCACAAATCGTCATCTATTTCTCCAGCGAGTCGGTTTTCATTGAGGTTCATCCAAGTCGCCATCCGTCCGGAGGGCGACAGTGCCGGCAACGAATCTGCGGCTGCGGCTACAGCCAGACGGCTATTCATGCAGCGGCCCAATCTAAACAAGGCATAGCCCCGCCCGTCACTATTGGGAATTATGAGAGCGTCATCGAAACCATCGGGGATGTTTACGCGTACTTCATCGGATTGAGCAGTAATTTCTATCTCAGCCGTAAACACTTTATCGCCGGCGGCAAGAGTAACGTCAAAACGCTGGGGCCAGCGTTTGCCCTCACCTGTCGGATCACTCTGGCTAACAATCAGTTGATTACCGAAAATTAAGACAGAAATATGGGGAATCCCGACTCCCGACACCCATACCCGGCTGAATTCTTCAACCGGCGCCGAGGTATGACGCTGTAGGCATGCCACAAGATCGTTCCATGTGGCATTCGAATATCCAAATTTATTTACATACTCCCTGATACCTTCTCTGAAAGCATCCTCACCCATGAGCTCGACGAGCTTGGACATCATCACAGGAGCCTTATTGTATATGATGTTATTATAGACCAGCCCGGCGTCCTTCAGATTGCCCAGTTCCTGCTGAATGGCGGTCGCACCGCTTCCACGGTCCTCCGAGAGAGCTGCGGCGACATACGTGCTTAGCCACACGAGATCGTGGTCAAACTCCGGAACGGTAAGCCGGGCTATCTGAGCCGCGAAGTAGTTGGCGAAAACCTCTTTGGTCCATACATCATCGAACCACTCCATGGTGACATAATCACCGAACCACATATGGGTTGTCTCATGGTCGATAAGCGAGGTGCGGGCCAGAAGTTCAGCCGGTGTGGCCGTCTCAGGCACGAAAACACGCGTATCATTGTAGAAAGTGGCGCCTGTATGCTCCATCCCGCCGAACTGGAAACCCGGCAGAATCACAAGATCATATTTGGCAAACGGGTATTTCACCCCGGTAAAGTCCTCCTGCCATTTCAGGGCATGATTCACCTCATCGGTTATAAAATCGAGCTGTTCAAGGCGCTTCGGGTCAGTTTCCCGGTGAAGAACGCCGATCACGCGGCCTCCCGCTTCTTTTTCATAGCGTGAGAACTCACCGGCGGCGAATGCGAACAAATAGGTGCTGAGCGGCTCGGTTGTGGAAAACTTCACTTCATCCCTGTCTTTGCAGATGCTCTCGCGGGAGATAACAGCGCTGTTACTCACACACTCCCATCCGGACGGTACCGACAGCGTAAGATTGAACTCCGCTTTCAGATCGGGCTGTTCGAAGCATGGAAAAACAGTATTGGCCCTGTCGGGCACAAAAAGGGTATACATATATCCCTCGCGCCGGTTCAGATGGCGGTCGGCAGATTCAAAAGAAATACTTACACTATCCCGATCCTGACGGAGATATCTCGCCGGAATGTAGATATGTTCATCTTCGATTTCAGGTGCTATAGCACGTCCGTTGACCATCACGGCTCCAACTTTAGCGGCCCCGGGACGAAAATCGACGGGAAGAGATTCGAAGCGATTATCAGAATCTGAAAAGCAGAAGGTTATGAGCACGTTGCCCTTGACAGGCATATCCGGTGCCTCCGGAATATCGAAATGCAGATCGTAGACGAGATTGCTCACAGATGCCTTTCGGGCCTGAGCCACCTGCCGGCTTATCCCTGCGCCACGAAACGAATCTGCTGCGAAAGTCGAAGCAGAGGCAAGCAAAAGAATCACCAATGAGAAAACCGCTCTTAAATTGGTCATAATAAATTTCGGCATATTTAAGTCGTTTCAGAGAAGTGTGGTATGCAAAAGTACTGATATTTTTTGAATCAGACTCTTCAATGGAAGTATTATTAGAAAGGAGCTTGGACTCTGCGGAAAAAAATTGTAAATTTGCAGTTCTGAAAGAAATGACAGAATTACTGATGAATCGTTTTTTCCATCTCATATGTGCTATCATACTGTTCGCTGCGCAGCTGAGCGCGGAGACAGTGCTTTGCCAGCCGGGAAAACTCAGTTCTTTGGTAAAATCCCCGTCCGCGATTACATCTCTGATTCTGACCGGGAGCATTGACGCATCCGATTTCTTCTTCATCGGAGAGGCGATGCCTTCGCTCCGCTCTCTTGATATTTCGGCTGTCACCATTGAAGAATACAAAGGGGACAGACTCGGCATATCCTCAGCATGGCCCGCTGCCACAATCCCCGGAGGAGCACTGGCGGGAACGGCTCTCGAATCGGTAATTCTTCCTAAAGCTCCGACTGCGGTCGGCAATTCCGCGTTCACAAGCACTGCACTAAAAAGTATCGATATACCATCGACCGTTATCTCAGTCGGCGAAAACGCTTTCGCTGACTGCCGCAGCCTCACTTCTGCAAAAATCGCGGCTCCGGCACTGGGAGGATATACTTTCCGCCGTTGCACGTCGCTGTCGGAAGTCGAGTTTGCAGGATGTACGCAGCTGGGACGTTCCGACTTCGCTGGCTGTATAAATCTAACTTACGCAAAAGGCTCAGAGGGTATTGTCTCGATCAGCGACCATGCTTTCGAAGACTGCACCGCCCTGAAATCATTCGCTTTCGGAAAATCGCTGAAGCATCTCGGAGAACGTTCATTTTCCCGATCCGGGCTTGAAGCTGTCGAAATGACGGAAAAGTCTGCTCTTGACACCATAGCCCCGTGGGCATTCGCCGACTGCGTTTTTCTTGTCAGTGCCGAACTGCCCGAAACTGTAAAAGCAATAGGCCGCGGAGCATTCTTCGGATGTACGGCACTCCGCTCTGTCACACTACGTGGAAACGAGACAGGAGACTATGTTCTCAAAGGAACAACGGCGCTCGAGGATGTGACACTTTCGGACGAAACAGAGTATATCAGCCCATACACATTCTTCGGTGCATCGGCCGTGACATCTCTTACACTTCCCGGCAATATCTCCGCTTTAGGCGACTACGCTATGGCCGCCATGAGCGGATTGGAAACTATCGATGCCACTGCCCTATCCTCAGTCCCCATACTTGGAGAGAATGTTTTCGATGGTATCGACCGGCCGGAGACTGTGCTTATGACCGACAAAAACTTTACCGAAGCTTTTAAAAACGCCGCACAGTGGCAAGATTTCAAAATCGAAGACTCCACAACAGATATATCGATTCCAGGCAGCCCCGACAGTCAGACCATCCAGGGCAGAATCATCAACGATATTATTGAGATTCAGTCCTCCGGAAGCCCAATATCAGATGTAGAGATCTATGACACTGCCGGACATCTTTTGCTGACTCAACATCCAGGGACTGCCACAGCAAGCATCGATGTATCGGGATTTTCCACCCGTATGCTGATTGCACGGTGCACAACAGAGTCCGGCTTACGGGCTTCCTTAAAACTTTCACGATAACTCTATGGGTAAGAATAAATTACGCAAATTCGCAGAACTGGAGAACAACCCGCTGGTGCTCCAATATCCTTTCGGAGTGGTCCGCGACACCGGTTTTCCGCTTCGCGGACGATGGCATGAAGACTTCTTCCACAACTCCAATCCGATAATACTCGAACTGGGATGCGGCAAGGGAGAATATACTGTCGGACTTGGTCGCCGGTATCACGAAAAGAACTTCATCGGTATCGACATAAAAGGCGCCAGAATCTGGAGCGGAGCCACAGCTGCCATGCGCGAGGGGTTGAAAAATGTGGCTTTCGTGCGCACTTCTATAGAATTGCTCGAACTCTTCTTCGCCCACGGCGAAGTAAGCGAGATCTGGATCACATTCCCCGACCCGCAGATGAAGAAAGTGAACAAACGTCTCACCGGCACACGCTTCATGGAAATGTACCGCCGCATCCTTGCTCCCGACGGAATTGTGCATCTGAAAACCGACAGTCCGTTCCTCTTCGCCTACACAACCATGATGGCCGACCATAACGGACTCGAAAGCATCACGCGTACAGATGACCTATACGCTACCCTCCCCGCCGATGACCCGATTCTGAATATCCGCACCCATTACGAGCAGCAGTGGCTCGACCGCGGCCTCACAATCAAGTATTACAGTTTCAGGCCAGGCAACGGCGATCCTCTGAGCGAACCGCCCGGCGCAGAAGATATTCCTCAGGACACTTACCACAGCTATTCACGAGGATACATAGAATGTCCTCAACTTCTGGATAGCGACGAAAATCAAGAATAAAAGTATTATAGAAATGGCAACATTATATCCCTCACTTATAACCGACGCCCTCGCCACAGTCCGCTATCCCGGCACCGGCAAGAGCATCATCGAGATGGGTATGCTCGAAGACGATATCCGCATCAGCGGCAACCATGTCGAATTCACGCTTCTCTTCGACAAACCCACCGACCCCTTCATGGCATCTATCGTAAAAACAGCCGTAGCCGCCATAAAGCTGAAAGAGCCGGAAGCAGAAGTTGATATCCACACCGCCACACGCAAGGAAGCACCGGCAAAGCCGGAAGCAGCGCCTGTACTGCCAGGAGTAAAAAACATAGTAGCCATCTCTTCCGGTAAAGGCGGCGTAGGCAAATCGACAGTTGCAGCAAATCTTGCCGTGGCTCTGGCAATGGAAGGCTATAAAGTCGGACTTCTGGACGCTGACATTTTCGGTCCGTCAGTGCCAAAAATGTTCGGGATCGAGAACACCGAGCTATATATGCACGAAGTAGACGGTCGGCAGCTTATAATTCCGGCAGAGAACTACGGCGTAAAAGTACTGTCGATCGGATTCCTCATCGATCAGAGCAGCGCGGCTGTATGGCGCGGCGCAATGGCCTCGAATGCCCTCAAGCAACTCATCGAGCAGGCCGACTGGGGCGAACTCGACTATTTCCTCATCGATATGCCGCCTGGCACCAGCGACATACATCTTACCCTTGTACAGACTCTCGGAATAACCGGTGCTGTAGTAGTGACCACTCCGCAACTCGTGGCCCTTGCCGACGCCCGCAAAGGCATCGCCATGTTCCGCGACGGACGTATCAACGTACCAGTGCTCGGCCTTGTCGACAACATGGCATGGTTTACTCCCGAGTTGCATCCCGAGGAACGCTATTTCCTCTTCGGCAGAGACGAGAATGTCGACGCTCTCGCCAACGAATACAAAGTGCCGGTTCTCGCACGTATTCCTCTGGTAGCCTCTGTCGGCGATCATTCCGACTCCGGACGCCCCATCGTACTCGAGAACACAGCGTCAGCCCAGGCATTCATCCATCTGGCACATGAAGTGGTCGACGCCGTCGACCGCCGCAACAACGAAATGCCTCCCACAGAAAAGGTCCACATGAAATGAAATACATACTCATCCTCAACGGTCCGAATCTCAATCTCCTCGGAAAACGCGAGCCGGGAATTTACGGCCACTCTACTCTCAGATCGATTATCGACGGCCTGAAAGCGGCAAATCCTGCCGTCGAAATGCGCGCCGCACAGCATAATGGCGAAGGCGAACTCATCGACGAACTGCACACGGCCGGATTCGATTCCGACTGCATCGGAATCGCTTTCAATGCCGGAGCCTACACCCATTATTCCTATGCCATCGCAGATGCCATAGCCGCAATTCCGGTTCCGGTGGTCGAAGTCCACATCAGCAACGTGCATGCCCGCGAGGAATTCCGTCACCGCTCGGTGATAGCTCCCGTTTGCCGGGGAACCATCGCGGGATTCGGCACCGATTCCTATCGTCTCGCCGTCGAGGCTCTCCTGCATGCGGCAACTCCTAATGACTGAATCTATGACTGAAAACACCAATCGCCCCACACTTCTGGTAGTCGGTGCCGGAGGTTTCATCGGAGGATTCATCTGCAAGGAAGGACTGCGTCGCGGATTCGATGTCTATGCCGCAGTGCGCGAAAGCACATCGCCCCGCTATCTCGACGATCCCCGAATCAAATTTGTCGTGCTCGACTACGACAATCCCGACTCCATCGGCGTCTCGCTCCGCGATGCCGCACCGGCACACTACGGATGGGATTATATCATCTATAATCTCGGAGCCACCAAAGCGCTTAATTTCAGCGATTTCAATCTCATCAACTATCTCTATCTGCGCAGCTTCGTCGCAGCTCTGGAGGAAGAGGAATTCATGCCTAAAAGATTCCTCTACATGAGTTCGCTCAGCGCTCTCGGGCCTTCTGACGAGAAGAATTACACTCCGATTGATTCCAAGACCGTTCCCAACCCGAATACACGCTACGGCTTATCGAAAATAAAGGCCGAGACTTTCCTCGAGACCACTCCCGCCGTTCCCTGGATAATATTCCGGCCCACAGGTGTCTACGGCCCTCACGAAAAGGATTATCTTATGATGGTTGAAAGCATCGACCGTCATTTCGACTTCGCCGTCGGCTTCCGTCCGCAGATGCTTACGTTCATCTATGTGGAAGACCTTGTAGGAGCCATGTTCGACGCACTGGCTTCCGAGAAGACCCTGCACCGCAAATACATCATCAGCGAGCCACGCAGCTATACCCAGAAAGAATTCCGCGACATAGTGAAAAAGGCTCTCGGAGGCAAGTGGGTGATACCCGTCAAATTGCCGTTATGGGCAGCATACATCGCATCTTTTGTCGCAGAGCAGATCGGCAACTGGACCCTGAAGCCTTCGACACTCAACCGCGACAAATTCAAGATCATGAAGCAGCGCAACTGGAACTGTTCAGTGGAGGATGCGGTCAATGATTTCGGATTCAAGACCGACTATCCGCTTGAGCGCGGCGTTGAGGAAATAGTAAAAGCATATCTCGCAGAAAAAGAACAGAAGAAATGAGTCTCGAAGATATACCGCGCAATCCACTTCCACTGTGGATGAAAATTGTGATTATAGTCGCAGCGCTTCCGGCTCTTGCTTATCCGTGGATGCTCTCGAAAGCGCCTGAGGACGGGAACGTCGAATTATGGATGTGGATGTATCCCGTCTACGTAATCCTTTCATGCGTATGCGAATGGAAAGCATGGGGCCGGCGTCCCGAAGTGACATGGATTCTCATATTTGTCATGCTGCTGACCCATGCCGCCATGTGGGCTCTTGTCTATACAGCACAACCCATCGCCGCATGACTTCCGAAGACTACATAGCCGCCCACATTTCGCCCGAGCCGACGGAACTGAAAAAGCTCTACCGGTACACACACATGCACCGCCTCTATCCCCGCATGTGTACAGACCATATCCAGGGACGAATGCTCGTGATGCTTACACGGATGATCCGGCCTGCAAGAATCCTGGAATTAGGGACCTTCACAGGCTACTCCACCCTGTGCTTCGCCGAGGGCCTCTCCCAAGAAGCGCATATCGACACGGTTGAAGCTGATCCTGACTATCAGGAAGAGTTGCGCGAGCTATTCGAAGGCAGGCCGATAACGCTTCACATCGGCGATGCCGAGGCCCTGATGCCGGATCTGCTCGGACAGTCCGACTACGACATGGCATTCATCGATGCGGACAAGCGCCGTTATCCCGAGTATTACCGCATCCTGCGCGAGCACATGCGGCCCGGCTCGTATATCCTTGCAGACAACACGTTGTGGGACGACAAGATTCTCAATCCGGATGCCAAAGACGCGCAGACCGAGGGCATACGCCGCTTCAATGATATCGTAGCAGCGGATGAAGGCGTTGAGAAAGTGATGATCCCCATGCGCGACGGACTCTCCCTTATCAGAATCCGATGAAAAATCCCTCCATTTCGGTCATAATTCCGGTATATAACGCCGAAGCATATATCGACGAGTGCCTTGAAAGTATAGCCCGTCAGACTTTCACAGACTATGAGCTTATTTTAATCAACGACGGAAGTGCCGACGGCTCTGCCGAAAAATGCCGCCGCAAAGCCGCCGAAGATGACAGGATTGTATTTATCGACCGGAAAAACGGCGGAGTAAGTTCGGCCCGCAACGCGGGTCTCAATGTCGCTCACGCCAAACGGCTTGTCTTTGCGGACGCCGACGACCATATGCCTCCGGAGGCTCTGCAAAAACTCTTCGATGCGGTTCAGACAACCGGCTCGGACTTTGTCTGCGGCAATTTCCGGCGACTGACCGGTAACCGGAGTGAAGACATCATTTTTCCCTCAGGGACATACGACTCAACTCCCGGTGCCGTACGTCATTTCGCTCTGTGGGGACAGATTTTCTCTAAAGATATAATCGACCGGAACCATCTTCGATTCGATGAAAAGCTCACCCACTCGGAAGATGCGCTTTTCGTCGTACAGTTCTCTATTGCCGCCGAAAAAATTACGCATATCAGTGATATAGTATACAATTACCGCATCCATGCCTCTTCGGCCTGTAACGCCGCCAATGCGGAGCTACGCCTGAACAGCCATATTTCTTTTGCATTCAAATTGCTTTCGCTCGCCAAAGATGACCGGACAAAAACTCAGCTCGCCGGCATAGCGTCGGCCGTTCTCCGCGGTGCAATCGCTGCTTATGCCGGAAACAGTCTCAATCCTGCCCGTCTGCGCAAAGGATGGAGACTTTTACAGAACGGCTGTCCCGGGATTGCTCCTGCATTTCACATATACCTTGCTGTCAGCCTCAAAGCAAGATGCAGGACAATCAAAAAACATATATTTGGATAAAACAATAAATTTTATACAATAAAACTTAAATTTTGTAAATCATTATTGTTCCAATCCAAAAAAGCATATAACTTTGCGCTGCAAACATAGGAAGATTTTTGACTTAATTCACTCAAAGTTAGAAGCAATACAAAATCGACAAATAAGTGAATCATAGGTTAGGATGCAACCGCCTGCGACAGGTAGTTGCATTTTTTATTGATTATCACTACCTTTGTAAAAAAATAAACCAATCCTAACCATGACTGAGTCCATCAAGAAACATGCCCGTGTAGACGTTGCCGATGTCCTCCGCGGATTCGCTGTGCTGGCGATAATCCTACTTCATTCCATCGAACATTTCAACTTCTACCAGTTTCCGGATCCGTCGACACAGAGCACACTCCTCAACTTCTGCGACAAAGCGTTGTGGAATGGTCTTTTCTTCTGCTTCGGCGGCAAGGCATACGCAATCTTCGCACTACTTTTCGGATTCAGTTTTTTCATCCAGGACGATAACCAGCGCCTTCGCGGCAAGGATTTCAGACTCCGCTTCTGCTGGCGTCTGCTGCTCCTTTTCCTTGTAGGCCAGCTCAATGCAATGTTCTTCACAGCCGAAGTGCTGGTTCTGTATGCTCTCGTCGGATTCGTACTCGTCCTTACTTGCCGCTTCCCGACGCGCCTTCTCGTATGGCTCGGAGCAATCTTCCTGATTCAACCCGTGTGCATATGGCAGGCTGTACGCGCCGCCATTGATCCTTCGTATACCATCACTTCTCTGAACACCGGTGCTTACTGGGCTGCCACTTTTGTTGCGCAGGACAACGGCACATTCCTTGAGACGGTGAAAGTGAATCTCTGGGAAGGTCAGCTTGCATCGCTTGCCTGGGCATGGGACAACGGCCGCGTGTTCCAGACGGCAGGTCTCTTCATCTTCGGTATGCTGATCGGCCGCAACGGCTGGTTCCACCGCCGGCATCTCCGCAAGTGGGGATACACACTCGCCACTGCAATCATATTGTTCTTCCCTCTCTACGGACTCGACAATATGGTCGGCGACTGGATTGAGAATCCTTCGGTTCTCACTCCGCTCAAAATCATTCTTTCCTCGCTCCACAAACTCGCATTCATGGTAATGCTTGTATCGGGCATCATCTTCGGTTACTACTGCACCACACGGTTGAGCCGGGTACTGTCGTTGCTGATCCCCTACGGACGCATGAGTATGACCAACTACGTCACTCAGGGCATGATCGGCTCGCTCCTGTTCTACAACTGGGGCTTACATATCGCCGCCGGCACAACCGTCAGCCTGATGTACGGAATCGGCATTTTCGCCATCCAGTATATCTTATGCCGCATATGGATCGGCCACCACAGCCACGGACCTCTCGAATGGCTCTGGAAAAAAGCAACATGGATAGAATTTCCCTTCCGTCACTCAGCCTGATAATATGGCAAAAATGTCGAAAAAAATACGTACATTTGCATTTTGAAACACGAAAAAGACTAAAAACGACATGAAAGAATATAAGCGCACACTTATTACCACGGCTTTGCCCTATACAAACGGCCCCGTTCACATCGGGCACCTCGCCGGAGTATACATTCCGGCGGATATTTACGCACGCTATCTCCGTCTGCAGGGACGTCCTGTGACCATGATCGGCGGCAGCGACGAGCACGGTGTGCCCATCACTCTGAAAGCCCGTAAGGAAGGCGTCACTCCGCAGGATATCGTCGACCGCTACCATGCGCTTATCAAAAAGTCGTTTGAAGGACTCGGGATTTCATTCGACATCTACTCGCGCACCACTTCCGACATCCACAACGAGACCGCATCTGAATTCTTCCGTCGGCTCTACGACAAAGGCGAATTCATCGAGAAGACTTCCGAGCAACTGTACGACCCCGAAGCAAAACAGTTCCTTGCCGACCGCTACGTGACCGGCGAATGCCCCAAATGCCACCATCAGGGCGCCTACGGCGACCAGTGCGAGGCTTGCGGCTCTACCCTCGCAGCTACAGAGCTTATCAACCCCAAATCGGCCATAACCGGCGCCACCCCCGAACTGCGCAAGACCAAGCACTGGTATCTGCCTCTCGACAAGTGGGAGCCGAAACTCCGCTCATGGATTCTCGACGGACACAAGGAATGGAAAACCAACGTATACGGCCAGTGCAAGTCGTGGCTTGACGGCGGTCTGCAGCCCCGTGCCGTATCACGCGACCTTTCGTGGGGCGTCCCCGTGCCTGTGGAAGGGGCCGAAGGAAAAGTGCTTTACGTATGGTTCGATGCTCCTATCGGCTATATCTCCAATACCAAGGAACTGCTTCCCGACTCTTGGGAGACATGGTGGAAAGACCCCGAAACACGTATCATCAATTTCATCGGCAAGGACAATATCGTATTTCACTGCATCGTGTTCCCGGCCATGCTCATGGCATACGGCGATAACTTCCAGCTGCCCGACAATGTACCCGCCAATGAATTCCTCAATCTCGAAGGCGACAAGATTTCCACCTCTCGAAACTGGGCTGTCTGGCTCCATGAATACCTCGAGGATTTCCCCGGCAAACAGGATGTGCTCCGCTACGTTCTCACCGCAAACGCCCCCGAGACAAAAGACAACGACTTCACCTGGAAAGACTTCCAGGCCCGCAACAACAACGAACTGGTCGCCATCCTCGGCAACTTCGTCAACCGCGTAGTCGTTCTCACTCACAAATACTATGAAGGTGTAGTTCCCGCAGCCGGCGAACTCACCGACATCGACCGCGAGACATACGCCGAAATGGACCGTCTGCGCGAGTCGCTGACCGACAACCTCGAGACATTCCACTTCCGTGAGGCACTGAAAGACGCCATGGGATTCGCACGCCTCGGCAACAAGTACCTTCAGGACTGCGAACCCTGGAAGACCGTCAAGTCCGATCCGGAACGGGTGAAGACCATCATGAACACCTGCGTGCAGATCTGCGCTTCGATCGCAACTGCCTGCGAGCCCTTCATGCCCTTCATGGTAGAAAAGCTCGACACCATCCTCTCCGGATTCAAGCCCGCATGGGAAACTCTCGGACAGGCCGATGTGATCAAAGCAGGTACAGTGCTCGGCAAGCCTGAGCTTCTGTTCGAGAAAATCGATGACGAAACCATACAGAAACAGACCGACCGCCTAGAGAACATCAAGAAACTCAATGCCGCAGCTGCTTTCCAGCCAGAGAAAGTACTGCCGGAAGTCTCGATAGACGATTTTGGCAAACTTGACCTACGCATCGGCACCATTGAGTCGTGCGAGGCTGTGCCTAAGGCCAACAAACTTCTCAAATTCTCCATCAACGACGGCACACCCAAACGCCGCACCATCGTCTCCGGAATCGCCAAGCACTACAAACCCGAAGAACTTGTCGGCCGCCAGGTAGTATTCATCGCAAATCTCGCTCCCGCAAAAATACGCGGAATCGAGAGTCAGGGAATGCTTCTGTCGGCAGAAAACTCCGACGGGGCACTGAAACTGATAACACCTACCGAAGGCTGTACGCCCGGTGCCAAAGTAAAATAACGCCATGAAGCCACGTATCCTGATTATCTATACCGGTGGCACCATCGGTATGATCGAGGACCCTGTAAACAAAAGTCTCAAGCCTTTCGACTTCTCTCATCTTATGGACAACGTGCCCAAGGTGAAGATGCTCGACTATGACATTGACAACATACAGTTCCATCCGCCCATCGACTCGTCCGACATGGACGTGGAGCACTGGCGCCAGATGGCGAAGTGCATAGCCGACAACTATGACAGCTACGACGGATTCGTGGTCCTCCACGGCACGGATACAATGGCTTATACAGCATCGGCTCTCTCGTTCATGCTCGGAAACCTGAGCAAGCCGGTGATAATCACAGGCTCGCAGCTCCCTATCGGCGAGGTGCGCACCGACGGTGAAGAAAACCTTATCACGGCTCTGCAGATTGCTGCCGACCGCACACCGAACGGACTCCCGACAGTTCGCGAAGTGGCGATTCTGTTCGAGAATTATCTCTGGCGAGGCAACCGCTCCACAAAAAAGAGCGCCGACAACTTCAACGCTTTCAAAAGCAACAATTATCCGCCTCTGGCCAAGATTGGCCTCGGCATCACTTTCGACTACGACGCTCTTCAGACCAACGAGCGTCCGCTCCCGCTCGAACCGCACTACGACTTCGACACCCGCGTAATGTCGATAGACCTCTTCCCGGGCCTTAAGGAGGAGATCCTTGCCTATCAGCTGAATATGCCAGGAGTACGCGGTATTGTACTCCGCACCTACGGCATGGGCAACGGTCCGACATCGAAATGGTTTATCGATGAAGTCCGGAAAGCCACCGAACGAGGCGTGGTGATCCTCAATGTGACGCAGTGCGTCAACGGCGGCGTCCACGCCAGCCGCTACATGGGAGCCAACTGCCTGACGTCGGCCGGAGTTGTTTCCGGTCAGGATATGACATTCGAAGCCGCCATAACGAAGATGATGTATCTCTTCGGCCTCGGTCTCAGTCCGGAGGAAGTGAAGCGTTGGCTTCCCGTTCCCATAGCCGGCGAACTCTCCCTTATGAACTGAAAATCCTGCGCATGACCCGTCTGCACCGCACATATCACGCATTAGCCGCCGCAATATTTCTTGCGGCGATGATGCTGTGTCCGGTCCGGACACAAGCGGCTGCCCGGGCACCGCTGTGGGAAGTGGTGACTGTGACGGAGCCGGATGCTTTGAGCTCCGATTCGAACGCCCCGGCATTCGAGGTCGTGCTGAGAGACGGATACATCTATATCACGGCACCCGCCGAAGTGACGGTGGAAGTTTTCACCATTCTTGGACAACCGGTCACACGGCGCACCATCAAACCGGGGACAGTCCGGCTTAGCCTCGGCAGTCGCGGTATATACATCCTCAAAGGCGCCGGCACAACCCGACGTGTGAATCTATAAGAATATGCCGACAATAAAAATAATCAATAGCTCTGGCCTTGAGATGCCCCATTATGCCACGCCACTCTCGGCAGGCATGGATGTGCGCGCAGCAGTCGAAGAACCGGTTGTGATACCTCCGCACGCCCGGACGCTTATCCCTACCGGTCTGCGAGTGGCTTTGCCCGAAGGCTACGAACTCCAGATGCGTCCCCGCAGCGGGCTGGCGCTCAAGAAAGGAATCACACTTCTTAACAGCCCCGGCACTATCGATGCCGACTATCGGGGCGAGATAGGTGTTATACTTATAAACCACTCCGACGAACCGTTCACTGTTCAGCGCGGCGACCGCATTGCCCAGATGGTACTGGCCCGCTACGAGAAGATTGAATGGCAGCCCGTCGATTCCCTCGATGCCAGCGACCGCGGCGACGGCGGATTCGGTCATTCAGGAGTGAAATGAATATGTATAACCACTCTCAACCCTGACCATTGTGAAAAATCATTTTCACCGTTTTCTCATCCTCGCGCTGGTATCCGTAGCTGTGGTACCTCTGCTGTTGTCCTCCCCGTCCCCGCGCTCGACGCGCAGTGAGGCCGACCTCAGAAAAGCGGACTATATTTACCTCGAGACAAGCAAAGCCTACAACGAAGGACGCTTCGACGACTATGTGATGCTCATGCGCCGCGCCAATGCGCTGTCGCCCGATGACCCCTACATAGCCGCAGATCTCGCCGAGATCGAGATGCAGATATCGCGCGACTCGTTGCTCATCGAGAACGCATACAGAAACCTCAGGCGCCGTTTCGATGTCTCGCCGACTCAGGTCGCCTATTATACGCCATACATCAAGGCGGCAATGGCCTTGAACCGTCTCGACGATCAGGTCGATGCCTGGGCATTGCTCGACAGCCTTATGCCCGACAGGAATGATCCGGCAATGCATGAGGCGATGGCACTGATGCAACGCTATACTCTGAAGGTTGATTCCAACGATTTCAACCGTGCCATGGCGATATTCAACCGCCTTGAGCAAGCGATGGGCCCGTCGGTAGACATAGCCACACGCCAGATTCAGGCTTACCTTCTCCGCAAGGATACGACAGCTGCCGAAGCCGTGGCGACAAGGCTTGCCAAATCCGCGCCTAAGGATGTACGCACAAACATCGTCGTAGGTTCGATCTACGATATCATCAACCGGCCCGATTCCGCAATCGCTTATTTCAACCGTGCGGCAGCAGCCGATACCACCGATGGAACAGTAGATCTGGCCCGGGCCGATTTCTACCGCAACCATAACGACTCCACCGAGTACAACGCCGCTGTATACCGTGCGCTGAGATCCCAGAACCTCGAAGTAGAGCCTAAATTCAATCTTCTCGTCGATTACATACGCAAGCAGTATGCCGACTCGGCAAACTGGAAGCAGATCGACGACATGTTTCAGGGTCTTGAGGAGGTCAATCCCGGCGAAGCCCGTATACACATGCTCTACGGCGAATTCAAAGCGCTTCAGGGACTTCAGGAGGAAGCTGTCGAGCAATTCAGCTATAGCATCGATCTTGACCCGACAGCACGCGACACATGGTCCGATCTCGTCCAGACACTCGTAGAAATAAAAGACAACGACCGGCTGCTCGATATATGCCGCCGCGGACTCGAGCACTTTCCCGGCGATCTGCAGTTCATCACCCTCGGCTCGGTCGCTCTGGCTGAGAATGACAATTATCAGGGAGCCCTCAATCTGCTGGACAGCATCGGAGACTTCAACGATTTCCAGCCGAAAGCGGCATCGGAACTGCACCGCATCCGAGGCGATTATTTCGAGCGGATGGGGCTGCGCGACAGTTCATACGCAGAATACGAAAAGGCGATAGCCGCCGATGCCGGCAACTATATGGCGATGAACAACGCCGCATATTTCATGTCGCTCGACAGCATCGATCTCGACAAGGCAAAACTCTATGCCGAGATCGCCACCGAGAGCGAGCCGAACAGCGTGACATATCTCGACACTTACGCATGGGTAATGTTCCGCCGCGGCCAGTATCAGGAAGCCCGGGAGATTATCGACCGCGCACTGGCAATGTACAACGATTCCGTACCGGCCGATACGATAGCTGCCGAAGTGCCTGGCGAAGAAGCCGAGGAAACTCCGGCAGAACCCGATTCCGTCTCTGTCGACGAAATCATCGAGTCGGTCGAAATGATGGAGCCGCAGGAACCGTCGGCGGAAGTATTCGACCATGCAGGCGACATATACTTCATGTGCGGCGACGTTGACAAGGCTGTCAAGTATTGGAAAGAAGCACAAGCGCTCGAGCCGGAAAACAAGCTATTCAAGCAGAAAATCAAACATCGCAAGATTGTCAAAGAAGAATGAAACCGATTACTAAATCTCTCATCGCAATATTCACCGCGACCATTCTATGCGTCGGCCTCTCCGGATGCGGCAGCAAAAAGAAAGCCGTGGCAACACCCGAACTTCCCGCGCAGGAAGCAGCAAAGCCCGAACGGTCGCTTTCCGACGATTTCAAGCGCATTGCCGAAAGCTACAGCCACTGGGACAATGTGTCGATGCCGGTCAAAGTGAGACTCACGGCGCCCAAACGCATGTCGCTCTCAGGGACTCTGAACATGACATACGGCGAGGCTCTCGAACTGAATCTGCGCATGCTTTTCATCGACGCCATGACAATATATGCCGACAGGGAAACGGTTATAATCCTGTCCAAACCTCTCGACGTATACTTTCAGGCCGATATGGATGAGCTGACCGGCAAGACCGGTCTTGACCTGAGCGATCTGCAGTCGCTTCTGTTAGGCCAGCTTTTCCGCCCGGGCAACGGCACTGCCACTGCCGACGCTCTTGATTATTTCAGCCTTACTACCGACTCAGAAACTACCGGCGACATTACCGTAATGGATATACGTCCACGGCAAAGCATCCGCGGCGTTGACTGGTACTTCCGCTCGACAGTTGCCTCCGGAGACTACGATGCAACTCCGCTTCTTTCACTTCTGGACATAACCGCAGGGGCAGCCCACTTCCAGTGCATCTTCGACGAATATTTCACCACCGCAGCGGGCAAAGTAGCAGGAAATCTCGACATTTCCGGCAAAGTGAAGTCTCACGAAATCGGCGCATCGATCATTTCCGATCCCGAGCGCGCCAAATGGAACCGCGGCGCATCTCCTCGCAAGCCGAATATCCCCTCCGGCATGCGCCGTATGACCACCGAACAAATTTTCAAAATTCTCAAGCAGCAATAGGCGCCTCATGGGAATCCTCCGTTGCATCTGTGGCGTTCTCCTGCTGACGTTGCTTGCGGGAGCGCCTCTTCAGGCCCGCACTGTCCGCAACTCGAAAACCGTCCGGAAGGAGCAGCGCGAAGCCGCGCGGCGTCTTGAGCAGACCCGCGGCAAGATAAAGATGAACGAGGGAGAGATACGCCGCGGCATTGCCCGCTACGAATCGCTCGGTGCGGAAATCGCCGGAGCCGACACGCGCATTGCCGCTCTCTCGCACACAGTGGATTCCGTATCTGCACGGGCAAAGAATATGGCCGACAGCGTAAAAGCCACGCAGGCACGGGTTGACCTGCTCAAGGAATCATATGCAGAATCACTACGCAGCATCCGCCGTCAGCGCCAACTGTCATCATCGACCGCCTATATTTTTTCCTCACGGAATTTCACCGAAGCCCGGAAGCGCCTGAGATACTTACGCGAACTCAGTGCATGGGAAGCCGAGAAAGCCGGCGATCTTAAAGAAGAGGTTGTGATTCTGGCCGCCCGCAAAGCCGAACTCGATTCTACCAGAACACGCCTGCGCTATTCTCTCCGTCAACTTGAGAACCAGAAAAAGAAACTCGAATCGGCCCGGACAGAATCAGATATGCTTGTAAGCAAACTCAAGCGTCAGGGCAAGCAGCTAGAACAGGTGCTTCGCGAACAGCAGGCTCAGGCCCGGCGCCTCGACCAGGAACTGAACAGGATTATCGAGGAAGAAGCCCGCCAGGCAGCCGAAGCAGAGCGCAAGCGCATCGCAGCCGAAAAAGCTGCTAAAGAGAAAGCGGCCAAAGAAGCAGCAGCCAAAAACAAAAAAGGCAACGCCGCAGATAAAAAAACAGAGAAGAAAAAAGAGACTCCCGCCGCGCCCAAACCACACAAGACCGTCAACGTACCACTTGCATCATCGTTCGACAAGGCTAAAGGCCAGCTCCCCATGCCTGTCACCGGACCGGCTGTGATCGTATCCGGTTTCGGACGCCACACGCACAAGGATTTCAGCAAAGTCGAGGTGCAGAACAACGGAATCGACATCGAGACTGTTGCAGGGGCCTCCGCTCAGGCTGTTTATCCTGGCGTGGTTTCGATGATTATTTCCATGGACGGCTACCACAATGTTGTCCTCGTCCGCCACGGCGAGTATATCACCGTATATGCCGGCATAGCCACCCTGTCGGTTCGCAAAGGGCAGGAAGTAAAAGCCGGACAGCCTCTCGGACTCCTCTTCTCCGATCCTGATGCAGACGGGCGCACACGTCTTCACTTCGAGGTCCGCCACGAAAAAGAAAAGCTGAATCCGGCGGAGTGGCTCAGATAGTAGCCTTCCGTTAATGCGTAACAAAGGGATGGCATGCGGCGTCGGCCACTTTGCCATCCCTTGAAAATATCCTGACAGTATCGATTATACCAGAGTCATTCCCTTGCGGAGAGCCTTCTCATTGAGCGGAATGAGATGATGATGCCGCTCCGGAAGGGTTTTCTTCAGACCGCGGAGGACAGCATCTATTTCCACTATGGGGCGGCATTTGAGCAGCGCGCCAAGCAGAATCATATTGTATGTCTTGGAATTCTGCAGTTCGATAGCGGCTTCCATGGCATCGACAGGAACAACCCTGATATCTGTTCTGGAGGGCAGATGATGAATGCCGGAGGGGTCATAGATCAGCGTGCCGCCGGATTTGACGCGGCTTTCGAATTTATCGAGACTCTGCTGATTGAGTACTACAGCTGTATCGTATTTATCGAGCACGGGGCTGCTGATAGGCTTGTCCGATACGATGACGGTCACGTTTGCCGTGCCGCCGCGCTGTTCGGGACCATAAGAAGGCATCCAAGTCACTTCGAGATTGTCCATCAGCCCGGCATAGGCGAGAATCTTGCCCATCGACAGCACACCCTGGCCGCCGAATCCTGCAATTACTATTTCTTCTTTCATAGCTGAATCTGCGTTTTAGGGTTAAACGTTTTTGAGGTCGCCCAAGGGATATTTCTCGAACATGTGCTCCGCCATCCAGTTGTTGGAGTCGGCAGGCGACATCTTCCATCCCGAGTTACACGTCGACACTATTTCCACAACCGACGTGCCCTTCTTGGCCAGCGTGTTCTCAAAAGCTTTCCTCAGCGCGTTCTTTGCCTTGCGTACGGCGGCAGGAGTATGCACTGCCTGACGGGTCACGTAGCACGTTCCGTCGAGCTGCGCAAGCAGCGGGCTGATTGCAAGAGGATAGCCGTTGAGGTCGGCACGGCGCCCGTAAGGACATGTGGCAGTTTTCATGCCGAGAAGCGTAGTGGGCGCCATCTGGCCGCCGGTCATGCCGTAGATCGCGTTATTGATGAAGATTATGGTTATATTCTCACCTCGGTTGCAGGCATGGATAGTTTCGGCTGTACCGATAGCGGAGAGGTCGCCGTCACCCTGATATGTGAACACGAGATTCTCGGGATTGAGACGGGATGCGGCGGTGGCGACGGCGGGAGCGCGGCCGTGTGCGGCCTCGATCCAGTCGACATCGATATAATTGTATGCAAAGACAGCGCATCCTACCGGAGCGATGGCGATTGTTTTCTTTTCTACTCCCATCTCGTCCAGAATCTCGGCTACGAGGCGGTGAACCACGCCGTGGCTGCATCCCGGGCAGTAGTGTGTATTGCGGTCGTCAAGCAGACGGGGACGCGAATAGACCTTGTTTTCAGGTCTGATAATTTCTTCGGGTTTCATAGCGTTAACGCGGCATTAAAGTTCTACATTGAAGTCTCGCCGGAGAGCATCGAGCACCTCTCCCGGGTTGGGAATCATACCGCCCATGCGGCCAAAGTGTGTCACCGGCACACGTCCTTCCACAGCGAGCCGTACGTCCTCGATCATCTGGCCCGCATTAAGCTCTACAGTAAGGATTCCCTTCACCTGCGAAGCCAGACGTGCGACTTCTTTCGTGGGGAACGGCCAAAGGGTGATAGGCCTGAGGAGGCCGATTCGGATTCCTTTCTCGCGGGCATCTTCGATAGCCTTGAGGCAGATGCGGGCTACAGAACCGAAAGCGACAACGAGATATTCGGCATCTTCGGTGAAATACTCCTGGAAACGCACCTCGTTTTCTTCGATGCGACGATATGTAGCCTGAAGACGCTCGTTGTTCTTCTCCATCTTCTCGGAATCCATCTCAAGCGACGTAATTACGTTGCGATGGCTGCGGTCGCCACGTCCGCATGCAGCCCACGGACATTGCTCGCGGATCTGCTCCTCGGTGCGCCGCGGACGCTGGGGAGGAAGGACAACTTTCTCCATCATCTGGCCAACGATACCGTCGGCGAGAATCATGGCGGGATTACGGTATTTGAATGCGAGGTCGAAGCCGAGAGCTACGAAATCGGCCATCTCCTGCACTGTCGAAGGTGCAAGAACGATAAGCCGGTAGTCGCCGTGACCGCCGCCTTTGGTTGCCTGAAAATAGTCGGACTGCGAAGGCTGGATTGTGCCCAGACCGGGGCCTCCGCGCATTACATTGAGGATAAGCGCCGGCAGCTCGCTGGCGGCGATATAGCTGATGCCTTCCTGCTTGAGGCTGATGCCCGGCGAGGATGACGATGTCATGACGGCTTTACCGGTGGAGGCTCCGCCATAGACCATGTTTATTGCAGCGACCTCACTCTCGGCCTGAAGGACCACCATGCCGGTAGTTTCCCAGGGACGTTCCTCTGCGAGAGTTTCGAGGACTTCCGACTGCGGGGTGATGGGGTATCCGAAATAACCGTCGGCGCCGTAGCGGATAGCGGCATGGGCGATGGCTTCGTTGCCCTTCATCAATCTTATTTCTTCTTCCATAGTGCTTGTTTAATCCGGTTATGGTAATCAGTTGTCGCGGTCTACTACTCGGTAGACCTCAATACAGGCGTCGGGACAGACCGTGGCGCAATTCGCGCATCCTATACATTTGTCCGGGTTCGCCGCATAGGCGAAATGATAGCCGCGGTCGTTAACTTCCTTGGCATGCAATGACAACACATCGCACGGGCATGCCACCACACATAAACTGCATCCCTTGCAGCGCGAACTGTCGATGGTCACTGCCCCAAATACTTTTGCCATATTCTAAGCTTTTAGGGTTCAATACCGCAAATGTAACAAAAACTTTTGAATTTTCAGCGTCTCAGCACATTTTTTCTTACAATTTGTCAGCGGTCATAAAAAGAAACAAAAACCTCATATGCACACCAAACGCATCTGCTTAAGACAACGGGAGGCAGACATCCGTCGATGCCGGCCTCCCGTAAGAGATTGTATAGATGAAAAAGTATTAGCGAACTATGATTTTGCTCACTTTAGAACCCTGACGGCGGATAACCATCTGTCCGGGCTGAGGATCGCTTACGCGGAGACCCTGAAGGTTGAAGTATTCTACAGGAGCGTTCTCGTCGGCGATAACTTCGTCAAGGCCGGAGGGATCGTTCTCTCCGATGGGGATAATAGCGGCAATAAGGAGGCCGGAATTTGAAGTCGGTTTGGGAAAAGCTTTCCAGGCTGTACCGTTTTCCGACTGTTCCATGGTGCTGTTCCATTGGACATTGCGGCGGAAATACAATTTTTTGCCGTCAGCGCTTAATCTGGAATTTGTCTGAACGTTAGCCCAATCGCTGACCTTGGCACGGAAAGAATCCTTACCGTCTTTTTTGAAAACAGTATAATCGGGACTAAAAGTATAACTACCTTGAGTATAGATTTCCGCCAAGTTACCGAGGCGCTGATCTGAGCCTGGAGTATTGGGCTTCTCCTCGAATGTAAACGAATAATCCGAGCCTCCGAGGAAGGTCTTGATAGTATATACAACTTTCCCGTCAGATGAAACCGATGATACGTCATAGGCTGCTGAACCTAATTCTACATAACCAGCCATACCAATAACGGGACCCTCTCCGGGCTTTCCACCCATAGCATCCTTACAATCATATATGCCGAATGTCACACTGTTCTGAGCACAGACAGAAAGAGCCGTTACAGCCGCAGCAAAAAGGAGTAGAAATTTTTTCATGCGCAATTAATTGAATTAAATGTTAATGAACTTTTATTATTTCTCTGAGGATTATTAATGATGCAAATTTAACGATAAATTTTAAATGTTCAATTTATATAAGCAAAAAAAATCATAAAACTTAATATTGGGATAAATTCTTTCTGCCCCTCTTTCTACCCCCTTTGTAATAGTAGATAAGCACCGGAGGTGCGGGGTTTCTACTACCCCTGCGTAGCTGGGGGAACCATGAATCTCTCTATGTTTCGCAACAAGCCGCGGAGCATGCGCAGTTGCGAGTGGCGATAGCCCGGGGTGGCGTGGACCTGTGCTGACGCGTTTCGAGACAGCGCACGCTCCGCAGCTTGCCTCGATTGTTATTACTGCTTTGTATCCCACAGCTTCGCAGTGGGTTGTAGAAAAATCGTGCGTCCCGCGCTTAAGCACCACTAATGGAGGAACAAATGAATCGAAATAAAAGGCGGACGTTGCCGTCACAGCAACGTCCGCCCTGAAGCTTTATTTATGAAAACGTCGGGTTATCTGTGAGGCTTTGGTTTGAGCAGCGGATGGCGCATCGAATACTCCGATTTGCCATGGGCGGGAGCTGCGAAGAATGATTCGGGAATCTGACGTCCTTCTTTGGCAGCCCGCAGCATGAGATATTCGAGTGCGATAGCATAATAATAGTGAGGCATCGCTTCATCCCGGTCGTAGTTGTTGTATGCCACATACCGGGTATAGCCCACCTTCCGGAGGAGCTGGTCGAAGGTAAGGTCGCAGTCACGGTAAGTGGGAGAGACCCTGGTATAGAAACTCAGACGCTTCACCAGGTCGTTCTGGTCGACAGTCGGATCGGCGATAAGGGAATCCACGTAGTCCCACGCTGCGGTCTGGTCATCCTCGCGGAAGAGGGAGGCCATGCGAGCGGTCTTGATCATATAATCCTTGCCTTCAAAATCACACATGCCGGCCACTACATCTTCGGGAGCATACGAAAGGGCGTCGCGGAGTTTGGCGTCGACAGCCTCACGACCGAAAAGCGAACAGAACTGACCGTAGTTGTCCGAAATCTGCTTGATGTAGGGGTTGTCGAATCCGCGGACACATTCTACAAAAACATCCCAGTTCTGGCGGTCGGTGAGAGGCCCGCCGATCTCGAGAAGTTTTGCGAAGTCGCCGGCGGTGTTGCGTGATCCGGAATACTTCGCTCCGCGGATATAGTCGCGAAGGAATGCTGCGTCGTAATTGCCTGATTTGTATTTCTCCTGAAGATAGATGGAGCTGAGTTTCGGATTGAGGGCACCCTTGGTATCGTTGATGAAGTCCTGAGCAGGCTTGTTGCCGCCGCTGCGGTGGATCATCTCCTCCGTAGCTGGATCGACGAAAATATACGAGGGATATGAACGGACACCGTATTTGCGGCCCAGATCAACACCTTCGCCTTTCTCCGCATCGATTTTCATACAGACGAAATCTTTGTTATAGGCCTCCCCGACCTCGGGAAGCGGGAACACAGTCAGCGCCATATTCAGGCACGGGCCGCACCACTCTGTGAAGAAATCGACGAATATTTTCTTGTTTTCGGCCTTTGCTTTGGCCACTCCCTCGGCCCACGTGCCGTGGAAGAACTCAATGC
>CABRLF010000003.1 GCA_902471685.1 uncultured Porphyromonadaceae bacterium
GCGGTGTGGTAGGAGCGCCGGCGGGTCTTTGTCGAGGCTGTCGGCCGTCAGGTAGCCGCCGAGTTGGCGGAATTCCGCGGTATGTCGAAATCAAAGGTGCTCGTATTTGCCGGCGACGGCATATGCGGCGCCTATGCTCTCAGCGCGGCCGCACAGCTGTATATGAGCGGTATTCCCGTCCGCGTGATTCTTTTCAATATCGGCGGCAGCCTGCTTTCGCCCGATACTCTCCGTGCCCGCGATGCTTTGATCGAAATTGCCGGCAGAGATGTCCTTGACGAGGTCATTAACCCTGGCCCCGGTTTCTCGATGCCCGAAATGAACCGGCGCACAATAGTGCTCGACGGTATTTTCGGCAGCGAGTACAAGAAACCTTTGCGAGGCGGATATCAGGCTGTGGCACGTTATATCAACGAGCATAGTCCGCAGGTTGTATCCATCGATTTGCCCTCGGGCATGACTACCGATCTGGGCGTTGGGATGATCAACCGCAATATCGTCCATGCCGATCTGACTCTCACTCTGGTAGGCCCGACTCTCGCGTTCTTCATGCCGGAGAATGCCGAGCTGATCGGCCGCTGGAAGACTCTCAACGTGCCGATGGAGGAAGAGGCTATGAACTCAGTGCGGTGCTCGACGCGCATTATCGATGCCCGGGCAGTACGCACGGTGCTTCCGGTGCGTCCTCCAATGGCTTCAAAGAATGACCTCGGCAGCGTGCTTATCATGGCAGGCTCCTACGGAATGCTCGGAGCGGCTGTGCTTTCCACCCGTGCCGCCACCCGCTCGGGATGCGGACGAGTGACATGCTACGGTCCGCGATGTGCGTTCTATGTCATGCAGAGCTCAGTCCCTTCGGCAATGTTCATGACCGACGGCTCTGATATGGAAATCCACAAGTTCGAGAACATTTATGATTGCGAGGGTGTCGCCGTGGGGCCCGGTATCGGTCATTCCGACGAAACAATCAATGGTCTTGAAGTATTTCTGAAGTATTGTTTCGCAAACAACAAGCCGCTTATTCTTGACGCTGATGCCCTGAACTGTCTTGCGGAGAAACCGTCGCTGATCGATTTTATCCCTGCGCGGTCTATAATCACGCCTCATTCCAGCGAATTCGACCGTCTTTTCGGGGCACAAAGCTCGCATGCGAGCCGCGTGCTGAAAGCTCTCGAGATGTCATCGCGTCATTCGATCGTGATTGTCCTCAAGGGTCAGTACACACTGACAGTCTGGCCCGATGGCTCGATTGTGGTCAATTCATCCGGCACCGAAGCTCTTGCGACAGCAGGAAGCGGCGACGTGCTGACGGGTCTGATGGCGGGATTCGTGGCCCAGAAGATGATGCCGGAAGTTGCGGCAGTGGCAGCGGTGTATGTCCATGGAATAGCCGGACGTATGGCCGCTGCGGAATATGGTATCAACGGTACCACAGCCGAGGATGTGGCGGAGGCCATAGGCCCGGCGATCGACTCTATCCTTAACCCGCGCCCAGCCGGCGCATCAAATTCTAAACAATGAAACAGTATGCTATCGCTTTGGCCGCTCTGGCTATGACGGTGCCGGCAATGGCTCAGTCCTCGCAGCGGCTTTATGCCGGAAAGGCAAACGAATACGGTCTGGTGTATACTCTTCCGACCACAGCGCTCGACATCTATATAGAGGCTGAACTTTCCGAGGAGCATCCGGGCGAATTCTACAATTATGCCCGTCGCCATCTGGGTATAACCGATGCCATACGAGCCGACAAGCGTTCGGCCTCTGTGAAGAGCATTACTATCATACCCCGCGGTATCCCCGACACAAAAGAGCAGTGGCTTGCCCAATTCAAGGGCGGCGGCTCGGCTTTCATGACTCTTGACGCCGACAATATCCCTCTCGGAGTCAATTCCGACGGCCCGGCACGGGGCGAGGCTCCCGCAATCCCGGCACCCCGCGATGCAGAGCCGACACCGCTCGAAGTTCCTGCTGCCCGCCAGGCTGTCACTCAGGACATGGCCCGCAGTGCTTCTGTATCGAAAAAAGCCGAACTGGCGGCACAGCGCATCTTCGAACTTCGCGAGACCCGCAGCGACCTGCTTTCCGGTCAGGCCGACAATCCTCCTGCCGACGGAAAGGCCATGCAGCTTGTCCTGGACAATCTCGCACAGCAGGAAGCCGCGCTAACGGCAATGTTTGCCGGAACCAAATCTTCTCGGACAGTGGTTGAACGCGTCACTTATGTCCCGGACAGCACTGATGAAGGCAGTTCGATTATAGCGCGTCTATCGGCCGTCGACGGCATCATAGATCCTTCGAATCTTGCAGGCACGCCTATAACGCTCAGCGTACGCGTGGTTGAACGCGGCACACTTCCTCTCACCGAGAAAGGCGATGTGAAGACTTTCCCCAAGGGTGGAGTAGCATACCGTATTCCCGGGACTGCTGAAGTATCGGTTAATTATGACGGACAGCAGATCGCGTCGCAGCAGGTGACTCTCGCCCAGCTCGGCGTGGTGTTCGGCCTGAATCCGGCGCTCTTCACCGACCGCAGGGCTCCATACGCGCTCATTTTCGATCCGGCTACAGGAGCGGCACTCGAACTGGAGCCGATGAAATCCGAATAATCAGGGATTATAAAGATCGGTATTGTAGAAATTCATTATTTCGCGGGCCTGTTCCAGAGCTATTACAGCTTCAGAATGGGAATCGAGGGCTATCGCACGCTCATAGAGTGTGATTGCCGCACTTTTCTGCCCTTTTTTCCAGACTATTCGTCCGAGCATATACAGCGACCACGCATCATCCGTTTTTTCCGATAGTAAAGAGGATGCTTTGTCCAGATCACCGGCGGCCACAAGGCTACAGATTTCTTCTTTGTAAGTCATTTTTCGGTTATTTCAGTCTACGAAATTACATATTTTTTAGAGATTGTGCAGGATTGTAGTGTTAAAAGGCATAAAAGCGATAGCAGGATGAGTGCGAGACAATCTTTTTTTTCGTAACTTTGCCGAGTTAATGGAAAAGGACTATTGAGATCTCTCTTAATATATATAGCTGTATTTCTTGCTGCGCTCTTCGCCGCGGCAGTCTTCGGAATCCCGTCAGGTTCCGGCGATGATCCTGTGTCGTTCGATGAGCCGGCGGAATCCCTCGCAAGCACACTCGATTCGCTCATTCCCGATACGGTCATGACTCCAGCCGTGCTTGGCGAGCCGACCGGCGATTCCCAGCTTGTGGTTCCGGCCGAACGTATTCCGTGGGCGCCGAGCCAGTCGAGGGTAAAATATGTGAAGGTCGATCTTGATAATTCGGTCATCTTCTCATCGGAAGACTCCATGCTGATTCTTAAGCGCGATTCGGCATTCATGTATGGCGAAGGCGACGTGCAGTACGGTGATATCCAGCTTAAGGCATCCGAGATCCGCATGGATCTGACAGACAATACTGTTTTTGCCGTAGGCCGTCCCGACAGTACCGGTGAAATACAGGGCAAGCCTGTCTTTTCCGAGAACGGCACAGAATACGAAGCTGCCACAATGCGGTACAACTTCAAGTCGCGCAAGGGCTACATCCAGAATGTAGTGACCCAGCAGGGTGAAGGCTATCTTACCGGCGGCACGACCAAGAAAGACTCAACCGAAGCATTTTATATCGCCAACGGCCGTTACACCACGTGCGACCATCACGACAATCCGCATTTCTATTTCCAGATCACCAAAGCCAAGATGCGCCCCGGCAAGAATATCGTTGTCGGTCCGGCATATATGGTCCTTGCCGGTCTTCCGCTCCCGCTGGCTGTGCCGTTCGGCTTCTTCCCGTTTACCGACAAATATGCTTCGGGTGTGATTGTCCCGTCGTTCGGCGATGACTATAACCGAGGATTCTATCTCCGCGACGGCGGCTATTATTTCGCAATCAACGACAATGTCGACCTTGCGCTCACCGGCGAAGTATATACCAAGGGGTCATGGGGTATCGCGGCCCGGTCTTCGTATGCCAAGCGCTACAAATTCAACGGCAGCTTCAACCTCTCTTACCTGAAGACTATTCTTGGTGAAAAGGGATCTCCCGACTACGGCGTGCAGACCAACTTCATGGTGCAGTGGAACCATTCGCAGGACTCGAAGTTCAATCCCAACATGAGTCTGTCGGCAAGCGTCAACTTCACCACGTCCGGTTATACCCGCAACGACCTTAACTCATACTATTCTCCGTCGTTTACCGAAAACACCAAGAGCTCGACGGTGAATATGACCTACCGTTTCCCGAACACCAAATGGAGCCTCTCGACGACGTTCAACATCGCCCAACGCACGCAGGACTCCACGCTATCCATATCGTTCCCTAACGTGACTGTGACGCTCTCGCAGATCCGTCCCTTCAAGCGCAAGAGAGCCGTCGGCGCCGAAAAATGGTATGAGAAAATCAAACTCTCCTACACCGGTATACTTCAGAATTCGCTCACTGCCAAGCAGAACGAATTCTTCAAGAAGAGCCTTATCAAGGACTGGCGCAACGGCATGAACCATACGGTTCCGGTATCGGCTACGTTCAATGCCTTCAATTATCTCAACATCACACCGTCGCTCCGTTTCGGCGACCGTATGTATACCACAAAGGTAAAGCGCAGCTGGGATCCCGAGAGCAACCGCGAGATGCGCGACACGACTTACGGCTTCTATAATGTATGGGATTTCCAGGCATCAGTGTCGATGGATACCAAAGTCTACGGTTTCTTCCAGCCTATGGGATTCCTCGGCAAGAAAGTGAAGATGATCCGCTGGGTCATCACTCCCTCGCTGTCGTTCTCCGGATCCCCGGACTTCGGTTCTCCGTTCTTCGGGTACTATGGCCAGTACAAATATACCAACACTCAGGGACAGGAACAGATTCAGAAATACAGCTATTTCCCGAACGGCCTCTTCGGTGTTCCCTCGCAGGGAAAGAACGGATCAATCTCCATGTCGATTGGCAACAATGTGGAGATGAAGGTGAAATCAGACAATGATTCAATAGGCGAAAAGAAAATATCGCTCATCGAGAATTTCAATATTTCGCAGAGCTATAATCTTGCCGCCGACTCCCTGAACTGGAGCGATATTAATACAACGCTCTTGCTGCGTCTGACAAAGGGCTTCAACCTCAACCTCAACGCAACGTGGGATGTGTATACCTACGCTCTTTCTCCTTCCGGCAGCCCGGTGAAAGTGAACAAGACGCGTCTTGCCGCAGGCAAGGGCCTGGGACGCCTCATGCGTACCGGTACCTCATTCTCCTATACCTTTAACAACGATACTTTCAAGCGTAAGAAAGACCGCAATACAAGCAGTAATAACCAGAGTGCGGAAAATGGCGATTCGGAACCGGAGAATCAGGATGGCTCACGGCGAGCCCGCGACGCCGCAAACCAACCGCAACAGCAGGAAAGCGACGATATGACCAGCGACGGATATGTCAAATGGTCCGTGCCATGGAATCTCACGTTCAACTATTCGATTAACTACGGTTACGGGCAGTTCAACAAGGAAAAGATGGAGTACGACGGTAGAATAACACAGAACCTGTCGTTCTCCGGCAATATCCAGCCCACGCCGGCGTGGAATTTCGCATTCTCCGCATCGTATAACTTCGATACGCACAAACTGGCATATATGAACTGCAACCTGAGCCGCGACCTCCATTGCTTCACTCTGACAGCAAGCTTCGTGCCGGTTGGCCCGTACAAGAGTTATAATGTGCATATCGCCGTCAACTCCGCTATGCTCAGCGATCTCAAATACGACAAGCGGTCCTCGATGACAAACGGCGTAAGATGGTATTAAAGGTCTGCTCCTTTTGCGGCTGCTTTTTCTGCTATTTTGCAAATTCGAAAAAACTTTGTAACTTTGACTTTCCGATAAGAAAGTTATGCTCACATACAATAACCATCTCAAGCAACTCGTGCTTCCTGAGTACGGCCGAAACATTCAGAACATGGTCGACCACTGCCTGACTATAGAAGACAGGCAGGAACGTACGGCCTGTGCATATGCCATTGTCAATGCGATGATCACACTTTTTCCGGTGCAGGGCGATGCAGCCGAATACCGACGCAAGCTGTGGGATCATCTTTATATAATGTCCGACTTCAGGCTTGATGTCGACAGTCCTTATGACGCTCCGGAGCCTCACGCATTCGACAATGGTCCGGATCCTGTTCCTGCCGAACGCCCTGGCACGATGCCTTACCGTCATTACGGTCACTTTATACCCCGTCTTATTGCCGCGGCATGCGACATGGAGCCGGGCGAGGAAAGAGACGCCCTGATTCTGATGATTGCCAGCCAGATGAAGAAAACACTTCTCACAACCCATAGCGAAGGGGTTGAGGATGCCCGTGTTTTCTCCGATCTGCGTACCATGTCGCATGGTGCTATCAATCTTACTGCTGCAGACCTCAAACTGAACGAATATATCACCCCTCCCACTCCTTCCGGCAAAAAGAAAAAGAAAAGATGATTCCGCGTTCCGAACTCGTACATATCGGCTCGTTTGCCAAGCCTCATGGCATCAAGGGGGAAATCTCCGCTCATATCGAGGGGGATATTATCGACCTCTTGCCTGACTTGCGCTGTATCTTCGTGGATATCGACGGGCTTATGGTACCGTTCACCATTGTCTCTACCCGCCCCAAAGGTGCGGAGACTGTACTGCTGACTCTCAAGGGTATCGACACTCAGGAGAAGTCGGCATCCTTCACAGGCAAGAACATCTGGGTCGAACGCAGCATTCTTCCCGATGTTGAGGACGATGAAGAGGAAGGTTTCTATCTGGAGGATCTTGTGGGATTCTCGATAATATGCAATGGCGAAATCATCGGACGTATCAATGGTTTCGATGACTCTACCGATAATGTGCTCTTCATCGTCGACCGTGGCGGAACGGAGATTCTCATTCCAGCGTCTGCCGATTTTATCGAAGGAGTGGAGCCCGACAACAGCACTATTTTCATGACTCTCCCGGAAGGGCTATTAAATCTTTGATACACAAATGAAGGATTACAACGAAGAAGATGCCATAAAGATGATGGCAGCACAACTTCCCGAGGCGTTGCGTGACAGCGACGCTATTTCGGAAGTCCTCGATCTTATCTACGACTATTACGATGAAAACGGCGATCTCGAGATCGATTCGGAAGATGACGAGGAAAGTGAGAATGTAGATGAGATGGCCCGTTATATAGCCGATTATCTCCGCAAAAATCCGCCTGCGGTGAATTTTTCGATTGAGAATATAGCATCGATGGTTCGTGCTGAAATAATGTATGAACAAAGTCTTCTCTGATGCTGTCTTTCTCTCATCTTAAAAGTTTTGCTTTGACGTGTGTCGCTGCGTTCTCGCTGTCGTCATCGGTTGCCTTTGCCGCACCTAAAGATGACAGTTTCGACCCGCTCACGGCGTCCATAGAGGAAAATATCAATAATCCGGTTGTCGGGAAAAAGCAGAAAGTCGCTGTCGCCAATGCCATGGCCAATGTGGAGCGATCGATCAAGGAGACCGGTCTTGCTGTCACACGCGTGCGTGATGGCGAGGTACTGCTTGTCACTATCCCGTGCGACCGCCTCTTTGCACCCAATTCGTCTGTTTTGCGTGAGGATGCCGGTCAGAAACTGCTTCCGCTTCTTCCTTATGTCAAACGTTCCGATAGCTTTAAAGTCGTGATCGCAGTACACTCGGATGATACGGGCGACGCCCAGTATACCGATCAGCTTACAGCCGACCGTGCTACGGCTGTCGACGAATTCTTTTCCAGACATACCACCTCATCTGAGACCGGAATTATCCCCTATGGATTAGGCACCGACGAACCGGTCGCCCCGAATACCGGAATCCATAACCGCGCTGCGAACCGCCGGGTTGAGATTTACTTCATTCCCACTGCCACTTTCATCTCGAAAGCCAAGAAATAATCATGCCACAGCCTGCCGAACAACGTAAATTCCCTTCACGCAACCGCGAGAATCCCGCTGTGCCCACCGAGATTCTCGGCCGTACTGTGCCGAGTGCCGTGGATATTGAGGCTGCGGTGCTCGGAGCGCTTATGCTTGAAAAGGAAGCGTTTTCCGAGGTCTGCGATCTTCTCCGTCCCGAGAGTTTCTATGATCCCAAGCACGCCAAGGTCTATGAGGCGATACAAAGTCTCGGCCTCGCTCAGGATCCTATCGACCTTATGACCGTCACCAACCGGCTCAGGCAGACAGATGAACTTGATAACGTAGGCGGTCCGGCTTTTCTGGCCAGTCTTTCGATGAATGTCGCATCAGCCGCGCATATAGTATTCCATGCTCATATCGTTGCGCAGAAATACCTTGCACGCGAGCTGATATCCTTCGCCTCCAGGGTTGAAAACAGCGCTTTCGACGAGAGCAATGACATCGACGATGTGATGCAGGAGGCAGAGCGTACGCTTTTCGACATTACGCAGAAAAACCTCAAGAAGGACGTAGTGCAGATCGATCCTGTGCTGAATGCCGCGATAGATCAGATGCGTGCTGCCGGACATAACAGTTCCGGCCTGAGCGGCGTGAGCACCGGTTTCCGCGATCTCGACAAACTCACATCCGGATGGCAGGCTTCCGACCTTATTATTATCGCAGCCCGTCCTGCCATGGGTAAGACCGCATTCGTGCTGTCGATGGCACTCAATGTCGCCATGCACAATGATCCTGTGGCGGTCTTTTCGCTCGAAATGAGCAATATTCAGCTTGTGAACCGACTGATATCCAATGCGTGCGAGCTGCCTGGCGAGAAAATCAAGAGCGGTGCACTCTCTCAGTCCGACTGGGGGCGCCTGACAACGCGAATCAGCCGGCTCCAAGGGCTGCCTATGTATATCGACGACACTTCCGGCCTGTCCATAATGGAACTCAGCACCAAGGCCCGACGGCTGGTGCGCGAACACGGCATAAAACTGATTGTCATTGACTACCTTCAGCTTATGACCGCAGGCATCAAGCTCGGTTCGCGAGAACAGGAAGTATCTACCATATCCCGAACACTCAAGCAGCTCGCCAAGGAGCTGAATATTCCTATCATAGCCCTTTCGCAGCTCAACCGTAAGCTTGAGGACCGAGGCAACAAAGACAAGCGGCCGCAGCTCTCCGACCTCCGTGAGTCGGGAGCGATCGAGCAGGATGCGGATATCGTATGTTTCATCCACCGTCCGGAATACTATACGCGTACAGCGCAGGATTCCGAGGGAAACGATATACGCGGACGAGCAGAGTTCATTGTGGCCAAGCACCGTAACGGTAGGGTAGATACGGTGAACATGCGCTTCCGTAATGAATATGTCCGGTTCGAGAACTGGGACGAGACCGACGCCAACAGCGGTGGAATGGTTTATCGTGAGGCAAGCGATAACGCCGATACAGCCGTTCCTGTCGAGAATCCCGAGCAGGCGGCCGTCGATATCGCCGCGCTGGGTCTTGGAGGTGACAAATTCACTTCGAACGATTCTTTCGCCACCAATTCGGGAACCGAGGAAGAGCCGTTCTGATCTTCCGTTCATGGCAGAATCTTTCAGTATAAATCATGAATTTACCGACAGTCTTCCCGTCGCTTCGATCGCCGGAGAAGTCAATGATTCTTTGTGCGCTAATCCCCGCATTGTAGTTACGGCTCCTCCCGGGTCCGGCAAATCCACCTTACTTCCTCTGACTATAGCACAAGGTCTTCCATCGGGCCGAGTTATAATGCTTGAGCCACGCAGAGCCGCGGCTCGCCAGATAGCAATGCGCATGGCGCAGATGATCGGTGAGCGCGTGGGTAGCACGGTAGGATACCGCATGCGTTTTGAATCGGAAATATCCGACGCTACACGGATTGAGGTCGTGACCGAAGGCGTGCTTGAGCGTATGCTTGTTGACGATCCTACGCTCGAAAACATCGGTGCCGTTATTTTCGATGAGTTTCATGAGCGCAGCCTGACTGCGGATCTTACTCTCGCTCTCACTCTTGAAGCCCAGAATATCATCAGGCCGGATCTGAAGATTGTGATAATGTCGGCCACCATGGACGCGGAGGCGCTCTGCAAGTCGCTGGACGCGCCGCTTGTCGAGGCCGATGGCAGGATGTTTGATGTCGCAGTCCTGAATTCTGACGATACCGATGTATTCTCTTGTGCCGACGATGTAGCTTCGGCGGTGCGCCGTGCTTACCGTGAGCAGCCGGGAAATATACTCGCTTTTCTGCCAGGACAAGGTGAGATAATGCTTTGTCTGGCTAAACTTGAAGAAGCTATTCCGGATGCCGTGATTTTACCGCTGCACGGAATGCTGGCCCCGGCGGAACAGTATCGTGCGATTGAATACAATCCGTCCGGCAAACGAAAGATTGTCCTTGCTACTCCGATAGCCGAGACGTCGCTCACCATCGAGGGTATAAGGACAGTGGTCGATTCCGGCCTCTACAGGGCTGTGAAATACAATCCGTCGACAGGTCTCAGCCGTCTGGAAACGCAGCGTATATCGATGGATATGGCCCGCCAGCGTACCGGGCGTGCAGGGCGCCTTTCGGAAGGAGTATGTTATCGGCTCTGGACAAAAGCGACAGAACTCAGAATGCAGGAAAACCGCAATTCTGAAATCCTGGACGCCGATCTCAGCGGCATGATTCTGGATATCGCGGCATGGGGCGGCTCCGATCCTGCGTCATTGCCTTGGATCACGCCGCCCCCGGCAGGACATATAGCCGAAGCACGGCGCTTGCTGAAGATGCTTGGAGCGCTGGATGACAATGGTGTAATCACTCCGCACGGACGACGTATGGCAGCGTTGCCATGTCATCCGCGTATTGCGAATATGCTTGTCTGTGCTACAGACGGCTCTCTTCGCGCACTTGCTGCCGACATTGCCGCTATCCTTGAGGACAAGGATCCGATCAATGATGAAAACGACGCGGATATAAACACGCGCATCGCTTTGCTCAGGGAACGGAGGCAGCGGAAAGAAAGCGTAAACTGGCGACGGATTATCAGTATCGCAGCCCAGTACAGGAGAATGGTTAGGTGTGCCGAAGACAATTCTACGGTTGACAGTGAAGATACCGGCATGCTGATAGCGTCGGCGTATCCCGAACGCATAGCCATGCGACTGAAAGACGGAGTCTTCCGTATGCCTGGCGGCGAGAACGTCTTGCTTAATGACTCGGACAATCTTTCGGTTCACGATTTTCTGGCGGTAGCATCGACAGGCCGTCGCATATTCCTTGCCTCTCCAATCGGACGGAAGGCGCTTGAGACTCTGGCAGTTCCTTATGAGAACATATCATGGAGCAGTCGTGAGGGGCGCGTCGTTGCCCGTAGAGAATTGCGTATAGGTGTGCTTGTGGTGGGAGCGAAACCGCTCGAGAATGCCGGTCAGGACGCAATAGTGCAGGTGATAAGCCGCGCGGCGGTGAAGGACGGACGCACTATGTTCGATTTCAACGATGATGTGACTGCGCTTCAGGAAAGAGTCGCGATGGTTGCCGAGTGGCATCCGGAGATGGAATTACCGTCGGTGACGACAGAATCGATTCTTGCTTCCGCCTCCGACTGGCTGTCTCTATATATCGGCAGTGCTTCGAGTGTTGCGGAACTGAAGAAAATAGATATGTGCAGTGTTATCGAAGGAATTGTCGGCTATCAGAGTATGGCCGTGATCGACCGTCTGGCTCCGACTCATATCCGTCTTCCGGGCGGCCGAAATGCTAAAATTCTGTATAGAACAGGCAGCTCCGCGCCTGTTGTAAGCGCGAAGCTGCAGGATTGTTTCGGTCTTTATGATACGCCCCGCGTCGACGATGGAAAACGGAGCGTGCTTATGGAATTGCTTTCGCCGGGTTTCAAGCCGGTACAGCTCACTCAGGATCTGCGCGGTTTCTGGACGGGTACTTACTTTGAGGTCCGGAAGGAACTGCGCCGCCGTTACCCCAAGCACCGCTGGCCCGACGATCCGTTCAATATAGATTAATGCCAGGCAAAGAAATGGTCGACCGGACCATGTCCGTGGCCGATATCATAGTCTGCTCCGGATACGATGGCGGCGGAAATATAGTCTTTGGCCTTGCGTGCTGCTTGGTTCATATCGCAACCCAAGGCGAGGAACGAGGCCAGAGCCGACGACAGTGTACAGCCGGTGCCGTGAGTGTTGCGTGTGTCAACTCTTGTGGAACTCAGGCGCAGCATTTCGCCTGTCTCGGCATTATAGAAAATATCGATAAGTTCTTCGTCGCTCAGATGGCCGGCTTTGAGAAATACCGAGGCCCCGAGTTTGGCCAGTTCGCGTGCCGCATCGGGCAGCTCGTCCTGTGAAGTGATCTTCCGTCCGAGGAGAATTTCTGCTTCCGGTATGTTCGGTGTGATTATCCGTGCACGGGGGATAAGTCGATCGCGTAGGGTGTCGACGGCCTCGCGCTCGAGCAACGGATCGCCCGAAGTGGCTACCATAACAGGATCGAACACCACATTCCTGATTTCGGGATATTCATCGAGTGTATTCCGGACTGCATCGGCGAGTTCCGCAGAGCTAAGCATGCCGATTTTTACGGCATCGGTGCCTATGTCATCGACAATACTACGGATCTGGCCTGTGACGAACTGAACCGGAATCGGGTGCACGCCGGTTACGCCGACTGTATTTTCATCCACAACGGCTACGATTGCCGAAGTGGCGAAGCACCCGAGAGCGGATATGGTCTTTATGTCGGCCTGAATGCCGGCACCTCCGCTGGGATCGCTGCCGGCGATGGTCATAACGCGTGTATAGTGTTTCATATGGGCCATTTTTCCATTTTATAGGCGCTGTCCCAGAACATCCACTCCATCCTCGTGGCGTTAACGAAGGCTTCGGTCATCTGTGCGCGGACTGCGGGCGATGCGGCTTCGGCAAGTTCGTCGAGAATCTCGATAGCGCGGGTTGTAGACTGCTCCATATATGGGTCGGAATAAGCTTTGATCCATGCTTCATAGGGATTTCCCTCGGGGTTGCATTTAGCAACGATGTCGCTTCCGACTTTCTGATAAACCCAGAAGCACGGAAGAATGACGGCAGCCTCGACTTCGACTGCCTGGAGCCCCATCGCTGATTCGTAACTGTTGTACAACAGACATGTCGGAGTCGCCTTGGCATCTCCGCGTCCCTCAGCTCCGAGATAAGATTCGTGCAGGATGCGCTCCATGGCCACGCCGTCGAGTGCGTAGCGCAGGAAGTCTTCCATCTGTGCCATATGGGGAAGACGTGATGCAACGTGACCAAGTACATGTGCATAGTTCTCCACATATATCGAATCCTGCTTTATATAAAAGAGGAAACGTTCGCGGCTGAGAGTACCGGCAGCCAGTTCCTTGACAAAGGGAAGGTTGAGAATCTCGCGGTAGATGGGTTCTGCGAGAGCCCATGCTTCCTCACTCCATTTTTTCATAGTTCGAAAGTGTTGAATTCGTAAGTTTTAAGGTTGATTGTCAGTAGTTTTCCGGCGAGAAGGTCTTTGCTGCCGGCCAAAATCTTGATACCTTCGGCAGCGGCGATGGAGCCGACGGTTCCTGCTACTGCGCCAAGCACTCCTCCGGCATCCGGCTCGTCCGTATCGGGGAAGAGATCATCGTATCGGAGGCTCGAATCAGGAAGGAAAGTTGTGACTTCGCCGGTAAAACCTCCGATCGATGCATGAACCCACGGCTTGTCGAGTTTAATGCAGATGCGGTCTATCAGGCGTCTTGTAGCGAAGTTATCGCAGCAGTCCATGACAAGATCGTATTGACTGATTAAAGATTCTGCGTTCTCGTCATTCAGGCGGCATTCGAGAATATCATAGCGCGAAGTCTGGCAAAGAGCGTTTAGCCGTTCGGCAGCCATTATCGCCTTGGGCAGTCCGACCTGCGACTCGGTGTAGAGTATCTGTCGCTGAAGGTTGGAAACGGAGACATTGTCATCATCGCAAAGTCCTATCCGTCCGACGCCTGCGCCGGCCATATACAGGCACACAGGACATCCCAGACCTCCGAGACCGACCACAAGAACCGAGGACGCAAGTATGCGCCGCTGCCCGCGCTCCCCAATTTCGGGGAGCATGATCTGGCGGGAATAGCGTTTCATCAGTCGAAGATTTTATCCCAGTCTTTCCACACGGCTTCATAACCGTGTGCGCGTATGTCGGAGGCCACCTGCTGAGGCGATCGTTCGTCGCTTACGGCAAACTGCTCAAGGCTCTGCGGATATGTGCGGTAGCCTCCCGGATCCGTCTTGCTGCCGGCACTCATACTTGTTGCTCCGAGCGAAAGAATGTTATCGCGGAACTGGGGACGTTCGCGTGTGCTGAACGAAATATCCACATCATGGTCGAAGATGCGGAATGCGAATGTGAGCTGGGCCAGTTCGCGGTCCGACATTATAACCTTCGGCTGGAATCCTCCGGCGGCAGGCCGCATACGCGGGAAGTTGACACTGTAGCGAGTGCGCCAGTATTTCTTGCGGAGATATAGCAGATGCCGGGCCATCATGGTTACGTCGGTACGCCAGTCCTCAAGTCCGATAAGAACGCCCATGCCGATTTTATGAACGCCGGCCTGCCCCATGCGGTCGAAGCCGTTGACGCGCCACTCGAAGTTGCTCTTCATACCGGCGGGATGGTAGAGCTTGTAGTTTTCCCGGTGGTAGGTTTCCTGAAAGCATACCACACCGTTGAGGCCGCTGTGAGTGAGCCGTTCGTATTCCTCGGCCTTGAGGGGCATCACCTCGATGGTGAGATTGTTGAAGTACGGACGGCAGACGCGGAGCGCAGTTTCGAGATATTCGACGCCTGCCACACGCGGATTCTCGCCGGTGACGAGAAGTAGATTCTCGAAAGGCCCGAGTTCGCGGATCGCCTTGCATTCGTTTTCTATCTGCTCCGGGGTGAGAATTACGCGGTCGAATTTATTGTGGCGGTTGAAGCCGCAGTAAACGCAGGAGTTGGTGCAGGAGTTGGTGATATACATGGGGATGTACATCGAAATAGTCTTTCCGAACCGCTCCTGAGTATAATGTCTGCTGAGAGCTGCCATCTGCTCGAGATAAGGCTGTGCTGCGGGCGACACAAGGGCCATGAAATCCTCATCGGTGAGCGACTGTTTGCGCAGTGCCCTCTCAACATCGGCGGCAGTCTTGGCCATTATGCGGGAAGTGGTTTCTTCCCAGTCGTATTTTTTTAATTCTTCTGAAAACATCAGTCAAGGAATGAAGTTAAGGGGCTGCTTGCCACTGCAGTGACGCTTTGCCCTGCAAGACCGGCCTCATAAGCCATGCGTCCGGAGCGGACCGCGAGGTCGAATGCGCGTGCCATCTCCACAGGGTTGCCCGAGACGGCAATGGCGGTGTTGACGAGTACTGCATCCGCTCCCATTTCCATAGCCATTGCGGCATGGCTGGGGGCGCCGATTCCTGCGTCGACAACTACCGGGACGTTGCTCTCCCGGATGATAATCTCAAGAAGGTCTTTCACTACGATACCTTTGTTTGTGCCGATAGGGGCTCCGAGTGGCATCACGGCTGCTGTGCCGGCTTCTTCAAGACGCTTGCATAGAACAGGGTCGGCCTGGATGTAGGGGAGGACGAAAAATCCGAGTTTTGCGAGCTCTTCGGTTGCTTTCAGAGTCTCTACAGGATCTGGAAGGAGATATTTGGGATCAGGATGGATCTCGAGCTTTATGAAATTGGTCTCGAAGGCCTCGCGGGCAAGCTGTGCAGCGAGGACAGCCTCTTCGGCATTGCGTACGCCCGATGTATTGGGCAGGATCTGCACGTCGGGACGAAGTACATGCCGGAGCATGTCGTCTTCCTCATTAGTCGTGTCGATGCGCTTGAGTGCAACGGTTACCATCTGCGAGCCGCTGGCTGCGATAGCCTCGCTCATCAGGGTGTTGGAACTGAATTTGCCTGTGCCGACGAATAGACGGCTGGTGAACTCGCGTCCGCCGATAATCAGTTTTTCCATATATTCAATATTTGTCTTGTTGTTTCTTCCGGATTAGTCGAGTTGAGGATCAGACCGGATACTGCCACGCCTGTCACGCCTGTGGTCTTGAGGTCGCGCAGGTCATCAAGCAGAATTCCGCCGATCGCAACTACTGGAACGGGAATTTTCCGGGCCATGATTCGGCGGTAGCCGTCAAGACCCAATACAGGTGCGAGATTTTTCTTTGTAGTGGTAAAGCGGAACGGTCCGATACCGAGATAGTCGGCACCTTCGGCCAAGGCTCTTTCGACATCTTCCATCGTGTTGGCAGTGGCACCTATGATCTTGTCTCCGAGAATCTTGCGAGCCTCGGATGGTGCCATGTCGTTCTTGCCGAGATGAACGCCGTCGGCTCCAAGAGGACCTACGAGTCCGACACGGTCGTCGACAATGAAGGTAGCGCCGTATTTGCGGCACAGACGATGCACTTCGGCACCAACAGCCAGAACCTCCTCATCGGTGGCATCCTTCATTCTCAGCTGTACCCATCGACAGCCGCCGCGGAGAACGTCTTCGAGCCGATCGCTTGTATGTGTTATGAACTGAAGCATATGATTGGTTTATTTCCAGGCGGCGCCGAGCATTGCGGCCCCGCCGAATCCTGTTTTCTGAAGAATAGGTAAATTGTCGAACGTCACGCCTCCTAAAGCAAAGGTGCTGTCATCGACCTTCCCGAGGAGATCTTCAGGCGCGAATGCAGCTTTGTAGCCCGGCTTGGAAATGCTGTCAAAGACAGGACTAAGAAAGCGGTAGTCGGCCGGAAGAGACAGCTCGGCAAGACTGTGGCAGCTGCGGCTCACCAGTCCTTGCCAATCTTCCGGCGCGACGGGATTTCGGGCATTGAGATGTAGACCTCCGACGAGATGCGCGAGCCCGAAATGATAGTGGATAGTAAGCCTCTGCCGCAGTTCCGGTGCGATGGAAAGAATAAGTTCATTCACCGATTCTTTGTCGGCATCCGGTTTGCGGATATGGACACGCCAGAATCCGCCTGCCGTGAGCAGCCGTTCAATTCTTTCGGCTTCGCCATTCCAGAAATGAGGGGTTGTGATAGCAATGAGTCGCATCAGCCTCCGCACACTGCCGTTATGACCATAATCTTGTCGCCATCGGAAATCTCTGTATTATCCCAGGCTGTACGTGTGATTACTTTGCCATTGACGGCTACAGCGACGCCCTTAGGGGCGATTCCCTGTGCACGAAGAAAATCGCCGAGGTTCGGTGCTCCGGCGTACTCAATTTCTTTTTTATTGAAAATCAGATTCATTTTCGCTCCTTTCGACGGTATTAGCCGTATCAAGTTCATAGGGTTTGATCTCAGCCTCTATGAGGCACCCCTTTTCCGACTTCAAAATTACACCTTTTATTTCTTTTTTGCAAAATAAAATAAGGATGATAGAAAAATGAAAAATATATGTTTATTTTTGGTTGATAAATAGGGAATAAGTAAATTTGCGCTATGAAATCAACCGAAAAGCAGGAAGTGCTCGACCGGCGGTATCTGCGAATGGCCGCTATATGGGCAGAAAATTCTTATTGTCAGCGTCGCAAGGTAGGATGCCTCCTTGTTAAAGACAAGATGATAATCTCCGACGGCTTCAATGGTACTCCCGCCGGGTTCGAGAATGTGTGTGAGGATGAATCGGGTGTGACCAAGCCCTATGTGCTTCATGCCGAAGCAAATGCCATCACCAAAGTGGCGCGGAGCAATAATTCAAGTGAGGGCTCGACTCTATATATTACGGCGTCCCCATGCATGGAATGCTCCAAACTCATCATTCAGGCCGGAATCAGACGTGTGGTATTTAACGAACTTTACCGTCTGAGCGACGGTCTCGACCTACTGCGCCGTGCAGGCGTTGAATGTGTTCATATTGAAGATTGCAGCGATTGAATATGTCGAACGACAGAAAATATCTTTTAGCCCTTCCGGTTGTAGCCGCAGTATTCCTTGTCATCGGCTTATGGACGGGCATCTCTTTCTCTTCCGGCAATGATAAATCGAAAGCCCGCGAGAAACTTGACAATGTTTTCGATATAATCGAGGAAACATATGTCGACCCCGTGGATTTCGACAGCCTTGTGGAACTGACAATTCCCGAACTTCTCGCTAATCTCGACCCTCACTCGGCCTATATCGCCGAGGCGGACCGTGAGGAAGCGGATCGAGATCTTGAAGGCTCGTTCTTTGGTGTCGGCATCCAGTTCGAGATGGTGGACGACACTCTTTCGGTGATGGAAGTCGTTACCGGCGGCCCTGCCGAAGAAGCCGGTATACTCCCCGGCGACCGGTTTATCGAGGTCGACGGCCGCAAGATTGCCGGTGTGGGCATCGTAAATACCGATATTCTGAAGATGCTTCGCGGGCAGGAGAATACTAATGTACATATCCGTGTGAAGCGTGCCTCCTCGCCCAAACTGCTGGACTTCGACATCGTCCGCGGAGTTGTGCCGGTTTCGCATATCGACGCTTCCTACCTCATTAATGATACCATCGGCTATGTGCGCCTTGGTAAATTCTCCGAGAACAGCTATTCGGAATTCCTTCAGGCCCTCTCGCAACTGAAATACGACGGCGCCCAGTCGTATATCGTCGATCTCCGCGGCAACGGCGGCGGATATATGAATCCGGCGGTCCTGATAGCCAACGAATTCTTCGAGCCTGGCAAAATAATAGTGATGACCAAGGGCAAACACCGCTATGATGACAATGTCCTTCTTTCAGACGGCACCGGCTCTTTCACCGACAATCAAGTCGTGGTTCTCGTCGATGAGTTCACAGCCTCATCTTCTGAAATTCTTGCAGGCTCTCTTCAGGACAACGACCGTGCCCTGATTATCGGGCGACGCACATTCGGCAAGGGGCTTGTACAGCGCTCGTTTGAATTCCCTGATTCGAGCCAGATACGTCTCACCGTTCAGCGCTACTATACTCCTTCGGGCCGGTGCATCCAGAAAACTTATCAGCCGGGAAAGAAAGTCGACTACGACTATGAGATAGTGGGCCGCTACGACCGTGGCGAGATTTTCAGCGCCGACAGTATCAAGATAGACTCGACTCTGATTTTCACAACCGGAACCGGGCGCAGTGTCTATGGCGGCGGCGGTATCATTCCGGACATTTTCGTGCCATCTGATACAGCCGGAGTCACTTCTTACTATATAAAAGTTGCCAATGCAGGACTACTGCGGAAGTTTGCCTATGAGTATGCCGATCTAAACCGAGACCGTCTGAACGAGGCACGCAACACCGCCGAAATGCTCACTATGCTTCCGGCCGATAATGTTCTTCTCCAGAGTTTTGTGAACTATGCGGCTACAAAAGGTAAAATACCGGCCCGTTGGTACTATATAAACATTTCCGCGCCTCTGATTGTTAATCAGATCAAAGCTTTGATTGCACGCGACATCGTAGGTATGGACGGATATTTCGAGATAATCAACTCTACCGATCCGGTTGTTACCGAGGCAATCCGCCAGATTGAGACTGGTGGTGCCGCTTTCCCGCTCACCGACAACAAAACGGAACCGGGTGGCGTCGTGCAGGAATAAGTGCCCGTAGTTCGATCTCTTTTGTGAATGTAATAATGAAAAAAGAAGAAATAAGAAGACGCGTAAAGGCACGCAAGACCATGCTCGACGATGCGGAACGCATTGCTGCCGCCGAACGTGTTTTTGATGCGCTTTCGCAGTTGGCTGCGTTCACTGTCGCCCACAGAGTCCTGATCTATAATTCTCTGCCCGATGAACTCTCCACACGCGAGTTTATCAGTCACTGGGAAGACCGCAAGCAGTTCTACCTTCCGCGCGTGAACGGACTTGATCTGGATATTCTTCCATATTCACGGACACGCACTCATCTCGGAGCATTCCATATCGAGGAGCCCGATGGCGAAGATCTTGCCGACGTAGGAGATATGGATCTCATCATTGTTCCCGCCGTGGCATTCGACCGTGCCGGCAACAGGGTAGGGCGAGGCAAAGGATACTATGACCGTCTGCTCAGCCGCGCAAAAGCCGTCACCGTAGGGGTTTGTTACGACTTTCAGCTTCTTGACGACGAGATCGAAGCAGACGATTTCGATGTGCCGGTCAACTTCATTGTAGCCGACCGTCACGGAGTGATACGGGTAAAACACTGACTAACCCCATAAAAACCTATGATATGAGCTACAACATTGAAGAAATCGAAGGTATTGGCTCCGCTTATGCCGAAAAACTGCGTGGCGCAGGCATCGCCACCGTCGAAGATCTCCTCGCTGCCGGCGCTACCCGCAAGGGCCGCGAAGACCTTGCCGCGAAGACCGGAATCACCACGACTTATATTCTGAAATGGACCAACCATGCCGACCTCTTCCGCATAAAGGGTGTGGCAGGTCAGTTCGCCGAACTCCTCGAAGCTGCCGGTGTCGATACAGTCAAGGAACTGCGTCACCGCAACGCCGCCAATCTCCATGCACGTCTTGTAGAGGTAAATGATGAGAAACACCTTTGCGGCCGTGTTCCCGCCGAAAAGGAAATCGAACGTATGATCGAAGACGCAAAGGCTCTTGATCCTGTCGTTTCTTATTGATATTAATCCGCGACTACATATGAAAGGCGTCCTTTTATGGGCGCCTTTTTCAGTTACATCCTCTTCTTAGGCTGGTGGTTGAAGCGGAACTGAACGGTAGCCATGACGTATCTCGGGAGAGAATTTGTATAGGATACCGAGCGGCCTGTGGCTGTAACGTTGTAATGTACATTCGATACCTGATGCAGGATGTCGTATGCATAGACCATAAACACCCATTTTCTGTTTTTTGTGATATAGGAGGCCTGGGCATTCCAAAGAGCATCTGTAGTATTATGTTCCTTTGTACCGTAGCCGTGACGGGTATATAGCGCGAAATTAGTCCCTATCTCGAATCCTGCTGGAAGTTGCACTCTGCCGTCCAGACCATAATTGATGTGGTAGGCATTGATCTTGTTGAATCCTTCGCGGTTGGAATTAGTTCGCCTGTTGAGTGCGTCGCATCTCAGACCTATATTGTAACGGCTGCCTATGCGCCAGTTTATGGAAAGGACTTCGCCAATGCTCCATGTGTTGGCCGAATTTTTGACCGGTTCGGCTCCGTTGGTGCTCATCAGGTCAACATCATGCGACCTTGATATTGAAGTGTTGGAGCTCAGCATGAATTGTGCTGTCTTGCCGAAACTCCAGTGCATCCAGTCGCTCAGCATAATCATGTTGTTGCCGTTGATGTTTTCTGTCCGGGAGCGCGTAATTCCGGTTTTCATGTCATATGATGAAGCCTGTGTCATGCTGTTAGTGAAATATGAATATGTGAGCATGATGTTCTGGAATACTTTTCTGCCGAACCTCCAGCTGAAGGAATGGAAATAAGAATACGATGCTTTAAGATCTGGATTTCCTTCGCGGATGAACAGAGGATTGGAATCATCTGTAATGTCGATAAGACTCATAAGAGAAGGCAGTTGAGAGCTCATATTGAACTGATAAGACAGCGAATAGCTACTGCCGCTTTGCGACATTACAGCAGAGGGTTGGAACGTGATATTGATATAGCCTGTCAACGCTTCCTTTATCGACGCGTTGCGGCGTATGTTGTACCAGTGGTTATTGCGCCAGTAATGTAGGCGGCGTCCGACAAAGGTAAGTCCGGGAGATATATTTAACGACAAAGAGCGGTTGCCCTTACACTTTAACTCGTAACGCAGATTCGGTGCAAAAACATGAGTGTTATTTCTCTCTGTCGACAGATAGCTGTTGGCCGGGCTGAATGCCGACTGATAGTCGGGCGGAAGCACGCCGTATTCGCCCATGTCGGCAAGGTGCTGAAGCTCATAGAGATATGATTTGGCCTTGCTATCCGTATAACTGTAACGGTAACTCACATCGAGACTCACGTTGCCAATCCGCGCCATGTAAGTACATGAACCGTCGAGAGTCAGATTGTGATTGGGCGAACCGTCGGTGTACTGACGGCGTTTGTCCGATGGTTTAGTCATGTCGCCGAAATCTATGACATAGTCATTCCAGCTTTCTCTCCTGGATGATGAATAAGTGCCGTTAACAGCCAATGTGATTACATCCGAAGTGCCGGGTACTTTATATCGGGCAGTTGTAGTGACGTTGCCGCCTGCTGATTTCGAATCGCTGTTGGAGATACTGCTGTTACGGTTGATAAGGGCCGCCAGAGCGGTGGCAGAACCATCGCCATAGATGGTCTCAAGTATTTCCTTAGTCATGTCGGCCTGCTCCTGATTGAAACTTGCCGACAACGAGGATGATTTAGAGTCAGAGTTCCTGATGAACCCGGAAATATCGGCGGATATATTCACTCTGTCGAACAAAAACATAATGTTATGAGAGGTATTGAGGTTCAACATGCGGTTCCGGTTCCGGCTATAATTATATCCGAATACCTGACTGTCCGTATAATACGTTGCGTTGCTTCCGTCGTTGACATACATGTCTCTGTCGCCTGAATATGTGAATGAGCCATGGGCCGACCGTTTGAAATCGCTGGTTTCGATATCGTAGTTCAGCCCTGCCGAACGTTTTCGGGTATCGCCGGATGATGTTGGTGATGGTCTCCACGAATCTTCCGCTCCATGAAGACCGAAAATATCTCCTACATTATTGAGATTGCCTACAAGGCTTAGGTTGAGGGTATTGCTGAACCACGATGAGAACAGATTGCCCATATAACGCTCTTCCGTGCCATATCCGGTCTGCATATTCATGATATAGCCCATGGAATACTCTTTTTTGAGTCTCACATCCATGGTGAGATGTTTCTTTGCATTCGGGTCGCCAACCCATTTTTCCACGGCGGTATGCCCTCGGTATACCTTTACATTCTTTACAGTATAAGCGCCGAGATTCTCGAGCATGAGTTTATTGTTGCCGCTGAAGAAATGTTTGCCGTTGAGCAAAAGGGTCTCCACTTTTTCGCCATTGACTTTGATTTCACCTTTATCGTTCAATTCCACGCCTGGCAACTGGCGTATGAGTTCATCAAGCATCGAGCCTTCTGCAAGCTGGAACGCATCGGCATTGTATACCAGAGTGTCGCCGTTATGATAAAACTTGACTTTCGATGCGACAACTTCAACCTCTTTCAGCTGATATGGCTCACGCTCAAGGACGGTCAGGGGCAGTTCCCGTTTGGATTCACGTTTGCCAACGCGTTCAACTTTATAGACTATTGTCTGAGGCAGATATCCGGGGCAACCAATCTCAAAAGTGTAGGTTGAATCCTTGCGTGCAGTCAGAAACTGGAGATAATACGCGGTTTTGGTATGGCTTAAACTGACGTATTCAATTCTCGGATATGCCCTTATCGTGTCGCCCCTGTTGCCGTCAGGACCAACCGGAATCATGAATGCCCTGGAAAGACCGCGTTTAGCCATAGACTCCACCACACGGCCCTCGATGAGCAGACTGTCCGACGGTATATCATTATCATCAACGAAACTTCTGTGGAAAGTTGCGCCAACGATGAAGAAATGTTGCGCAGCCAATGTCAGGACGCTGCAGGCCAGTATCAGCAATATCAGGATTCTCGGACGGACATTCATGTTTTTTACGATAATACATGCAAAGTAACTTAAAGATTTTCGATTCTGCAAACTAAAGTCTGGTAATGGCGTATAAAAAGGCTATCATTATAATAAATTCATTATTCAGTCTGCATTATGCAATTTACATAATAGCGGGAATTTATATATTTTTGCAGTATAATAAATAATAATCAATCAAATGGAAGGCGTCAGAAATCCCTTTATCCTCGGGCATCGTATATCGAGGCCGTATTTTTGTGACCGTGAAGAGGAGGAGCGAAGGCTCGTGAATGCCGTTACGAACGGAAGGGATGTTGTTCTGATATCTCCCCGACGCATGGGGAAGACATCACTTGTTCACATTGCTCTGAATGATTCGGAATATATCAGGCAAAACTATCTTACTTTCTTTTTCGATATCCTCCAGACCAATACTTTGGGCGAATTTACTTATCTGCTCGGAAAGTCTATTTTCGATACACTTCGATCCAAAAGTATAAATCGTCTGCAAGATTTCCTGTCTTCGTTAAAATCACTTAACGGCAGGTTTGGCTTCGACTCGATAAGCGGTACTCCGACTTCTACGCCCCTCATCTAAATGAGATTTTTTTTCGTATCTTTGCACGATTTTTTGAGAAGAAGATATGTCAGATTTCAATCTTAAAGGCCACGCAGCGATGTTCGGGGCCAATACGATGTGGGGAGTGATGGCTCCTGTAGCAAAAATGGTAATGGCGGCCGGTGTGGTGACGCCTCTGCTTATGACGGGTTTCCGTATGGTCGGAGCGGCAGTCCTTTTCTGGATCGCTTCGCTGTTTGCCAAACGCGAGCATGTACCGCCGTTTGATTTGCTGCTTCTTGCCGGCGCTGCGATGCTCGGCGTGCTGTTCAATCAGGGATGCTATGTGTTCGGTGTGGGTCTTACTTCGCCGGGAGATGCTTCGATAGTCACCACCACTATGCCGCTGTGGGTGATGGTGCTTGCCGCTCTCTTTCTGAAGGAACCGATTACGTGGAAGAAAGCCGGCGGTATTTTTCTGGGCGCTTCAGGCGCGCTTATTCTGGTGCTCGGCAGCCATTCCACAGGCGTGAGCGGTGATAATCCTGTGCTTGGCGATATCCTGGTGCTGTGTGCCCAGCTGTCGTTCGCTCTTTATCTTACTCTTTACCGCAACTTCATCCGCAAGTATTCGGTCTATACCCTGATGAAATGGATGTTCACCTTCGCATCCATTCCGATGATAGTGCTTGCGGCTCCGTCGTTCAGCGAGTTAATGAGCCGCGGGATATCCGGGCGCGATGTTCAGGGAGTGGGATATGTTGTGGTATGCGGCACTTTTCTGGCTTATATATGCATGATGTACGGACAGAAAATGCTGAGACCAACCATTGTGGGAATGTACAATTATGTTCAGCCGATAATGGCAACGCTTGTGGGCATTTTTATGGGCCTTGACCGTGTCACTCCTGCAAAGTGCATCGCTGTGGTGCTTATTTTCTCGGGTGTATGGCTCGTGACAAGAAGTCGTGCCGCAGCCGGCGACAATGCCGTAAACGAAAGCAAGAGATAAGCGGGCGCCTATCTCTTGCTTTATTGTCGTTTAGTTCTTTATTTAGATTCCGAGATCTTTCTTGATGACTTCGATCTTGGCTGCGGCATCGCGGTTGCAACGGTCGTAGTCGTCCATATCCTTCATTTTGTCGTGAACCTCGATATAGAACTTGATCTTGGGTTCAGTACCGGAAGGACGGATTGAGATCTTGGTACCGTCGGTGGTGATGAACTGGAGGACGTTCGATGTGGTGGGGAAGTCCATCTTTGTCACCTTGCCTGTAGCGACATCGGTGCAGTTGAGGTCGTCGTAATCCTTGATGATTGCCACCGACGCTCCGCCGATCTGCTTGGGCGGATTGGCGCGGAATCCCTTCATCATTGCCTGGATCTCTTCGGCGCCGGATTTGCCGGGACGGACAACGGAGATGCCTTTTTCGTGGCTGTAGCCGTTCTTGAAGTAGATTTCCTGAAGCATGCGGTTGAAGTCGAGTCCGCGGTCTTTTGCCCATGCGCAGATTTCTGCCATAAGCGATATTGCGGAAACGGAATCTTTGTCGCGGCAGAAGTCTTCGGCGAGGAAGCCGTAGCTCTCTTCACCGCCGCCGATGTAGCGCTCCACGCCTTCGAGGTCGCGGATGACTGCGGCAATCCACTTGAAGCCGGTGTAGCAGTCGTACATCTTAACGTTCTGGTTCTCGGCGATAGACTTGATTGTCTCGGTTGTGACGATGGTTTTTACAACGAATTCGTTGCCCTTGAGACGACCGAGTTCGCGGTTGCGGAGCATGATGTAGTTGAGGAGAATCATCACGATCTGGTTGCCGTTGATGAGCTGGTATTCGCCGTTTGCATCCCTGATGACGCAGCCTATACGGTCGGCGTCAGGGTCGGAAGCGACAACGAGGTCGGCGCCAACTTCCTTGGCTTTTGCGATAGCCATGGCCATGGCTTCGGGGTTCTCGGGATTGGGTGAAGCGACGGTCGGGAAGTTTCCGTCGGGGATATCCTGCTCCGGAACATGGATTATATTGGTGAATCCGTAGTTGCGGAGAGATGCCGGAACGAGTTTGACACCGGTGCCGTGGATCGGAGTATATACAATCTTGAGGTCGGCGTGACGCTTGATCACTTCGGGATCAAGCGAGAGAGTCTTGATGTCGGCAAGGAATTCATTGTCGATTTTCTCGCCGATGATTTCAATCAGTTCGGGGTTGCCTTCGAACTTGATTTCGCCCACGTGTTTGATGCGGTTCACGTGGTCGATGATATTCACGTCGTGCGGGGCGATGATCTGGGCGCCGTCGCTCCAGTAAGCTTTATATCCGTTATACTCCTTGGGGTTGTGCGAGGCGGTGATGTTTACGCCGCTCTGGCATCCGAGGTGACGGATAGCGTACGAAAGTTCGGGGGTAGGACGGAAGCTGTCGAAGAGATACACCTTTATGCCGTTGGCGGAAAAAATGTTGGCTACGATTTCGGCGAATTTGCGGGAATTGTTGCGCACGTCATGTCCGACGGCTACAGAAATCTGAGGAAGATCCTTGAATACTTCGCGGAGATAGTTTGCCAGACCCTGAGTGGCCGAACCGACAGTGTAGATGTTCATGCGGTTTGTGCCGGCACCCATGATGCCACGGAGACCCCCGGTTCCGAATTCCAGATCTTTATAGAAAGATTCTATGAGTTCTGTCTTGTCTTCAGCTTCAAGCATACGGCGCACTTCGGCTTGTGTTTCAGCATCGTATTCCTTGCTGAGCCACGTCTTGGCTTTGGCTGTCACCTGCTCGAGGAGTTCTTTATTGCTTTCCATATAAAAGGTGTTGTTATGAAATTGTTTTATCTTTGTAGGCAAAGATATGTATTATCTCATAGATATACAAATATTTTCGCAAATATGTTCTGCGAAAATACTAGTGCGACAGCAATAAAAATATGTTGGAAATCAATATCTGAAAACCGGCGGCCGGCAGTCGCCGTTGCAGAAAGGCTTCCCTTCGGCGTCCTCTATGGTGACAGTTCCCGAAACGAAGACCGTCTGAGCTGTCTCGCTCTGAAAAGGGGTGATGACAACCGTCCATCGTCCGTCCGTGCCGCATGACGCAGAGGCGACCGACATTGGGAATGTGCGGTCGCCCCATACGATATGATGTGCGAGGATTCGCCTTGGTGAGGTCATTTGACGGAATCAGTTGCGGCGGAGTCGGGTTGCTCTATGGTCTGCTCGGGCAGAACGTCCGGTATGCGGCGCATCATGTATCGTCGTGAATATGTGGCCGGATTGACACGCTTGCGGACCAGTGAAAGACTATCGAGAATCGTGGCTGTAGGTGCCCGGTGCTGAATTTCCAGGAAGCCGTAGATGCGTGTGGCGTCGAGGAGCGAGTCGGCGATAAACGTAAGTTCTCTCATGCCGTCGTCGTGGGCGGTCTGCTCGATATAGTCGATGGTGCCGTCGGCATATTCGGCTGCTATCTGCCAGCGGGATTCGGTGTTGTTGAAGAATTTGCTTCGCCAGGTGTAGCTGTCGCCCCGCTGCCAGTTGTTGTCGCGCTTGATGTTGAACACGATGGTGTTGGAAGGCATGTGGTCGGTGATCCGCAGCATGCGCGGACCGGCCCAGACGTCGACCGAGTCGCCGGCTATTGAAAGTGCCGCATCGGCAGCGATTCTGTTTCCGGATTCTATGAGCCGGTTCTCGAGGATCTCGATTGTTCGGTCGTAGACATCCATATAATATGTGATGTTGCGACCGTACCATCCGAATGAAGAGTCGACCTCTGCGGCAGTGACTCCGTGCCTGGCATAGATGCTCTGGCGCAGAACGAGTTTCATCGAGTCGCTGTGGTAGTCCTGACGGTTCATCTCCAGCATCGCTTCTCCGGTGTGTACGTCGGCCATCAGCTGTGCCATTTCTTCAGGCTGAATGACGCTGTCGGGGACTTTCGAGCATGAAGCGAACGCGAAAATGAGTAAGGATATGACAGGAAGCCTCTTCATCGGGATTCACTTGTTATTTTCTTTCCCGTCAGTATTCTTCTCGCCACCGAGCCAACGGGTATAGAACAGAATAATGGCTATCATTCCCACGGTTATGGCGGAGTCGGCGATATTGAACACGGGGTCGAAGAACGAGAACATCTCGCCGCCGACAAAAGGCATCCACGAAGGCCATGTGAAGGAGAACAGAGGGAAGTAGAGCATGTCGACTACAAGACCGTGGAAGAGGGTGCCGTATCCTTCGCCCCATGGCACGAACGAGGCTACACCCGGCGGGAAGGGATTCGTGAAGATCTCGCCGTATGCGACGCAGTCGATGATGTTGCCGAATGCGCCGGCCGTTACGAGCGCCACACATGCCATGTAACCGACGGGTACAACGGCTTTGCGGATCAGACGGGTGATATAATAGACAAGCAGTCCTACGAGAATGATTCTGAACGCCGACAGGAAGAGCTTGCTGCCCAGCTCTATTCCGAATGCCATACCGTTGTTCTGGATGAAACGGATGTGAAACCAGGGGAGGATCTGATAATCCTCCCCGAGGTAGAAGTGGGTTTTGATCCAGAGTTTGAGAATCTGGTCGCTGATGATTACGGCTGCAATCACCAGCGATGCGGTCAATGCGAGTTTACGGCTTTTGGTCAACTGCATGTCAGTGATTTGGATTGTTCTTGGCTTCGACGCAGAGAGTGGCGTGCGGCACGGCGCGCAGACGTTCTTTCGGAATGAGCTTGCCGGTGGCGCGGCAGATGCCGTAAGTCTTGTTGTCGATGCGCTCGAGAGCCTTCCTCAGATGCGAGATAAACTGGCGCTGGCGTTCTGCCAGACGCGCGTTGGCCTCGCGTTCGAGGGTGTTGGCCCCTTCTTCGAGAGCCTTGAATGTAGGAGACGTATCGGCGGTGTCATTGCCGTCGCTGTTGTTCAGCGAAGCGCACAGCTCTTCGTAGAGAGCTGTGGCTGTGTCTATTTTCTGAAGTATGAGCTGACGGAATTCTTCGAGTTCTTCGTCGGAATAACGTACTTTTTCGGACATGATAGTGGTGGGAGAAAGATGGTTTATGCGGGTTCGATGACGGCTCCGAGTTTAAGATCGTCGATGTCGAGAATCTCGACTGCATCGGAGTCGGGAGTGTCGGCTACGGTTACCGCGTCGGCGAGCACCTGTCCGGCAATATACTCTCCGTAATCCTTCGCCACTTCCTCGATTTCGGGACATGGAAGGAATGTGAGGGTGATGTGGTCGGTGATGTCGTATCCGCGGCGTTTACGGATATTCTGCACACGGTTGATTATCTCGCGTGCGATACCTTCGCGGATAAGCCCGGGGGTAACGTCGATGTCGAGGGCTACTGTGAGAGCTCCTTCGTTGGCAACGAGCCAGCCGGGCATATCTTCGGAGATGATTTTCACTTCGGAGATGTCGACAGGAACACTGTTGCTGTCGATTTCTATATTTATGGAGCCTTCCCGCTCGAGGGCGGCGATCTGCGAGCGGTCGAAACTCTTGATGATTGCGGCGGCCTGCTTCATCTGTTTGCCGAACTTCGGGCCGAGTTTCTTGAAGTCAGGGTCAACGCGCTTGACAAAGATCTCATTGTCGGCCGAAACGATTTCGATGCGCTTCACATTCACCTCTGTCTTGACGATTTCGGAGATTGCCTCGATCTGTGCTTCGAGAGTGGCATCGGACGCAGGAACGAGCATTTTTGCCAGCGGTTGACGTACCTTGATGTTCGCTTTCTTGCGGAGCGAAAGAGCAAGCGACGTGAGAACCTGAGCTATACGCATGCGCTCTTCGAGGTCTTTGTCGATGGCAGCCTTGTCGGCGACGGGGAAGTCGGCAAGATGTACCGATTTCTCCCCGGTGAGGTCGCGGAAGAGGCGGTCGCTGAAGAACGGTGCTACGGGAGCCATCAGTTTCGATACTGTCAGAAGGCAGGTATATAGTGTCTGATATGCGGCGAGCTTGTCCTGCTCCAGTCCGCGGCTCCAGAAACGCTTGCGGTTGAGGCGCACATACCAGTTGGAGAGATTGTCCTGGACGAAGTCGGTGATGGCACGTACGGCTTTGGTCGGCTCATAGTCGTCGAGCGCTGCTTCTACGTCGGAAATCAGTGTGTTGAGCAGAGAGAGAATCCAGCGGTCGAGTTCTGAGCGCTGTGCCAGAGGAACGCTGGACTCTTCGCCGGTAAAGCCGTCGACATTGGCATACATGGCGAAGAAGTTATATGTGTTCTGCAGTGTCGAGAAGAATTTGCGCGAAACTTCCGCTACGCCGTCGTTGTCATACCGGAGGTTATCCCAAGGCGAGGAGCATGAAATCATGTACCAGCGGAGAGGATCCGAACCGTAGTCTTCGATGGTCTTGAATGGATCGACGGAATTGCCTTTGCGTTTCGACATTTTTTCGCCGTTCTTGTCGAGCACGAGACCGTTCGAGATGACTGCCTTGAATGCGATGGAATCGAATACCATCGTGCCGATAGTATGGAGGGTGAAGAACCATCCGCGGGTCTGATCGACGCCTTCGGCGATGAAATCGGCGGGGAAGAGGTCGCCGCGGTCGAAGGCTTCCTTGTTCTCGAACGGATAGTGAATCTGCGCATAAGGCATTGAGCCGGAGTCAAACCATACGTCGATGAGGTCTGTCTCGCGGCGCATGGGCTTGCCTGAGGGAGATACGAGGATTATGTCGTCGATGTACGGACGGTGCAGGTCGATTTTATCGTAGTTGGCTCTGGAGTAGTCGCCAGGAATGAAGCCTTTGTCTTTCAGAGGGTTCGATGCCATTATGCCTGCGGCTACTGCTTTTTCGGTCTCGTTGTAAAGCTCTTCTGTCGAGCCGATGCAGATTTCTTCGTCGCCCTTTTCTGTGCGCCAGATGGGGAGGGGGGTGCCCCAGTAGCGGCTGCGGGAAAGGTTCCAGTCCTGAAGATTTTCGAGCCATTTGCCGAATCGTCCGGTTCCGGTCGATGCCGGTTTCCACTTGATTGTGTCGTTGAGCTGCATAAGACGCTCGCGGACAGCGGTTGAGCGGATAAACCAGCTGTCGAGGGGATAGTAGAGGACGGGCTTGTCGGTACGCCAGCAGTGGGGATAGCTGTGTACGTGTTTCTCGATCTTGAAGACTTTGCCCTGAGACTTGAGATCCATGCAGATAGCCACGTCGAGGGTCTCGTCGTCGGGCTTGGCTGCGGGATTATATTCATTCTTTACATATCGTCCGGCCCATTCGCTGTAGATAGGCACGTTGACCATATTCTTCACGAATTCGGGGTCGAGATCCTCGATGCGGTAGTAGCGTCCGGAGAGGTCGACCATCGGGCGGATATTGCCGTCTTTGTCGATCATATGGAGCGGCGGAACACCTGCGGCACGCGATACACGAAGGTCATCGGCACCGAAAGTTCCGGCTATGTGTACGATGCCGGTACCGTCTTCGGTCGATACATAGTCGCCTGGAATGACGCGGAAGGCGCCTTCGCCGGGGTTGACCCACGGCTGCAGTTGCTCGTAGTTGAGCCCTACAAGTTCCGAGCCTTTGGCATGACCTACAATCTGGAAAGGCACTACTTTGTCGCCTTTCTTATAGTCCTCGAGCGGCATATCCTTGCCTTTGGGGTTGAATACGCTGTTTACGAGATCTTCGGCCACGGTAGCTGTGATTGGTGCTCCGGAGTATGGATTATATGTGCGTACGATTACGTAGTTTATATTCGGGCCTACGCAGAGAGCGGTGTTGGACGAAAGGGTCCAGGGAGTTGTTGTCCACGCCAGCATGCAGGGAGTCCCCCAGCCGTTCATGGCAGGAAGAGTGTCCTTGAGGGTGAACTGGGCTATACATGTGGTGTCCTTTACGTCGCGGTAGCAACCGGGCTGATTGAGTTCATGTGAGCTGAGACCTGTGCCTGCGGCAGGAGAATAAGGCTGGATTGTATAGCCTTTGTAGAGAAGACCTTTTTTGTAGATCTGGCTCAGAAGCCACCATACGCTTTCTATATAGCGGTTGTCGTATGTGATATAAGGATCGGTTGTGTCGACCCAGTATCCCATCTCGTTGGTAAGAGTTTCCCATTCATGGGTGTATTTCATCACCTCGCGACGGCAAGCTGCGTTGTAGTCGTCGATTGAGATTTTCTTGCCGATGTCTTCCTTCTTGATTCCGAGAGCACGCTCCACACCGAGCTCGACGGGAAGGCCGTGTGTGTCCCATCCGGCCTTGCGCTTCACATGGAAGCCCTTCATGGTCTTGTAGCGGCAGAAAAGGTCCTTTATAGTACGTGCCATAACGTGGTGAATGCCTGGCATGCCGTTGGCAGAAGGAGGACCTTCGAAGAAAACATAAGATGGAGCGCCTTCGCGGAGGGCGACGCTTTGCTCGAAGAGGTGGTCGGCATTCCACTGAGCGAGCATTTCCTTGTTGAGCTGAGAGAGATTTAAACCGTTATATTCGTTGAATTTCTTCATTGAGTCAATATATTATCAATCGCGCATGGCGCATATCCGAAAGGAATGATTAAGCAAAAAGGGTGCGGCCGACAAAAAATAGCGGACACACCCTTTTTCAGTATCGTGAAGCGCGTAGCTGCGTTATTCTGCGGCGGGAGCTTCGTTTTCGTCGGCAGCGGGAGCTGCTTCCTGAGCCTGAGCGGCGGCAGCGGCGGCAGCTGCTTCGGCTTTCTTCTTAGCCACGACTTCGGCTTTAGCCTTGTTCTTGGCTTCTTCAGCCTCAAGACGCTGCTTGGCAGTGAGTTCGCGCTGGTTGGCCACCGAAGTCTTGATGGCGTTCACCTTTGCGTCTTTCTTTGCCTTCCAGGCGTTGAAGCGACGTTCAGCCTCTTCCTGCGAGAAAGCGCCTTTCTTCACGCCGCCGTTGAGGTGGTGCATCAGCATTACGCCTTCGTTAGAGAGGATGGAACGTACTGTGTCGGTAGGCTGAGCACCGACGGTCACCCAATACAAAGCCCGCTCGAAATTGAGAGTAATTGTAGCAGGATTAGTGTTCGGATTATAGGAACCTATCCTTTCAATAAACTTACCATCTCGTGGTGCCCTGCTATCTGCGATGACAATGGGATAGAACGCATAGTTCTTGCGACCATGACGTTGTAATCTGATTTTTGTTGCCATTTAATTGTTAAATATTGGTTTTGTATTGATTTGCGACCGCAAAGGTACGCTTTTTATTCCGGAATTCCAAATATTTCCGCAGCGGGAATTACAAAAAATGTCGTACGTCTTTTCCGTCACAGCCAGAAGAGGGCGATGCGGTAGACTATGAAGGCTGCAATCCATGCCACGGCCGTATTGTAGATGATGCTGAAGGTAGCATAGCGCCAGGAATGTGTCTCTCTCGCTATCGCCGTGATTGTGGCGATACAAGGACAGTAGAGGAGGATAAAGACAAGGAAACTGAGGGCTATGGCCGGAGTGAAGTCGGGATGGCCGGTGACGGGATTGACTGCTTTGAGGCGCCCGCTGAGCCGTTCCTCGCTGGTGGCTTCGTCATTGGTGTAGAGTACCCCGAGGGTGGATACTACGATTTCCTTGGCCGGTACTCCGGCAACTGCCGCTACGGACGCACGCCATTTGAAGCCGAGCGGCTCCATGACCGGATTGATGAACTTGCCGGCCATCTCAAGATAGGAGTCGTGTTCGGGATCGATATGCGAGTCGTCGATAATGCCCTGTGCTACGAGTTCTTCGGGTGTCGCTCCGGTGCGGTTCAGTGGGAAATAGTTGAGTGCCCAGACGATAATGGAGGCGAAGAGGATTATCCCGCCCATTTTCTTGAGGTATTCCTTGCCTTTTGCCCATGTATGGCTCAGCGACGCCTTCATGGTCGGGAGACGGTAGGGCGGAAGTTCCATGACGAAAGGAGTCTCGTCTTTCTTGAACAGGAATCTGCGCAGAAGTCGGGCCGTGATCACTGCGACTATGATTCCGCCGAAGTATAAAGAGCTGAATACCACTGCGGCATGTGCCGAGAAGAAAGTTCCTACGAGAAGGACATAGATCGGGAGTCTTGCCGAGCAGGACATGAAGGGATTGATGAGGATTGTGATGATCCTGCTGCTTCGGCTTTCGATGGCGCGTGAGGCGAGAATGGCAGGCACATTGCATCCGAAGCCCATTATCAACGGGATGAACGACTTTCCGTGCAGGCCTATGCGGTGCATTACTTTGTCCATGATGAAGGCGGCGCGAGCCATGTAGCCTGTGTCCTCCATGAACGAGATGCAGAAATACAGAATAAGGATATTCGGGAGGAAAACGATTACGCCGCCAACTCCTCCGACAATGCCGTCGACAACCATGTCTTTGAGCACCCCTTCGGGCATGACTCGCTGGAGAGCCTGACTGAGCCATGCCACCGCATTGTCGATCCAGTCCATCGGGTACTGGCCGATGACGAAGGTGGCCCAGAATATGAGGAACATGATGGCGAAAAATATCGGGAATCCGATGAATTTATTTGTGGCCAGTCCGTCGAGAATATGTGTCAGCCGGTTGCTTTTCTGCTTGCCCGGCGTGTAGGTTTCTGCGAGCGCTCCGGCGACAAATCCGTATTTGGCAGCAGCGACAATAGACGAGATTTCCTCACCGTTGATGCTTTCTATCCTTCCTCTTAGTTTATCGCGGAGCAGAATGATGGGATTGTTCGATCCTTCGCGGACATGGTCTTTCCAAGTCGGACTCTCGGGAAGCGGCCCGGCTTCTCCACAGCAGTCTTTCTGCATAAGGCGCGAAACCCACGACCGTTTCTTTTTCACGCAGCAATCCTCAGGTCTGGACTGCATCTCCAGAGCCTCGGTCTCGCTCGATGGAATCTCTTCCTCCATCTCATGGTCGCCTTCGAGAAGCTTTATGGCCATATATCGGGGAGAGAAGTGCTTGCTTGTGGTAGGTGTTGCCTTGATCAGGTCGACCAGCTGGCGGATGGCGCCTTCGAGGTCGGATCCAAGGTTTACATGGATATGGCGCACTACGTCGTTATGACCTTCATACACTGCGATGACCGTATCGAAGAGATTCTGTATTCCTTCTCCGGTCTTTGATACGAGCGGAACCATCGGGACGCCGATCATCCTGCTGAGGTTCGGGTAGTCGAGCTGCGCTTTCTGTGCGCGGAGCTCATCGTACATGTTCAGCGCTATCACCATGCTTATGTCCATATCGATAAGCTCGGTAGTCAGGTAGAGGTTTCTCTGCAGATTCGACGAATCGACAACATTGAGGATTACATCGGGCGTGGCGGTGCGCAGATATTGCCGCACATACAGTTCCTCGGGCGAATAGCAGGAGAGGGAATAAGTGCCTGGCAGATCGACGATGTTGAACCGATATCCGCCGTACATGAAATGGCCTGTTTTGGCATCGACGGTCACGCCGGAATAATTACCTACATGTTCTTTCGCGCCGGAAGCAATATTGAAAAGCGAAGTCTTGCCGCAGTTGGGATTCCCGATCAGGGCGACGTTGATAAGGTGTCGACGGTCATCAAATATTCTGCGCGCGCTGGCCTCGTCGGCAGCTTTCTCGTTTCTTAATGTTTCATCGCCTGCGACGACTATTTCCTCGGGGCTGATTTCGACCACATCGATGAGGTCGGCTTCCGACGTGCGGAGCGATACTTCATAGCCGAGTATGCTGTATTTTATAGGATCTTTGAGCGGGGCGTGAAGTAGGACGCGGATTATGTGTCCCTTGACAAATCCCATCTCAAGGAGCCGCTTGCGGAATGCGCCATGGCCGTGAACCTTGACAATGATAGCGACAGATCCCGTTTTGAGTTCGGACAGTTTCATTATTCTATTCTTTGACTCTGCAAAATTACAACGTTCCCTGCTATGGGCGAATACTATAATCTGGGTATTTTGTAAAAAAACGCCGGTGTCATTAAAAAAACACCGGCGTGCGTATTGTCATCGGACAGATTATTTTGCTTCCCAGCCCAGAGCCGAGGCTCCGAGGACAGCTGCGTCGGCTTCCTTGAGTTCGCTCAGGATAACTTTCGGTTTGCCCTTGAAGACGGAGAGCATGTTGCGGTCCATGGATTCCTTGAGGGGTTTCATCAGCAGATCACCGCTCTTGGCGAGGCCTCCGAAGAGGACGAATGCTTCAGGCGACGAGAATACCGTCATGTCGGCCATTGCTGCGCCGAGAATGTTACCGGTGTACTCGAAGATGTCTTTTGCAAGCTGGTCGCCCTGCATGGCGGCATCATATACATCTTTGGATGTGATGGTGTCGATGTCGAGATCGCGGAGGAGCGATGGCTGGTCGCGTGCTTCGAGAAATTCACGGGCGGTGCGGGCTACGCCGGTAGCCGAGCAGTATGTTTCAAGGCACCCTGTGCGACCACAGCCGCAGAGACGGCCGTTGTTGCGCTTGACGATAACGTGGCCGAGTTCGCCTGCAAGACCGTCATGTCCGTAAACAACCTGGCCGTTGATCACGATGCCCGATCCGACGCCGGTCCCGAGAGTGATCATGATGAAGTCCTTCATGCCGCGGGCAGCTCCATAGGTCATTTCTCCGAGAGCGGCGGCGTTGGCGTCGTTGGTGATAGCGACGGGAACACCGAATTTGGCGCTTACCAGTTCGGCCAGAGGTAGGTTCGGCCATGGAAGATTGACTGCATTGTCGATGTTGCCGGTGTAATAGTTGGCATTGGGAGCGCCGATGCCGATACCCTGAATTTTGTCTACGGCATCGTTGGCTTCAATCAGACGGGTTGCCTCGGTATAGAGTTCTTCGAGGTAATCGTTGAATTCGGCGTGTTTTTTTGTCTTTATTGAGTTGCTCGCAATTACATTTCCGCGTGCGTCGACGATTCCGAAAACGGTATTTGTGCCGCCTATGTCGACACCCATTACGTATGGTTTCATAATATTCTGTGTAAATATTTCAGGTTTTTAGTAATTAGTGTCAAAGATAAGCATATTTTCTTTATCCGGCAACAATTTTCAATCAATTTTACCTTTTCGGAAATACATGAATACTTCCTGCTGGATTCTTGACTTGAAAAAGCGGTTGCCGCCTATATATAGCCCTGCCCCGACGAACGACATTACAGGAATCTTTAACCACGGATTGTCGAATGGAGTTGCGGCTATGTTCATCAGTGGGATTATGACTGCGGTCTGTGCGAAGTAGGGGAGCATGTCGGTCAGGAACCGTATAACAGGCACTTTTGATATCCGTGCGGTGACGATAAGGCTTGCAATCCAGGTTATAGCTCCAGCCGCGACCTGGCCCCAGAGCATTATCCCGAGACCGTAGACGGGGTCGGCGGGCGTAGTCATTCGCAGGAAAGGTACGGATGCAACTAAAGCGACTATCGCTACTGCGTCGCGTAACATTTCGAGCCTTACGATGATTCCGCCGCGGCCGAGCGCAAGCAGATAGTTGTTGTAGAGCGAGCAAAAAATGAAGAATATGCCGCGGAGAAGGAGTAGCTGGAAGAGAAGTATCGACGGATCCCATTTCGTTCCGAACAGAGCGTGAAAGATCGGGCCCGCCATCAGCATGAGTCCGAGCAGAACCGGGAAGATAATATATGATGTGAATCGATTCATTTTGGATACCATGGCGGCAAAACGTTCCGAATCGTCCTGTACGGCCGAAAGGGCCGGAATGAAGGACGATGTGATGGTCTGACTGATGGAGGTGATGCCCATCTTACTCCATTTGTCGCTTTGAGTATAGTAGCCTAAAGGCTTAAGACCTACCCGGTTGCCGATGAAGAAGGAATAGATGTACTGGAAAACGGTGTTGAGAAATGATGTGAGCATCATTCTCGATCCAAGTCCTATGTAGGAGCGGAGTGCCGCGAAAGAGAAACGCATAAGCGGGCGCCAGCGGGAAGTGGTCCACAGAACTGCCGATTTGACGGCTGCCGTAGTCAGCGACTGCCATACTATCGCCCATGGCCCGTAGCCGACCAATGCAAAGGCTATGCCTACTGTTCCTCCTGCGATAAGCCCGATCGAGTTCGAGACTGTCACCATCCTGACATTCATGCTTTTCATCAGGCGGTTGGTCTGAATGATGGCTGATGCGTTGAGGATTATTCCGAGGCACATTACGCGTGTGAGCGGAATGATTCTGGGGTCGTTCTGGAAACAACGGGCTATCAGCGGGGCGCAGACATATAATATGATGTAAAATGCAGCAGATGTTATGAGATTGAACCAAAGGACGGTGGAGTAGTCGAGCCGCGAGGGACGTTTTCGCTGCAGAAGTGCATAGGAGAAACCGCTGTCGACGGCAAGCGAAGCGAATGCCTGAAATATAAGTACCGCTCCGACAAGGCCGAAGTCTTCTTCCGACAGCAGATTGGCCAACACAATCCCTGTGACCGCGTAGAGAATCTGAGTGGCTATGCGGTCGATAAAATTCCACTTAAGGGAATTGGCAGTACGGGATTTGAGAGACTTTGTGATGGACGTGAAGAAAATGTGCGGTTAATATAGTCGGGTTCAGCCGCTTATTCGGCATTTGCCTTGACGCCGATGCTGCGGTTGGACACTTTTTCAGGTTTGGTACGGTAGATGATATGTCCTGATCCGGCTCCATAGACTGTGAGCTGGCGAGTTGGAGTCACATGGACGTTCCCCGGCCCGAAAACAGTGCATTTCACGTCCTGAACTTTAAGCCCTGTGGCATCGATAGGTCCGGTGCTGACATTGCTTATCGAGGCTTTGTCGGCCGATCCTTTGATGCTGATGCTGCCTTTGCCGGCAGTGATGCCTATGTCCATGGTTTTTGCCTCGATGTTATCCACTATTATGCTGCCGTTGCCTATCTGCTTTACTTTGAATGACTGGACCGGAACGGTGGAATGGACGATCAGCAGAGAGTCGCCGCTGTTCTCCACTTTAGTGAGGGCATTGGAATATACGGTTACTCGTGGCAGTCCCTGAATGGGTGCGTCCTCGGCGTCGCTCTGGATGGTGAGGCTGTTCTTTTTGTTGGTGAACATGATATGTGGTGCCAGCGATGGCTCGCATTCGAATACACTCCATCCCGCGGAATCGGGATTGCAGTAGTAATCGACTCCTATTCCATCGACAACGGTGAGTACAGAAAAGTCCTCAACATTTATGCGGAAGGTTTCTGATCTGGCGGTCAGGATAAAGGTCAGCGCAAATAATACGGAGATAATTCTTTTCATCGGGTCAGGCCGGGTAATATATCGTTTTCTATATGTGCGAGTATTGTCTCGAGTTCGTCTAGGGTGTTCGCTTTGAGCATTGCGATTCGTGTCGGCCGAAAATCGGGGATGCATTTGAACAGAGGAGACGCGGCCAGATGGCGGCGTATGTGCAGTATACCACGGTATTCGTCGATTCGTTCGACGCTTTCCCGTATCTGTCGGCGCAGCAGGGCGAATTTTTCCGAGGCGCTGATCGACGGAATCTCTCCGTTGCGTAGGAGCCCGGTCATTTCACGGAATATCCATGGTGCCCCGATTGACGCCCGGCCTACCATTACGCCGTCAACCCCGTATCGCGAGAAAGCCTCGACAAGTTTTTCCGGGGAGGTTATGTCGCCGTTGCCCGTTACCGGGATGTGCAGGCGCGGATTATCTTTTACTCGGGCTATTTCTTCCCAGTTTGCTTCGCCGGTATACATCTGCGAACGTGTGCGCCCGTGGATGGTGAGTCCCTGGATTCCACAATCCTGCAGTGCTTCGGCAAGATTGTAGATAATTATAGAATTGCAGTCCCATCCGAGACGGGTTTTCACCGTGACGGGAATGTTGACTGTCTTGACAACTGCTTTGGTTATCTCAAGCATTTTCGGAATGTCACGCAGCATTCCGGCTCCGGCACCTTTACCGGCCACTTTTTTGACCGGGCATCCGAAATTGATGTCCAGTATATCCGGCTTTGCTTCTTCTACGATCTTCGCGGCCTCTATCATAGGCTCTACTTCGCGGCCGTAAATCTGGATGGCTGTGGGGCGTTCCCCGTCGGAGATATGCAGCTTACGGGTTGTTGCGGCTATGCTTCGGATAAGGGCATCGGCGGATACAAATTCAGAATAGGTCATATCTGCCCCCTGCTCCTTGCAGATAAGACGGAACGACGCATCGGTTACGTCTTCCATAGGCGCAAGCATGACTGGGCGATCACCCAAATCGATATTTCCTATTTTCATTTTATCCTGTTTTTGTAAAATCGACTGCAAAAGTAGCAATTTTACATATAAAATGCCAAACAATAGGTGAAATCTTCCAATAATTTCACCGTTCAGTGTAAAAAATGGAAATTATTTCTGTCTTTTTGCTCTCGGTTTACGAAAAGGTATAAAAAAATTGATTGTCTCCCGACAACCAATCCAGTTAACCTTAAATCTATACCATGAAAAACACGATGCAAAGATATAGCAATTATGCATGCCTGACAAGCAAAATGACAACAAAATGCGAATGATTTAACATATATTAATCATATATTGCTTTTTAATAGTGGCTAATGTGAACCATTGATAGTTGGAGTGTCTTGTTGGTTGCAAATTGCTATCATTGTCGATTGATGCTTAATGGCACTCGTGTGAGCCTCGTTAACATAAATTAAGCATGGTTTCTATTGTGTCTGTGTTGCCTTTCATGCGATATTTTTAGACAAAAAGAAAGCGGCAGCAACACGAAGATGCTGTCGCTTTCTGCAAGCTGATGTTAGAAGTGTATTGTAGTGAGCTTATTTGCTCATGTGCTCGTATTTAAGTGTCATGGAGGGCTGATCGCATACTTCGGCGGGGCCAAAGTACTGAATCGGGCCGGGATATGTGTAGCTGGTGTTGAGGGCCCACTCGTCGCGATGCTTGGCGAATTCCTGGAATGGGCGGCCGTCGAGGCGTACGAGAGCCTTTTGGATTACGGGTTTGTCCTCGGCGTTACGGCGTTCGATATTCATCATCATGGTGATGGGGATACCGCCCGGAATCCACTGTACAGCGGGTTTTACAAGGTTGCGGATAGACGACATATAACCGGTTACGCCAGCGTTGATGAGTGCTGAGGCGTTGAAGCCGAGCGAGTAGCAGTAGTCAGCATCGAAGTTGGAGGGATCGGCGCAGCGTCCTTCATATCCGAAGAAGTGATGCTGTGTTGCGAATTTGCCCTTGGCGTCCTTGAATGCCTGCGATGTGGCGAGTTTTGCAGCTACCATATCGGCAAGGAGTTTCTCGGTCTCGATGAGAGATACCTGCACGTTGCCGTGAGGATCGCGGTCGAGCATGAGCTGACGGGCTACTGTCTCGGGAAGCGACTTGAGGGCTGCGACGTTTGCTTCGCTGAGATTGCTGAGGATGAAGTCGGTGAGTTCTGCTTCGTTCATGCCGGCGACTTTGTCCTTGTTGGCGCCGAGAAGTTCGTTGAGTTCGCTGATAAGACGGTTGAATTCAGGGATGAATTCGATGAGGCCTTCGGGAACGAGGACGGTGCCGAAGTTGTTGCCTTCTGCTGCACGCGAGGTGACTACGCCGGCGATATAGTCGACGATGTCGTTGAGGCTCATGTTGTTGGCCTTCACTTCCTCGGAGATGAGGCAGATGTTGGGCTGTGTCTGAAGTGCGCATTCAAGGGCGATATGGCTTGCCGAGCGACCCATGAGCTTGATGAAGTGCCAGTATTTCTTAGCCGAGTTGCAGTCGCACTCGATGTTGCCGATGAGTTCGGAGTAAACCTTGGTTGCGGTGTCGAAGCCGAAGGAAGTCTCGATGACATCGTTCTTGAGGTCGCCGTCGATGGTCTTGGGACAGCCGATAACCTGAATGCCGGTATTCTTGGCCTTGTAGTATTCGGCGAGGATTGCGGCGTTTGTGTTGGAGTCGTCGCCGCCGATGATTACGAGTGCAGTGATGCCGAGTTCCTTAAGGATTTCAAGACCCTTGTCGAACTGTTCTACCTTTTCAAGCTTGGTGCGGCCGGAACCGATGATGTCGAAGCCGCCGCGGTTGCGGTATTCGTCAATGATAGGAGCGGTGAGCTCCATGTATTTGTGGTCGACAAGACCGCCTGGGCCCATGAGGAATCCGAAGAGACGGCTGTCGCGGTGGATTTTCTTGATGCCGTCGAAGAGGCCGCTGATGACGTTATGTCCGCCGGGAGCCTGGCCGCCGGAGAGGATTACGCCGACATTGACGGGCTTGGATGCGGTGGGTGTGCTTTTTTTCTCGAAGTGGATCTCGGGAAGTCCGTAGGTGTTGGGGAATAGACTACGGATTGCTGCCTGGTCGGCTACTGATTCTGTAGGACGGCCTTCAACAACCTTGACAGGCCCCTGAAGGGCAATCGGCAGCTTGGGTTGATATGCTGCGCGGGCTTTCTGTAAAGCGCTTTTTTTCATTGTATCTGGTATGACGGTTTGTATACGAATTTGGAGTGCAAAGTAAGTAAAAAAAATCGGATTATGTAGTTGTCAAGTGTGAATTTTATTTAAACCGGCATATGGAACTACCTTGTTTTTATAGTCGGCAGACTTGTGGCGCTGCTTTTTATAGTCATTGTGGATTCGTGTTCGGGAAAAAATAACTAAATTCGCGGCGTAAAAACTGAACGATAATGTTTCTGAAAAGAATAATTGCGGCCGCATTGCTTTCGTTCGTGTCTGTTCCTGCTGTTTTCGCTCAGGGAATGTTGGGAATCGACGGAGAGGAATCAACATCGGTCGGTATATATATTAAGGATATTAAGAGCGGCGAGGTTATTCTTGACCACAATTCGCAACTGGCTCTTACTCCTGCGTCTGTGATGAAATGTATCACCACCGCGACTGCGCTTTCGGTCAACGGGTCTTCAAAGCGTTTTGTCACGCCTGTTGCACTCAGAGGCACCAAGGGCGTTTCGGGAGTGTGGAATGGTGACCTCGTAGTGACAGGATGTGCCGATCCCACTCTCGAGAGCGAGAATTTCAAATCCAGGCTCGGCTTCTGCGATTCCGTCGTAATTGCGCTGAAAAAGAAAGGAATACGGAAGATCTCCGGTGCCATCGTAGTTCGGCAGTCGCTCAAGGATGACGGTCCCGTACTGCAGTGGGAGATTGAGGATGTGGCATGGCCCTATGGCGCAGGCCTCTATGGTTTCAACTGGCGTGACAATATCTCAAAGGTATATCCCAATACCGGCAAGACTGTTCCGATGGTGCCCGGTATGAAAGTGACTGTTATGAGAACCGATAGCGGAAACGATCTTGTGCGCGGCATAGGCAGTGACCGACTCATGGCTTACACGCCGAATACACGCAATCTCAAATGGGCTCTTAATACTACTGTCCCGGATCCCGCAGCAGTGTTCATTGCCGAACTTACAGCCAAGCTTAAAACCGCCGGAATCTCGGTCGGCGAGAAAGCTGTGGCTCCGTCCGGTGAACTTACAGTAATCTACCGCCATAGTTCGCATCAGTTCGGCGAGATAATGCGGAGCCTGATGGTGCGGTCCGATAATCTTTTTGCCGAAGGAATGCTTCGTTCGGTAGAGCCTTCCGGCACGCGTAAGGCTGCCATAAAAAGGGAAAAGGAGCTATGGGCGACAAGGGGTATTAATACCCGATATACTATTATCAACGATGGTAGCGGACTGACGAGAGCCAATCGTCTGTCGGCTCATTTTATAGGCGATGTTCTCGAATGGATGGCCAAGTCACCGCTCGGAGATACATATACTTCCTTCTTCCCGCGTGCCGGAAAGGAAGGGACTCTGCGCGGTTTTCTTTCGAAAACACCACTTACAGGCAAGATTGCGTTAAAAACGGGCAGCGTGAGTACCGTGCAGTGCTATGCCGGATATAAATTCGATGATGCGGGCGAAGCTACTCATATAATTGTTATTCTTGTAAACGGCTTTTTCTGTCCGCGCAAGGATGTGCGGGAGGCGTCCGAAACGCTTCTTCTCGATATCTTCGCCCCCGCAGAGTGATTTTTAATTATTTATGACATGACTGACATTCGACAACTTATACACCAGAGTATTGAAATTGAAGGACTCCTGAAAGTTCTTCTCGACCGCAACGATGACCATCATGCCGCCGATGTGCTTGCCGCCCGGTTCGAAGCTTTTGTGCAGAACATGAACAGTTTTATTCAGGATTTGCGTGCCGGAGAGTCTTCCTCTGATCCTCATCTTGAAGAAGTTAAGGATCAGGAGGCCGAGGAGCCTGAAGTTGTCCCCGAGACGGAGGCTGCTACCCATGCGCTCGTCGAGGGTGCTCGCAAGGAAGAAGAAACTGTTGCGGAGGCCATAGCGGAGCCGAAGCTGGAGTCCGAAGAGCTTGCTTCGGAAAGAAGGGAAATGCCGCCATTGCGTACCGCACTCACTTTGAATGATAAATTCTATTTTATCCGTGAGGTATTCGATGGCAACGAAAAAGATTTCAATGACACTCTTGAGGTTCTCGACGGTATGGACAGCTATGCCGAGGCAGAGGATTATATCACCGGCGACATGATGCTCGACGGCAATGCTCCCGGGGTGCGCGCCTTCCTTGATTTCCTCTCAAAAAATATGAATCCCTGATTATGCCAGGCAAGCTCTACATAGTTCCGACTCCAGTAGGCAATCTCGGCGATATGTCTCCGAGGGCTGTCGAGGTGCTTCGCTCTTCGGCGCTGATACTCGCCGAGGATACCAGAACATCGGCAGTGCTTATGCGGCATTTCGGAATTTCTACGCCGATGGCAAGCCATCATAAATATAATGAACATGAACCTCTCGATCCGATTCTCGACCGTATAGAGGCTGGGGAGAATATCGCTCTTGTATCTGATGCCGGGACTCCCGGAATCTCCGATCCCGGGTTTATGCTTTCGCGGGAATGCCGGCGCCGCGGTCTCCCTGTTGAGACTCTGCCTGGTCCGACTGCTTTTGTCCCGGCGCTTGTCAATTCGGGGCTGCCGTGCGACCGTTTTTTCTTCGAGGGTTTTCTGCCTCAGAAGAAGGGCAGGGCAAGCCGTATGGCCGAACTTGCCGAGCTGCCTTATACATTTATTATATACGAATCGCCACTGAGAGTCGCCCGAACTCTCGCACAGCTTGCAGAGGTGTGTGGGGACGAACGGCCTGCATCAGTTTCGCGAGAGATCTCAAAGGTATATGACACGACGCATCGCGGAACTCTGAGAGAACTTGCCGTTTTTTTCGATGCGAACAAAGCAAAAGGAGAAATTGTTATCATAGTAGGTCCTAAGAGTAAATCGGATGCCGGGGCCCGTCGTCATAAGAATAAATACCGAGATGACGACAACCAATCGGAAGTTTAATTTATAACGAAAACTCAACTATTTTTTATATGAATAAATTATTAGCACTTGGCCTTACCGCCCTTGTCGTCCTTTCGAGTTGTACCGACAAGAAAAAACTTGAAGAAGCCCAGTCACAGACTGAGGCTACACGCGCCGAACTCGTTGCCGCTGTTAACGACCGCGATCAGCTCCTTGAACTCGTAAACGAGATTTCATCCGATATGGAACAAATCAAAAGTCTTGAAAGTATCCTTACCGTCTCCGGCTCTGCAGAGACTCCGGGACAGAAGGATCAGATCAGGGCTGATATCTCGGCTATCCAGAAAACCCTTCAGGAACGGCGTGAACGTCTGGCCGAACTTGAGAAGAAACTCGGCGACTCTTCTGTAGCCAACAGCAATCTCAAGAAAACCATTGCTTCGCTCCGCAGCCAGATTGATTCGCAGGCCGCTGAGATCTCGACCCTCAGGGCTAACCTTGAATCTGCGACAGGACGTATCGGAGAGCTGGATGCTACAGTCGATTCTCTCCATACGCAGGTTACTGCCGTTTCTGCTGAGCTTGATTCCACTCAGGTAAGCAACGAGAATCTTACCAATGAGCTCAACCAGTGTTTCTACGCTATTGGAACAAAGTCCGAGCTCAAGGCAAACAAGATTATCGAGACAGGCTTCCTCCGCAAGACCAAACTGATGAAGGGGGATTTCGATCATTCTTTCTTTACTACTGCCGACAAACGTACCCTTACCACCATTCCTTTGAATTCGAACAAGGCTAAGGTCCTCACCAACCAGCCTGCAGGATCATATGTTATCTCCGATAATGCCGGAAGTAAAGTCCTGCGCATTACCAATCCGGCTGCCTTCTGGAGCCTTTCGAACTATCTTGTAATCCAGATTGATTAAGATTCTCAGACCTTAAGGATCTTAAGGTCTGTTCCTCA
>CABRLF010000004.1 GCA_902471685.1 uncultured Porphyromonadaceae bacterium
CGGGAGGGTCGGAGGCCCGCCCGGCGGGATTTTAAGTATATCAGAAAAAGTGAGGATTATTTGTTGTCCAGACCTTCTGCTACGCCGGCGTACGCCGGTTTGCGGTTATAGCCGCTATCCCATATGCCGACGGGCTGATTGGCACGCCAGCCGGAGTTTTCGGGAGCATCGGTCTGACACCAGAGAGTGATACCGAACTGCTGTTCGACGGGCACGATTTCAAAGTATTTCTGAATGATGAACTTGTAGTAGTCGGCCATGAGCTTGTGCTGCTCAAGTGTGACTTCAGCTGTGGGTACGTCCTTGCCGTTTTCGTCGACAAGGCCCATGTCGAATTCGGTGATGCGGACGAGTTTGCCGGTGGCAGCCATGAGTTCGAGCATCTTCACTACGTGTTCCGACTTGCTCTTCTGGGTAGCGGGGTTCATGTAGTAGCTGATATGGAGCTGCGAACCGATACCGTCGATCTTTGTCACGCCGTCGCTTTCCCACTGGTTGATCCATTCGATGAGGCTCTTGAGCTTCTTGTTGTCGTCCCAGTCGCTTTCGAGGTTGTAGTCGTTGACGAAAAGCTTAAGTTCTGAGGGATCGCCGCCGTTTTCCTCGAAGTACTGACGGGCATACTTCACGGGAATACGTACAAAGTTGTCGCCCAGATAATCCTGCCAGTAGAATTTTGAGGAAGCATTAGGATCGTTTGCGGCATGCTGGAGGTCGTAGCGAGAGCCTCCTCCTCCGGAGATGGCTTCATTGACCACATCCCAAGCCTTGACATATCCCATGGTGGCATCCATCATGCCTTTGACCCAGCGCTCCATCTCAGCTTCGAGCACGGCAGCCTTTTCCTCGGGAGTGAGAGGAATAGTATTCATGCTTTCCACCTTGCAGACGGTCACAGAGCGGACGTCGAGGATGGCATCGGCAGTCTGCGGTTTGAGTATCATGTCGTATCCGCCACCGTCGATGTCGTTGAGTTTCACGCGCACATTGTTGGCCCCTTCTTTCAGGGCGATATTGGCGGTGATGCTCTGAGCGTCAGCGCCCCATCCGTTCTGGACAGTGACCTGTACACCGCTTGCCACGTCTTTCGACGATGTGATGTCCAGATAAGCCACATAGTTGCCGGAGGTAAGGTTGTTTTCTCCGCCGGGCAGAATAAAGAACTGATGCCAATTACCGTCGGGCACATAGTGGATACAGCCGTTGATTACCGGAGGTTCGCATCCCATGGCGTAGAAGGGGAAGGGACCGTCGGTGTAGGTCTTCTTTCCAACTTCAGTCTCCACTTCAACAGCCGGAGTTTCAAGATGGGAAATCTTAACCCACTCGATCTCGAGTTTGCCGTCGTATGTTCCGGGCTGGAATACGGAGAAGCCGTTCGATACGGTCTGAGGTGCCATAGTTACGGAAACCTCTTTCCACTCGTCGGTGAATTCGAGTTTCTTTTCCTGGAGCGCACCCCAGTTGCCGAGCTGGACATTGAGGGAACCGGGCTTGCTGCCGCGGATCCTGGCAGTCACAATGTATTCGCGGCCTTCTACAAACGACAGACCGTCGCAAACGAAGAACTGATACCAGTCGCCGGGATATGCGGGAACGGTGAGGATGCCGTCGATGATCTCGGGCTTGTATCCCATCACAAAGTAGGGGAATTCGCTGAGACCGGCATAAGAGGTTTTTGAGTCCTCGATTTCGTTCTTCTGGTCGGGATCCACATCGAGCTCTTTGTCTGCGATGAGTTTGTTGAGCCATTTCACATTCTGCTGTTCGTGCCAGCAGAGAGTGTGGCCGTATATCTGGATGCCGGCGTTGCGTGCATTGTCGACAAAAGTGCTGACCGTACCGAAGTCCATGTTTCCGTTGTCTGCGACAACGGATGCGTATTTCATTGCGTTTCCGGCGGTGAGGATGTCGAAGTTGTTGTTCGACAGCAGATATACAAGGCCCTTGTTGTTATAGTCGGCCACTCCCACGCCTGTGCCGAGCAGGAAATTCGGATGGGCGTTGCGGTCGATATAGCTCTTGAGGTGGTCATAGGCGTCGAGGTACTCGTACTGGGCAATGCTTTCCGGCTTCTCGACGGTGATGGTGTCGATGTCCGTGTCGGCGCAACCAGCGAGGGCTCCTGCAGCCAGGGCCATAGTTGCTATTATTTGATAGTTTTTCATTATGAGTCGGATTTTACTTTACGGTAAATGAAAATTCCTCAAGATGGTTCTGACGGTCGCGCATCACCATACGTTCATCCGAAGAATATTTGTATGTAGCCGTTTCTCCCGTCTTTTCGTTATAGACGTAGCTGATAGTAAAGTTATATTTCAGCTCCAGCAGGTCGCGGTCCTTGTCGCCCCAAGCTTTGGGCTCGCCTTTGTATGTCCACTTGCCGCTTCCGGAGGCTGTGCATCCGGCAGTCTCGGTGCGGACTGAGCATGTCCCGTTGTCGTCGATATCAAGAAGAAGATCGCAGGCAATGTTTTTCTCGTCTTTTTCACCTTTATCGTTGATTATAGGAACAGTGAAGGAGAAAGAGTAGACGGAGGTGTTCAGCGAGCGGGTAGTGAGATAGCGGAGGGTTGCTTTCTCCCAGAACTCGGGTTTGCGGGTGCTTGTATTAGACTGACCGCGGTTCTCGCTCACATCTTCGCCTTTGCTAAGCCAGCATCCGTGGTAGCGGTTCTTATACTGCACAGCATAAAGGGTGTAGTCTTTGGGCTGAACCGACCAGTGGTCGGCAATCAGACGGTTGGGATTGACAATACCGTCTTTGGGAGCACCGCTGAGGATGGAGTCGGCGGAAGAAGTGAGGCGGACAGGAATAACGTAGCTGAGTCCGACAGCTTCAGGATCGTTGAAGAAGGCATCGGTAAGTTCCACTCTCACACCGCCGATGACTTCGCCCGTGGTGATGAGCATCTCGTCGCCGATGATTTCATAGTAGTTCGACGGCATAGCCTTGACGGGGGCACCGGTGGATGCGAAGACGAGGTTGTCGCAGAGGCTGTTGTCTACGGTGAATGCTGCGGAATGGCATCCTGTGTTCACGTTGACGCCGCCGAGAGTAGCCTTGATATAGAAGCGGTGAGCGTTGTCGTCGCTTGTGTCATAATCTCCGTCATCGCCTATGGTAATAGTACGCACGGGCGACTGCTTGGAGAAATACATAGTCTGATAGTCGAAATCGTCGAACTTCACGTCGCCGTTATGGCAACCGGAGAGCACAACTCCGAGGACAGCTATAGTGAAAAGATATTTTTTCATGAATCTGATCAATTTAACAGGTTAACGTTACTTACCATCCGGCGTTCTGCGTGAGATTGCTGAACTTGAGCACCTCGCTGTATGGGATGGGACCGTAGTACATGTAGTCTTTGTAGTTGCGGGTCTCGACTTCGAAAGGCTTGTACTCACCGGCGGTGATATTCATGCCGCGGGCGGGTTCGTTGAGGTTCTCTTTCCAGCGACGGAGGTCGTAGAAGCGGAAGCCTTCGAAGCAGAGTTCGATACGGCGTTCGTTGCGGATGAGCTGACGCATCGCATCCTTGTTGCCTTTGATGCTTTCGAGGTATGCATCGCCGTTCTCCAGACCGACTCCGGCACGCTGACGGATAGCCTTGATCACGTCGTATGCGCTGAAGCCGTTCTGACCGGCGCCGAGGGGACCCCAGGCTTCGTTGGCAGCCTCGGCATAGTTGAGGAAGAACTCGGTGTAGCGCAGACGGGCAGTATAGTGAACCTTGCTCTGAGCCGAGCTCGGGTCGCAGTTGACGGTCTGGTTGAGATGCTTCTTCATGTAGTAGCCTGTGCGAGTGGAAGTGGAAATCTTATCGAGAGCGTCATTGTCGCTGCCGTCGGCGGAAGTGTTGATTTCCTTGTTGTTGATACCTGCCTTTGCGCCGTTGTAGATGATATACATCGCCAGACGGGGATCGCGGTCGGCATAAGGATTCTGATCGGAGTAACCTCCGTTGGCGTCAGTGATGGGATAACCGTTTGCCATGGGGAAAGCGTCGACGAGATTCTGGGTCGGGTTTATGCGGCCTTTGCCGTAGAGCGTGGGCGGGAAATTCTCTTCCTCCATGCTGGAGTTGTTGCCTTTGGTAGTACGCCAGATCACTTCGGCGGGCGATTCGGTATCGCCGAGTTTGTCGATGTTGTCGGCGCAGTACCATGAGCAACCGTTGGGGTCGAGACCGCTGATGCCACCGGCATACCGGACAACCTTAGCGTTGAGGTTTGCGGCTTCTTCCCATGTGGTGCCCGACTTTTCATAGGCGGGGCTGGCAGCCATAAGGGCCATACGTGCGAGATAGGCGTCGAGGATCTTGCCGCATACGCGACCTGTGAATTTCATGCCGTATACGCGTTCGAGCTGACCTTCGGTGATGCCGGGATGCTTGGCTCGGATTTCGTCGTAGCACTCAGGGCCGTAGGTCGACGGCAGGGATTCGAGTGCGAGCTGGGCGTCGCGCTTCATTGCGGTCATGCACTCCACGAATGTGTTTCGGGGAACATTGAATTCGCTGCCGGAAGCAGATTCGGGTACTTCTACAATAGGAATTCCCATAAGCTCGCCTGATGCGTCGATGCCGGCGTGCGCCTGGAGAAGATAGTACATGAAGATTGCACGGAGACCGAGAGCCTCGGCTCTGAAACGCTCGGTGAAGTATTTGTTCACGTCGGCGTCGGCAGCCCATGTCACTCTGTCGATATTGGCGAGGACAAGATTGCAATACTGGATGGCCGAGCGGCAGTTTTCCCAGCGGTTGACAGGATTGTTCTGAGCTGTCCAGCGGCCGGAAGCGATGATACGCCAGCTGTTGGTGGCGTCGTTGCTGACGGCATCGTCGGTAGCAACCTCGTTGAAGGGGAAGGAACCGTTGGGCAGCGACATATACGCAACGCCGAGAAGTCCTTCAGCATAGCTGGAATTCGACTCGAGAAAATCCAGCGGAAGATTGTTCTCGGGAGCGGGTTCGAACACATCGTCGCAGGCGGTGAGGGCAGCGGCTAATGCGATCAGACCGGGTATTATATACTTTTTCATGATTACTGTCGGATGATATTAGAAATTGATTTTCACACCGAGGTTGTATGAACGCATCTGAGGGGCCGCACCGACGCTGGTCTCGCGGTATTTGCGGTGGCTGCAGATACTGAGGAGGTCGTTACCGTTGATGTAGACGTCAAGACCCTTGACAAACTTGTCGCGGAACCATTTGGCCGGGAAGTTGTATGTCAGCTGCACCTGATTGAGATAGAACTGGTCGGTGGAGTAAGTCCAGAAATCGGAGGTGACGAAGTTGAGATCGCCGCTCTGGGTAGTCAGACGGGGATAAGTGGCTGTATTGGCAGTCTCGGGAGTCCAGCGTCCGCGGACGATGTCGGAATACTTTCTGTCGCCGTAAACCCAGGCATAGCTGTTGTCCATCACGCCTGTACCGCCGGCATTGCCGGAAGCGGCAACGAAAAGGGTGAAGTTTTTGAAATTAGCCGTGAGGTTCAGGCCGTAGTTCCATGGAGCGGACCAGCGGCCGAGCACGACCTGGTCTCGGGAGTCGATGATGCCGTCGCCGTTCATATCCTGATACTTGAGGTCGCCGGGCTTGGTGTTGTTGTTGACAACAGCCGAAGAAGCAATCTCCTCCTGGCTCTGGAAGAAGCCGAGGCATCGGTAGCCGCGGAGGGCATCGACAGCACGACCTTCGCTGCGCTGCCAGTCGTATTCGACGTTTTCGCTCACGCGGATGTTCTTGGCTGTGGAGTACATCACGTTTGCTCCGAGGGAGAGAGTCAGATCACCGAAACGGCGTGTTGCCTGCAGACCGAGGTCGAAGCCGGTGCGACGCTGTTTGTTGTAGTTGATCCAGGGGATGAATGAGCTGTTGGGCCAGTAGGTGTGGAGGTAGCTGGGATAGAAGTTGAAGGCCTGGATGGGCAGACCGTCGATATCGACCGAGAAGAACTCGGCGTCGAATTTGAGCGAACCGTTCCACAGCGAACCGTTCACACCGACATTGAACTCATTGCGTTTAACGAAGGTGAGATCGGGATTTGCACCCTGACGCGATTCGAAGGACTGGTTCGAGCTGAGACCGTCGTTCCATCCCCAGTAATCGCCGTCGGCGGTGTACTTGTCGTCGTAGAGATAGTAGCCGGTGATGTCGATGTCCTGAAGGATACGGCCGTAGGTGGCGTTGATGCGGAGCTCATCGACAACCTCGGAGTCCTTGAGGAAGTCTTCCTGGCTGATTCGCCATCCGATACTTCCGACGGGCGAGAAGCCGTTGCGGTGTCCGGGAGCGAACTTTGCGGAATGGTTGATCGCACCGTTGAACTCGGCGTAGTAGCGGTTGTCGTAGTTGTAGGCGGCACGCAGGGCGAGCGACGCATTGGTGGTGCGGTGGTATTCGCCTGTGATGGTGCGCTTGTATCCGTGGGCGATAAGGTTTGCCTCGATGCCATGGACGTCGTTGAAGCGGCGGGAGTAGTCGAACTGGCCCGAGAACATGAGCGTCTGGCGTTCGTTGGAACCGCTGATGTTCTGTACGCCTGTGCTGAGGTCATTGCCGAACTTGGTGAGTCCGGTGATCATGTCCTTGCCGCCGTAGTGCGACCATGAAGCCTGATATGTGGCATATGAGGTGTTGATCGAGGTACTGTAGGAGGTGTTGTAGTCCACGGCTCCGCGAGCAATGAAGCGCAGACCGGGAACGACCGAGTCGAGACCGATACGGATACCGGCGTCGAACTGCAGCTGACGGCTTGTCCACTTTGAATAGCCGGCGGCATACATTGCGGCGAACGGGTTGGTCTGGTACTGCTGTGTACCTCCGAGGAGATACTTGCCGTCGACGATATATCGGGAGTTGTTGACGAGCACCCAGGAGTTTTCGTCACCTTCTTCAATCGCCGAGATCGGAATCAGAGGAACCAGAGGATCTGAACCGGGAATGGTCGGACGCATGTTGGCCGATTCGCTCCAGTAATTTGACAGATCGGTACGGTTGTCGTAGAATGTGGCGCTGGTGTTCACCCAGCCGGTAACGAAATCGTTCAGGCGCAGGTCGATATTACCGCGGACGTTGAGTCGGGTAGTGCCGTTGTTCTTGCCTTCGCCGAAGTTGATGAGGTCGTCGCTGTGGTATAGACCGACCAGGGCATAGAATGTGGCGAACTTACCGCCGCCGGTGAACTCTGCCTGACCTTCATATCGGTACGACTGCTTGCGGAGATAGTCGCTGGAGAAGAAATTGATGTCGGGGTAGCGGAACGGATTGCGTCCGGATGCGTAGTTGTAGATGTCGGTATCGGAGAACGCTTTCTCGAGACCGTCGTTGGCGCGGGCTTCGTTATAGAGCTGCATGTACTCCGCAGCACCGAGATACTTGGGATAAGCCTTGGGAGTGTAGAGAGTAGCGTCGCCGCGCACCGACACCTGCAGGCCGGAAGTGCGGCCGCGCTTGGTGGTTATGAGAATCGCGCCCTTAGAAGCGGTACTGCCGTAGAGGACGACTGCCTGAGCTCCTTTGAGGAAAGTGATAGTCTCGATTTCGGTGGGTATGACGTTATTTGCGTCGCGGGGAACGCCGTCGACCAGGACAAGGGCTTCGCCCATGTTCCAGAGCTGTCCGTTGTATCCGGGGACAAAGCACTCCATATTGGCGAGGCTGTATGTTGTATAGCTTTTTTTCTCAAGATCGACTACATTGACCTGCGAGACGCCGCCGAAGACGTTCTCGGGCGCTACGCTGTGGAATGCCAGCTGAATATCATTCCCGAGGCTGTCGATAACCGCAACGTTATCATCGTCGGCCATAGCGATTGCAGGCGACGCCAGCATTGCGGCCGCGAGGGCAGGGTATATCAGTTTATGAAATTTTTCCATTGATGTGATTCTTTAAGTGGTTAAGATCACCAGCCGGGGTTCTGGCCGAATTCTACATACATTTTCGAGTCGTTGACCTTCAGGGGGAGCCACCAGTGCTTGTCGGTGTAATTGCGGGTGAGAATTACCTCTTCATGGAAACCGCTTACTTCCGATTCGCGGGGGTTCTTTGTGTTGACACCCTTCGAAGAGTCGGATTCGATGCCGGTGAGATCACCTACGCGGGTGAATTCCTGCGAAGTCTTGATGTTGTAGGGATACTGGTTGAGCAGAAGCCAGCGGCGGAGGTCGTTGAAGCGGTGTCCTTCGAAGCTGAGTTCGACAGCACGTTCGCGGCGTACTTCACCGATGAAAGCGTCGAGCGATCCGGTGTATTTTGAGTTGACGGGATCGACACCGGCGCGGGCGCGGATGGTGTTGATGGCGTCGACGGCTGTAAGGGAGCAGTTTGCCGATTTTCCGGCGGGAACACCGGTAGCTTCGCAAGCTGCCTCGGCATACATCAGATAGATGTCGGCAAGACGCATGTAGGAAATGAGCATGTGGTTGTTCTGGCCCCAGTCTCCGGAGCCCTGGTTGTCCCACTGGTTGAAGTCGTCGCGGACGAATTTGTAGTTGAGATAACCGGTGCGGCTGCCGCTGATGGGGTGACGGAGTTTGCCGTCGGTGTAGAGCGGAGCATAGCGGACGGGATCAGCGGCAGGATTGAGACCGAGCTCGATCTGACAGCCGTCGAAACGGATGTCGTGATAGAAACGCGGGTCGCGGTCTTTCCAGGGGTGTGATTTGTCGAAGTGCGAGTCGGGGTCGTCCAGAGGAAGACCGTTGGCCATACCGTAATAGTTCACGTAGTTGGCTGTGGGGAGGAACGAAACGCCGGTGTTAGTGATGTCCTTGGTTGCGTAGTCGTTGGTCTGGCCCCAGTTGGAACGGTTCCAGTCGATGACGGGGCAGCGGAAGATAGCTTCGGTGGAGCCGGGCATTATGCCGCCTTTGCCGTGGGTAAGGAAGAGTTCCTTGTAGTTTTCGAAGTCTACGAGAGAATACTGAGTGCGACCGCTTTCTACCAGCGAGAGAAGTTCGCCGAAAGCTTCGGCGGCACGGCGGCAGTATTCGGTGTTATAGGTCTTCGAACCGGTCGATTCCCAGTTCATCAGCGGGCTTCCGGCCCAGAGGAGGTTCTTGCCGAGGTATCCGAGAGCCATGATCTTGTTGATGCGGAGGTCGTTGTTGCCTCGTGTGGGCGCGCCGGTAGCTGTTTCGTCCCAGTTGATGGGGAGAAGGTCGGCTGCCTCGCGGAGGTCGGTTGCTGCTTTATCGGCGCATTCATGATAGGAGAGGCGGGGCAGTGTGAGCTTGCCGCCGGCGAGTACTTCCTCGATATATGGAAGACCGCCGAAGTACTGCATCAGTGTGAAGTGGAAGTAGCCGCGGAAGAAAAGGAGCTCGCCGCGGATGATGTTCTTCTGCTCCTGAGTAGCCTCGGTGAGGCGGTCGAGATTGGCAAGACCGAGGTTTGCCTTACGGATGCCGTACCAGCAGCCCTGCCACATGGTGGGACGGTTTCCGACTGCATCGGGAGCATAGTCGGTGGCAAAGCTGTTGATGTCCATGAATCCGCACTGCCAGCCGTCGAACTCCGACTGCCAGCCCCAGAAGTCACCCTGGTCGACTTTGTAACCCATCATATAGTCGATGCCGACATTGATGATTTCGTCTTCGCCCCAGTTGAATGAGTTGTTCCAGTATCCGGTGGTGAAGTTGGGAATGCAGAAGTGCATCTCCTCCACGAAACCCTGGAAATTACGGAAGTTCTTGAATGCTTCATCGGCCGAGATTTCACTCTCGGGCGCCTTGTCGAGGTAATCCGTGCAGGATGTAGCGGAAGCCGCAGCCAGAAGTACCGCAAGAACAGAAACTGTATGTTTAAAAATCTTTTTCATTGTCAGGTGGATTAGATGTCAAACTTGATACCTATGTTGAAACGGCGTACAGTAGGATATGCACCCTGCGAGGCATTGCCGGTACCGGCGAAGTTCGACTCGCGGTCGTCGGGCATCTTGGACCAAACCCAGAGGTTGTTGCCGTTGAGGTAAATCTTCAGCGACGAGAGACCCAGACTTTTGATCCAGCTGTTGGACGGCCAGGTGTAAGCGATTTCGGCATTTTTCAGTCGGACGTAAGAACCGTCGTAGTGGTTGTAGCTGTTGTCCAATCCGTTATAGTAGGCGGGAGTGGAGTTCCATACCGGGAGAGGACGGTCGACGTTGTCGGCATTGGGAGCCCAGAAATCAACACCTGCGAAAAGGGTATTGAGTTTGCCTCGGTAGGATTCGAAGACCACTGTACGGTTGACATTGGTTACGCCATAGAACTGCAGATAGACGCTCCATCCTTTCCAGTCCCAGCCGAGTGTGGCGTTGAAGGTATTCTGGGGAGTGCCGCTGTATCCGTAAGGCGCACTGTCGGCAGAGTCGATGATACCGTCGCCGTTGTAGTCGACCATGATGGGCTGGCCGGGAAGACGCTGGTTGTCGTTGGTGTTGTGAGGGGTCATGGCGATTACGTCATCCCAGGTGTTGGCATAGCCGGCGTCATATATGATGTGGTCCTGACCGATGGCGAAGCCCTGCACTTTGCGGTAGCTTTCTTTCAGCTGGGGATCATCGTATTCGAGTACTTTGTTTTTGGCATGTGTCATGCTGAAGTTACCCCACACGTGCATTCCGTTTTTGAAAGTTTTGTTGACGCGGAGCTCGATTTCGAAACCATTGCTCTTTACGCGACCGAGGTTGGCCGTCGGAGCTTTGCCGCCGAAGTAGGAGGGGATGGCGCGGGAACCGCCGTCGACGAGAATGTCGTTGCGGCGTTCCTTGAAGATTTCGACAGTACCCGCAACGAGGGAATTCATGAATGCGAAGTCGATACCGAGGTTCTGCTTCAGCGATTTTTCCCAATGGATGTCGGGGTTGCCGATCTGCGATTCCTTGTACCAGGTATAGGGAGATTTCTGACCGCTTGTGACGGAGAAGTTCATCGGGTCGTGTGTGGCCCACTGTGTTGCATAGATCCAGCGCTGCCAGATGTTGTCGTCGCCGACCTGACCGATAGAGTAGCGGAGTTTGAGATTGTCGAGCCATCCGCGGCTGAAATTCATGAATTTCTCTTCGCTGATGCGCCAGCCGGCAGCACCGGAGTTGAAGAATTCGAAGCGGTGTTCGGGGCTGAATTTCTCGGAGCCGTTGTATGCGCCGTTATATTCGACGAAGTAACGGTCGGCATAATTGTATGTGGCACGGAATGCCCAGTCCTCGCGGTAGTGGGGGAATTCGCTGCCGGTAGCACGCTGGTTGCGGTTGAACACACCCATTACTGTAACGTCGTGGTCGCCGAATTTGCGTCCCCAGTTGATCTGAGCCTGATAGAAGATGTTGCGCTGAGTAGCCCAGTTGCGGGCTTCGCCGCCACGGATGCTCCACTTCATATCTTCGGAGAAGTCGAGGCCGTTTGGCTGAGTCTGCTGAGCCCAGGTTGTCTCGCCGGTCTCTGGATCAATCCATTTGTATTGAGGTTTATACCAGTTCTCGCAGATACCGCGGTTGGCTTCGACGAAAACGTTGTCCCAAGAAACGGTGGCGCTTGCGCGGAGACCCTTGGTGATGAAGGAGAGGTCCTGATCGAGAGTGAAGTCGGTGTTGATACGGGTAGTGGTAGTGTATTCTACACCGCCGGTAGCAAGGCCCTGCATAGAGTTGGGCGCACCCTGCGAGTTGGCAGGATAATATCCCCATGTTCCGTCGCTGTAGCGGGGGATGAAAGCGTCGGCGGGAGCGCCATAGGCTGCCTGCCACATCTGTGTTGCGCCAAAAGAGTCGTCGGCTACGTTATAAGGTGATTTTTTCTCGCCGTGTGAGCCGGATATGTTCATCTTGAATACGGTCGACTTTGTGATCTGGAAGTCGAGATTGGAGCGGACATTGACGCGGTTGAAGCCGTAGCCGCCTTTATAACCGCGGCCTGTTTCATATTCGCGGAAAAGGTCACCTTCATTTAGGAAGTCGATCGAGGCGAAATACTTGACGACTTTTGTACCGCCGCTGATGTTGATGTTGGGGTTGTATGCGAAAGCGCTTTTCTTGAAGAGTGCGTCCTGCCAGTCGACGTTGGGATAGCGTTCGTATTCCTCGAGGTTGGCCGGGTTGCGGTATTTCTCTATGATGCTGAGCGGCGTGATGCTCAGCCATGAGTCGGGAGTGAGACCGAGTTCGCGTTCAATGACGCGGTTGCGCATATAGAGCGCTTCGGGCGAACCTTCGGTGCCGGGGAGCTGGGATACAGTCTTGACAGCCATGTTCGCGCCGACGGAAATCTTTGCGCGACCTTCGGAACCACGTTTCGTAGTAATAAGGATGACGCCGTTTGCACCTTTCACACCGTAAACAGCGGTAGCGGATGCGTCTTTGAGAACCGATACGGACTGAACGGAGCCGATATCGACAGACGACATAGGACGTTCGATACCGTCGACGAGAATGAGAGGATCGCTGCCGTTCCAGGATGTCTGGCCTCGGATGACGATTTTCGGGTCTTCGTCGCCGGGCATACCGCTCGACTGCATTGTTACGACACCCGGGAGGTTACCAGTGAGTGCGGCACCGATGCTGCTGACACCGCCGGTGCGCTCGAGGACGGCACCTGTTGTCTGAGTGATGGCACCTACGACGGACACTTTCTTCTGCTGTCCGTAACCTACGACAACGACCTCATCGAGGCTCTCGTTGTTGTCGTATAGAGTGACGTTGATTGTTGACTGACCGTTGACTTTCACGGTTTTCGTGAGCATGCCTACATATGAGAATACGAGCTCTGCGTCTTTCTGATTCGGGACGCTGATCGAGTACGCGCCGTCGAGGTCGGTCACGACACCGGTAGTAGAGCCTTTAAGCACTACAGATACGCCGATTAACGGCTCTCCGGTATTGTCGGTAACCACGCCTTTGACGACTTCGGCGTTTGCCGCCGCAGAGCCAAGGCATACCGTCAGCAGCACTAATGCGACGTACCGAAATAAGATTTTTACATTTTCCATTATAATTGGTCTTCAGATTGTTTTGTATGACTGCCTGCTTGCAGTCTGCTCAAAAGATTAAAGGTGATTCCGGGATCGGAATTCGTTTCAGCCGTTTTGCGGCGAGGGGAACAATTCAGGTTTAGAGTAGATGTAAATTAGTATTCGATAAAGTTTTTCCGGTTTGTAGTATTTAATGGTTTTTTTATAGAATTATTTATGATTGGTTTATTGGAGACGTGAAGAAGCGAAAGGCCCGACGAGAGTGCCGGTGAATCCGCCGGCGACAGCTGTCGATGTATAAGCGGCATCGACGCTGGTGAGGTCGATCCATTTTTTACCTTCGTCGGGAGAATAAGCGAAAGAGAAAGTATTGCCGTTGCCAACTACTTTCAGACCGAGCGATTTGGCTTTGGGAGCTTTGACTGAAGCGAGAACCTCGGGAGCGCCTTCGCCGATCTTGCGGAGCTGGATATAGTCGGTCCTGCCGAGGCGGACCTTGACGAAATGATATTGGTGTGTTTCGTCCTTAAATACTGCGAGACCTGCGTTCTGATTGGCTTTCGAAGGTTTGAACGACATGAAAGCCGTAGCGGTGAAGTCGTGATGCTGGATGCGCCGTCCAACGAACGGAACTACCTCTTTTTCCGTCATAGCGACGGGTGCGCATTCGATAGTGAGGTTGCCGGGATTCTCGGAGAGCGAATAGAACTGGCGTGCGTCGCCGCGGAGGGTACACCATTCCATGCCGAGCTCAGGAGCAGAGAAATCGTCGGAGACAGTGAAGTTGCCGAAAGTGACGTTTTCGCCACGAACCACGCCGGGACGATTCAGTTTCATCGGAATTTCGTCGCCTTTGTGTGTGATGACGGGCCAGCCGCCGTATGTCCATTGCACAGGGAGCAGGAAAGTCTCGCGTCCAAGATTCTCTATGCCGTTGGATAAAGGACGGCATGCGAGGAACACAGCCCACCAGTCGCCTTCCTTGGTCTGGATAAGGTCGGCATGGCCGGCACATGTGACGGGATTGGTACGGTCGGCGGGGAGATCGCGCTGGGTGAGAATCGGATTGCCTTCCCAGGGCGTGAAAGGACCGAAGGGGCTCGGGCCGCGGTAGATTACCTCGCTGTGATTGATAGCTGTTCCTCCTTCGGCGGTCATGAGGTAATATTCGCCATTGACCTTATAGATATGAGGACCTTCGCACCAGATGGGTTTTTCTTCGGGGCGGCAGCCTTTGTTTACTACGATTTTGCGTTCACCGACGCATTTGTCGCTGTTGATGTCGAATTCGACCACGCGGACCGTGCGGTGACCCGGGTATTCAGGTTTTGCGTCCGGAGCGTCGTCGTTATTGACGATATATGCTTTGCCGTTATCATCGAAGAAGAATGCGGGATCGATTCCCTGCACCTCGGGAAGATAGATGGGATCGCTCCATTCTCCGAAGGGGTCGGTGGTCTTGACGAAGAAGTTTCCGGCTCCTACATTGGTAGTGATCATGTAATAGGTTTTGTTGGCGGGGCAATAGGAAATTGCCGGAGCGAAAATGCCGCCGCTCACATGCTGATGCTCGAAGTTCTTCATCTGCGAGGGACGAGTGAGCACATGTCCGATCTGCTTCCAGTTGACAAGGTCGCGGCTGTGGAAAATGGGCACACCGGGGACGAAAGTGAACGTGGAGGTGACCAAGAAATAATCGCCGTCGCCATTGGTGCAGACGGAGGGATCGGAATACCATCCCGGAAGAATGGGGTTGAAGTACTCATCGGCTCCGGTGAGCGGATTTGCATTGTAGCAGCTGTCGTTTCCGGTATAGGAGAACGAGCTGAAAACTGCCGCCGGTTGCTTTGGCGCCGACGGTGCTGCAAGAGCGGAAGATCCTGCCAGCGCCGAAAGGGCGAGGACAGCGGAGTAGAGTTTCTGGGAATGCTTTGCGAATTGCATTATGGATTAGATTTTGAGTAAATTATTCGATTGGCTGACGGCCGGGCATACTGCGGGCCTTTGACATTGCAAAATTAGCTTAAACACGAAGTATGCTTATTTTCTACCCGACCACATATGTTAGATTTTGAAACGGAGGCTTTAAATTGCCGCCCTTTTGCATTAATTTTTGAAACATTTTCATATTTTTTAATGTTGTATATGTCTTGTCGATCTTGTGTAAACCGCTGCGTGTATGTCGATTATGCTTCTATGAATAAGGTTTGTGCTACAATTTCGAAAGTGGGTATCAAATGGCGGAGCAAACGGAGGTGCAATAAAAAAGGATGAAACATAAAAGTCGCGATTACGAATCATCCTTTTTCTCGAAATAGGCATCCGGGTGCTTTACTCCGATAGAGTCAGATCTGACGCACCCATGGCCTGAAAAACCTAATAAACCGTTATTCTTACCTTATTTAATACCATTTTTTATATCTTGATCAGCGGCCATATCGGTCGTCGCTGTGTTGTTGCTGTAGTGAAAATAGTCGACATCGACATAGCCTCCGGTGGTCGCGGTCGCATAATTGTATATGGCGAACCGAGTACCCATGAACAGGCGGGTATAGTCGAAAATCATTTTGAAGTCACCGCCGACAGGATTCCATTTCTTACCGTCGAGACTGTAGGCGAAAGTGGCGATGTCGCGTCCGGGACGGAAATCCGCATTGATGCGCAGCCAGATGGTCTTTCCGTTGATTTTAACGCGCTCGACCTCTTTTTCATCGACATGATCGACAGTTTTGGAGTTTTTCTCGAAACGGACAGATGACTGCAAGACTCTGAGGTATGTTCCGTCTTCTTCCTTTGATACGGAGAGCAGCCCGGAGTCGCCGTTGAAAGCGCCGAATCCTGCGATATCGCCCTGTTTCATATGGGATATGTCGAGTTTTATCTCGCCACTGCAAAGAGGGCCTTCCATTCGCTGCGTGATGGTGTTTGGAGCCATGAAGAGATTTGAGACAATTCTCGATGTCCGCAGACGCAGCCATCCTTTACGGTCGGTGAGCGACCAGGCGTTATCGACCGGATTGTGATTCCACTGCCAGAGAATGTTCTTTTTTTCTCCGGCGAAATCGTCGGCGGAAACAATGCCGTCCGAGATATCTCTGCCGGTGGTTTTATATATTGTAGCGGGAACTTTGCCGTCGGCATCGCCGAGCATTGGCCATCCGTCTTTCCAAGTCACGGGATTGAGAGTAAGCACACGGCCTACGCCACCGCGATCCTGAAATATGACACCCCACCAGTTGCCGTCGGTATCGTCCACCAAGCAGCCCTGACCGACATAAGGAAAGCCACCGAACTGCGATTCCAGCACCTTGCAGCGCTCGTAAGGACCAGTAATAGTATCGGCTCTGTAGCAAAGCTGGCAGCGAGGCTGTCCTGCAGGCCATGATATGACAAAAACATAATATTTACCGTTATGCTTCACAGCGCGACTGCCTTCATGTAGGCCGCCTACTTCGTTTCTGATAACGACCTGATCGGTGCCGTTTTCCTTGACCATAAAAGACTCGGGATCGAGTTCTGTGAGATGGATGTCTCCGCTGCCGCTGTAAACGTATACTCGACCGTCATCGTCGAAAAGAAAAGAGGAGTCGTGAAAATGATTGGTGCGTGCAACCAGATTCCATTTTCCGGCCGGGTCGTCGGTGGTGTAGATAAAGCATTTATAAGGCTGCGCGTTCGGCGAGAAGAGGGCGTAGAACTTGCCGTTGTTGTATCTGAGCGACGTAGCCCACTGACCGTTGCCGTAGGCTGTGGTGCCGTCGAGATCGTAGCTCGGGGTGTCGGTGAGGCGGTCGAAGACATATCCGACAGTTTCCCAGTTGATGAGATCTTTCGATTTCATTATCGGCGCACCGGGCATGAGATGCATTGTGGTGCTGACCATATAGAAACTGTCGCCTACACGGATAACATCGGGGTCCGGAACGTCGGCCCAGACAACCGGATTATGACAGCCTCCGTCGAAGCTCTGCGCTACTGCCGGTGCTCCGCATGCTATCAGAAGCGATAAAGCGGCATATCTGAACAAGTTTTTCATGTTGTGTTTCTGAATAGAATTATGTTTTTTTGTACGTTGCAAAATTATGGCAAATCGCGGTGACAGCGTTTAACGGATATCTCATCGTCGTTTATTTGCAACCCCCGCGTTTTAGAATTTGAACCAATAGTATTAAATTTTAACAAATAGCCCGTTTTAAATATTAAAAACCGATTTTAGAAATTGAACTATTAGGAAAAATCGTTAATTTTGCAAAGCTGATTCGGCGTGGATTCAGCGATGAGAAACCTTAATCTAATTCCATTATTGACTTATGTACCGTTTTTTTATACTAAGTCTGATTATTGCAATATCTGTGTTGTCTTCTTACGGGGAGATTGTGCGTAACTCGTGGCTCTTCAATTCGAGCGAAGTGCTGTCCTCCGGATATTCAGGATTTACTACAGACAAGGACGGGTTTTTATGGGTGGGCAAGGAGAATGGACTTGCCCGATTCGATGGCAGCGGATTCGATATCTATCAATATGACGAAAATGATTCTACTTCGCTGAGCGACAACCGTATCTATAAGGTGCTGCGGGATGTGAACGACCGTCTCTGGATTGCTACCGGCGACGGACTGAATCTCTATGACAGCGAAACCGAGTCGTTTGTCCGCGTAAAGCCTGAAAACCTGAATTTCAATGGTTTTATAATCGATATATGCGGACGCCGCAATGGCGATGTGGTATTCATGATATCGGGCATCGGGCTGTTCAAAATCGAATTTGTCGAAGGTAAACCGAAGGCAGTCCGTCTTTTTGGGAACAATGCCGATCTCGCCAACACTAATTCGGTCTGCGAGAGTGAGGACGGTATGCTTGTTATAGGACGGCACGACGGTGCTGTCTTCTTGGTAAACAGTGATGGAACTACATCGAAACTGATGCAGGGGGACGCTTATATACGTACGCTTGTTCCGGCGCCCGACGGCAAGGTCTTTGTCTCGACCACCCGAAAGGCATGGATTGTTGATCCCGGAAGCGGTGCGGTGACACCGCTGAGATTTCCGGCAGGCACCTCTCCACTACTGCATACTGCCGTGACGTGCGGGGCGGGCGACATGCTTATAGGGACTCTATGGAACGGCATCATGCGTCTGCCTCCGAAATCCGATACTGTAGAGCCTTATTCCGGTGTCAATAACTCGGGTGTCAATCTTGACGCGGCGAGGGTAACGTCGATCTATGAGGATCCCATGGGCAACCTCTGGCTCGGCTGCGCGCATCAGGGCGTTGTAATGGTGCCCGAAACGGATATCCCATATGTACAGATACGTCTGAACAAGGAACTGGACAGTTTTCAGGGCATGCGGACCGTAGTCTCATATTCGCCGGCCGATCCTGACAATATATGGGTCGGACTTGAGGACGGGCGATTGCTCTCATTCGGATTCGACGGACTTCTTCGTTCGACTTACCGCTTCGGCGCCAATATCAGCGCTATGCTTTCGGCTGCGAATGGACGACTCTATGTGGGAGTAGAGGATAATGGGCTTTATGAAATATCCTATCCCGGCGCAAAACCGAGGCCGATGTTCGACCGTAACGGGTCTTTCAGGATCAACAGCCTGGCTGAAAGTGCCGACGGAAGCATTTATGCCGCCGTCCACGGGTGCGGTATATTCTGCTATTCTCCGGATGACGATTATTCCACGCCACGGAAACTGAGCTATGATACCAATGATTTCCTGTGGGTTAACTCAATGCACTGCGATTCCAGAGGTCGCCTGTGGATCGGACTTTATTCAGGATTGTATGTATATGATATTCTCTCCAAGGAGTATGTCAATATAGCATCGCGTTGTCCGTCGATGGAGAAAGGTGTTCATCTTTCAATAAGGGAATCTCCCGACGGTGTAATCTGGGATGCCACCACCAACGGCCTTTACAAGATAGATCCGGAGCAATATACAGCCGAAAGATACACAACCAGCGACGGCCTGCCGGAGAATGAAATATCAACACTGGAAATCGACCGCTCCGGCAATCTGTGGATCGGTTCGTACAGCGGTATCAGTTTTGTAGACCGCGACATGAATGTCTTTCCGGCGATAGCGAGCGATGATGCCTTTTTCACATCCTGGTTCTCATCGGTATCGGCAACGGATCCCTCGCTGCTGTTTTTCAGCAACGAAAGCGGAGTGACATGTGTACGGCCGGACCTGCTTCATGACAAAGGGGCAGAACACAAGATTTATATTACAAGCATTTCGCTAAATCACAAACGTATAAGCAACGCATCTCTGTCAGCCTCAGGCAAGAGAATAATCGGAAATGAAGGAGAAAACTATTGCATCGATATATCGTATGCGGACGATAATCTCGTTCTGAGAGTATCTACTAAGGATTTCGGAGACATCCAGAATACTTTTTATGAATGGAATATCGAGGGCATCTCCGACAAGTGGCAAATCGCCTCCGGGGGTGTGATGGAACTGCCGCATCTCGACGCAGGAACTTACAGTCTTACAGTCCGCGCGATCAGCAACGGACATATAGTCGCGAAAAAGAGAATAGAGGTGAATGTAAGCTGCCCCTGGTATCTCTCATGGCCGATGAAGCTGCTGTATGCATTGATATTCTGCTCGTTGGTGCTCTTCCTGATGGTCTTTATCCGCAACCGGGACCGCGAGCGGCTTAATGAGGAGCGCATCAAGTTTTTCATCAATGTGTCGCATGAAATCCGATCTCCCCTTACTCTTATCCTCAGTCCCCTTGAGAAAATCATGAAAGTGCCACACAGCGAGGAGGAGACACGCAATCTAAGTCTTATCCGGCGCAATGCCGAGCGGATTCTGGCACTGATCAACCAGCTGCTTGACATACGTAAGATAGAGAAAGGAAAGATGACACTCGACTTCAGTAATGTCGAATTTGTTGCTTTCGCGCGAGAATTCGTCGAGATGTTCAAGCTACAGGCTCAGGAGAATAATCTTACGCTCGATTTCCGGACCGATCCGGAAGTGCTCGATAATTTCGAAGTCTGCCTTGACCGTAGTAATTTCGACAAGGTGCTTGTCAATCTTATCACTAACGCGATAAAATATACTCCAGGAGGGGGCCATATAGACGTGATTGTGTCGCGCGGCGAGAATGAGAAGCTCGGGGAGTATGCGCAGCTGTCGGTGTTCGACACCGGTATCGGTCTTGACGAAAAGAACATATCCAATCTTTTCCAGCGGTTCTATCAGGGTAAGTTCAACCGGGGTGTGCATCCTATAGGATTCGGAATCGGGCTTGACCTGTGCCGTCAACTCGTTGAATTGCACCGAGGCACGATATCCGCTGTCAACCGGACGGATTGTAAAGGATCCTGTTTCACAGTGCGCATACCTCTTGACAACAAAGAGTATTTCCTCGTCGGGACATCGGAGCCGACTGAGATGCCCGCGAAGCCGAGAGTCCATGTGTCTTCTTTTATCGCCGAGACTTCAATCCCAGTCCGGCGTCGTGTCGGCAACAAGTCTGCGATGCATATAGTCGTTGCGGATGACGATGCCGAGATGTGCTCCTATGTGGCCGAAGGCATAGCCGATTTCGGAAGAATCAGCACCGCTGCAAACGGAAAAGAGGCTATGACTCTGATCCGGCAGGAGTGCCCCGATCTGGTTATTACCGACGTAATGATGCCGGAGATGGATGGTCTTGAGCTTCTTAAGGCAATAAAAAGCAATATGTCGCTCAACCATATTCCGGTAATACTTCTTAGTTCGAAGGCCGATATCGCGGACCGTATAGCGGGCTGGGAGCGCGGAGCCGACAGCTATATCCCGAAGCCTTTCCATCTCGACGAGCTGCGGTCTGTGATCGAGGGGCTTGTATTGACACGTCAGCGGCTTCACGGGCGTTATTCCGGCGCTCAGGAGCAGGATGACAATATCGCCACACCTGAGCTTAGAAGTAATGAAACGCAGTTTATCGATAAAATAGTGAAGGTGATAAATGAGAGACTGGGCGATCCGAATCTCAATATCGAGGTTCTTGCATCGGAGGTCGGATTCAGCCGCACGCATCTCAACCGCAAGATGAAAGAGGTATTCGGCATAACGCCACGCGAATATATCCGAAACATGCGGCTGAGGAAGGCCTGCGAACTGCTTGAAAAGAAGGATGTCGATATATCGATGATCGCCTACAGCGTAGGCTTCTCGGCCCAGAGCTATTTCTCGACTGCGTTCAAGAATTATATGGGAGTATCGCCGTCCGATTACCGGCTTGAAAAGCTTAAAAATCAGACGGCTCCGTCGGAATGATTGGCGGCGTACTGCGAGGGAGTCATTCCGAAGAATTCCCTGAATACGCTGGAGAAATGCGAGGTATTGATGAATCCTGTAGCGAAAGCCACATCGGAGATGCTCATGTCTTTCTCGGTCAGCAGTCTGGCTGCATGATGCATGCGTATGTTTTTGATATAATCGCGAGCGGAAAGGTTTGTCAGCTCCTTGAGCTTGCGGTGAAGATGCGCACGGCTGAGTCCTACGGCCTCGGCGAGTTTCTCGACGCTGAAATCGGGAGATGATATGTTCTTGTTCACTACATCTGCGATGCGGCGCATGAGTATATCGTCGGCCGATTTCATAGATGATTTTTCTGCTTTTTTGTCGGGGGTAGGCACACTGGCGAACCTGACCTGAAGAATACGGCGGTTGGCGAGCAGATTATGAACTGTGGCAATAAGCAGTTCAGAGCTGAAAGGCTTGACAATCACTTGGTCCGCGCCGCTTTCGATTGCTCTTTTCATGGTTTCGGGTTCCGATTGTCCGGTCATCAGGATAACAGGGATATGATTGGTGCTTCCATTCTGTTTTATCCTGATTGTAAAAGTAATGCCGTCCATTCCTTCCATCACGATGTCCGAAATAATCAGATCAGGAGCCTGGTGCATGGCAATTATGGCCTTGTATGCTTCGTCGGCACTGGCGAATGCAGCGACGTTACGGTAGCGTTCTTCGAGCGCTTTAAGGAGATAGTTGCGGTTTTCTTCGTCATCCTCGACTATCACGATATGCCCGTTGCTGCGCCCGGCGCTGTTTTCGCCGTATTCCTCCCAGTTCATTTTCGGAAGCGGGATTTCATTGTTTTTCACCGGCTGTTGCTGCTGAGCGCTTTTCATTAATTCGGAATCTCTGAGGTGCGATGAGCCGCGAGGAATTCGGACTATGAAAACGGCTCCTGAGGTATTGTCGCTGCGGTTTTCAGCATGTATCACGCCATGATGCAGCGAGACAATCTGTCTCACCAGATGCAGTCCGATTCCTGTGCCGTGTATCCCGGAGACTTTGGATCTGTCGGCCTGGAAGAAACGCTCAAATATCCGCTCAAGCTCTTCTTCGGGGATTCCGCAACCGCTGTCGGCAACGCGAATTTCAAAATAATTTCGCAGCGGACCGGCCGCCGCGGAGTCGGTGCCTTCACTGAGTGTTATGCCGATATGTCCGCCGTCCGGAGTGCATTTGAAGGCATTGCTGAGCAGATTCATCATTACTTTGTCGAAAAGCTGGAGGTCGACAAAGCCCATCATTTTTTCTTCATCGGGCTTGAACGAGAGAGAAATGTTGTGCTCGGAAGCGTATTGTTCGAAGGGCTGCATCACATCCCGTATGAAGCCGGCGAGATCGGTCTCTCGGGCTTGCAGGCACATCTTGCCGCGGTCGAATTTACGAAGGTCCATCAGCTGATTGACAAGTCCCATCACACGTGTGGCATTGCGGTAGATAAGGTTGTATTTCTGTAGAAGCGTCTTGTCGGTACAACTCTTAATCAATTTATGCAACGGATCGATGATCAGAGTCATAGGAGTCCGTATCTCGTGCGAGAAACTTGTGAAAAGCTGGAGCTTCGCTTCCGCCACTTCTTCGGCATGACGCCGTCGGGCGATTTCTTCCTGAGCTGTCCTGCGCTGAATATGATACCGGTAGAACGTTAACGCTATGACCGCTAATGATGCGAGATATATCAGGCCCATCCACCATGAAGCATACCACGGATATTCGATTACGATCCTCAGCAAGGCCGGAGGGGCGTCGCTGCCTGCAACACGTATTTCAAAGTCATAAGATCCGGGACCGAGATTATAGAATGTGACCATTTCCTGACCGGACTCGGTCGTTATCCATTTTTCTTTATCGTTAAGGCGGTATTCATAGCGGATTTTCGCCGGATTATTGTATGTTACCGTTGAAAAGTATATTTTGACAGTATTGTCCTCCGACGGCAGGCGTATAGAAGCGTTGTCTCCGCAGTTGGCCCGAACAACGCGATATCCGTCGGAAAACGGGGTATCGCCCTCAGACTGGGTATGGTGCGGCCCGAGCACTCCGACTTCCGTAATGAAAGGAGTGGGCGGCGCCTCGGCCTCGGCGATATCGAGCGGATGAAAATAAGATATGCCGTGAGTTCCCCCGAAATATATTATTCCTTGTTCATCATGGAAATATGCGCCTCGTGTGAACTCATTGCCCTGGATGCCGTCATTAAAATCGAAATTGGCAAAAGTTGAGCCGTCCGGAGAAATCCGGCATATGCCGTGATATGTGCTCACCCAGATGTAGCCGTCGTCGCCTTCGCAGATGCCGCATATCACATCGCCCGGAAGGCCGTCCTCGGAGGAAATGTGGCGTATGTCGGAGGTTTTTGGATTGTAGCGGTACAGGCCGTCCGAAGTGCCGAACCATATCATTTTATGTGAATCTTCGAGTAGAGCATGTCCCACACAGTTCCTGAGAATGTTCAGTCCGTCAGAGAAGAACTTAAACGACCGTGTTTCAGGATTGTAGCAGCATATTCCATTGTAATGAGCCACCCACAGGAGGCCGTCGGCGGATACCATCAGCGCATTTACGGCATTGAGAGTGCGGTTGTCATTTATGGACGGATTCTTCCGCAGATAAGCCATGCAGTCGGTGAGCTGCGAGGTCATTGGATTATAGCATTCGAGACCGCGGTCGAGCGAACCCACGAAAATGAGGCCGTTTCTTGCCTCAGCAAGAGAGCAAATCTTTCTGTCTTTCAGCTGATCGATTCTTGACCATTGTTTGCCGTCGAAGAGGAAAGCTCCGCCGGCATAGGTCCCGGCCCACAGCTTGCCGCGGGAATCCCGCATCATGCACATGGTGGTGTAGGGCAGAGGATAGTGATTCCGCAGCCTGTAGTTTTTGTCCAGACAATAGAGGCCGCTGTTGTCGCAGCTTACCCACAGGCAGTTGTCCGGATCGGCGAAAACAGACATCACACACTCGCAGCCTATTGGATTGGCCGCGGGTTCCAGACTACCAAAGTAACTGAATTTATAATTGTTCCTCGGAATGAACATCACACCTTTCTGGAAAATGCCGAGCCATAAGTTGCCGTCACGGTCGGCCATAATCTGATGTACTTTTATCGATCCGTCACCCAGCGCCACAGGTATGGACCCGCGCATCTCGATGAGGCTGTTGCCTGAAACCTGCCATATGCCTTTACCGTCGGTTCCTGCAAAAACCGACCCGTTTATACTGCTGAGTGTCTTTACCGCGACAGTGTTCCCTTCTCCGGCTGCCAGAGCGGTGAAAGACTCCGAGCGCCGGTCAAACCGATCGACGCCACCGTCGATAGTGCCGATCAGTACATTGTGGTCATCTTCCTCAAGAAACGACGTTACAAAATTACCGGATATGAGCGGTGCCCGGAAAGCCTGTACCTTTCCGCTTGAAGGATATAGCCGGCAGACGCCTTTCGTTTCCGTGCCGATCCATACGGCATGGGTAGAGTCCTCGAAAACTGTACTTATGAAGAGATCGCCGACGAGTCCGGTGATTTCATCGAGACTTGTGGCTACATTGTCTTTGTTCTTATATAGAAAAAGCCCTCTGCCTGCTGTGGCAATAAGAAGATGACCGGTAGAGAGTTCCGTCATGTCGGTAATATGTGCTGCCACGCGCTTTCCTTTATACAGGAGGGGTATCTCGGAGAATGTATCGTTTTCCCGGTTATATGCTACAAGACCGAAAATGCATCCGACAAACAATGTGCTGTCGGGCGATTCATAGATCGTGTGCACGTAGTTGGCCGGCAAAGAACCCTTTTTTGTGCGGGCTTTATAGAATTTTTTGAATCTTGTTCCGTCGAACTGATTGAGTCCGTTCTCCGTCGCTATCCATATAAAACCGCGCGAGTCCTGGATTATTTTGTTGACGAGACTGCTGGACAAGTCTTCATCTGGAGAATACAGGTGCATCCGCTGTGCCACGACTGGCACAGAACACAGAAAACATAGCAAGGAAAAGAGAAAAAAGCGGTGTGATAGGCGCGGTATCATGTTACAGCGACATTTGTTTTTCGGCAAATATAACAAAACTTGTCATAACGTGATGCTACATTCAGGCCCGCAAATAAGACGAATCATCCGAATGTAACATATTCTAAAGCATTTGCAACATAAGGAAAGTGCCGTGTTTTAAAATCTAAAACAAATAGGCATAAATTTTAATCTGTTTAGGCGCCATTCAAGTAATTTTGTAAACATAATACCTTGATAATACTATGGCTGTAAGTACCCCTCGGGCCGACTTGCAGAAAAAGCCTGAATGAGATCAGTATTTTGGATCATGAACCGATTATTGACACAGACAATAATTCTCGCGCTGACATTTCTGTCGGCGTTGCCTGTCTGCGCCGAGGTGAAGCTTGTGCGAAACGGATGCGCACGCCAGCTGAGTGTAGGCGGCACAAAGATACTGATACTCGGGGGTGAACTTGGAAACAGTTCGGCAACCTGCCGAGAAGATATCGATTCAATATTTCCGAAACTGAGACGGATGAATCTGAACACTGTGCTTGTGCCGGCGTACTGGGATCTTATAGAGCCGGAAGAGGGACAATTCGATTTCTCTCTCTCCGACCATGCAATAGATGCGGCACGTAAAAATGGTCTGAAACTTGTGTTCCTATGGTTCGGCGCGTGGAAGAATTCCATGAGTTGCTATGCACCGTCCTGGTTCAAGACCGACTATAAGAAATATCCGAGGGCGGTTGCCGCAACCGGGAAACCACTTGAAATAGTATCGGCCTTTTCCGAGCCGGTATTTCAGGCGGACAGTTGCGCGTTTTCAAAATGGCTGAAGCATATTACTGAATATGACACAGAAAATACCGTTGTCATGGTGCAGCTGGAAAACGAGATCGGAATGCTTGAAAGCGCCCGCGATCACAGCTCATTGGCGGAGAAAGAATATACAAAAGGTGTCCCGGCAGAGCTGATGGCTTATATTATAGATAATGAAGAAAAACTTCATCCTGATTTGCACGCCCGCTGGACTGCCAACGGGAAAAAGAGGCAAGGCAGCTGGAAAGAAGTTTTTGGAGACGATATTTATACCGATGAGTATTTCACGGCATGGCATTATGCTTCGTATGTTGAACGGCTTGCCCGAACTGCCCGTCAACTTACATCGATGCCACTGTATGTCAATGCGGCGTTGAACAGCCGTGGCCGTAAGCCGGGGGAATATCCTTCGGGAGGCCCGCTCGCACATCTCAAAGATATATGGCATGCTGCGGCTCCGACAGTAGATTTCCTGTCGCCGGATATATATGACAGAGGATTCACAGGTTGGGTGGATCAATATGCGATGCCTGATAATACTCTGTTCATACCTGAAATAAAGCGTGCGGATGGCAATGCTGCTCAGGCTTTCTATGTCATCGGCGAAAAGGATGCGATAGGATTAAGTCCTTTTTCCATAGAAAATTCGGATGACTCGCCTCAAAGCGCAAACGTTCGCGGTTACGCTCTTCTGCAGCATATGATGCCGTTGCTTCTGGCTCATCAGGGAGACGGAAGCATGCGCGGCTTCTACTTCGATGCTGATTCTACCGAGCGGGTGCTGCATAATAAGGACCTTAAAGTCTCTGCATCGCATTTTTTTACGCTACCATGGGATCCGCGGGCTGCCATTCGGGCGGCATGGCCTGCTGCCGGAGGAGTCCTGATAGAACTTGGCCCGCGGGAGTATATCTTGGCAGGTACCGGTATTGTGGTTGATTTCAAACACGAAACTGAGACAAAAATAAAGACCGGTCTTGGAGAAGACGGGTTTGCAGATGCCGGAGGAAAAATGTCTTCCGACGGATGGACCGGAGCACAACGTATCGGACTCGCCCACATACAGGAAGTCAGGGTCAATCCGGACGGCAGTTTTACAACCGTGCGCCATCTCAACGGAGACGAGACTCATCAGGGACGACATGTGCGAATCGGTGTCGATGACTTCAAGATTCTCCACATTCAACTTTACGACTATGAATAAAGCTATATGAATAAAAGATATATAACAATCCTGATTCTTTCGGTGCTTGCTACGGGCGGCACTGAAGCAAAGGTCAGACTTCCGCATATAATCTCGAGCGGAATGGTCGTGCAGCGCGATAAGCCGCTGACGCTATGGGGCGCAGCCGACCCCGGAGAAACTGTATCTCTGAAAGTGGGAAAAAACAAGGCTGTGAGAACCGAGGCGGACGCCAATGGCAAGTGGCGAGCAGAATTACCGGCACTTAAACCGGGCAAACCTTATACAATCACAATCAACGACATAACGCTCAACGACGTGCTTGTAGGCGATGTGCTCCTTTGCTCCGGCCAGTCGAATATGGAATTGCCGGTAAACCGTGTCACTGACATGTTTGCCGACGATATCGCAGCATATAAGAATCCTGCTATCCGGCAATTCAAAGTACCTAAGGAAGTTGATATCCATGAGCAACGCGCCGATGTAAGCGACGGCTCGTGGAAAAGCGTGAATGATGATGCCATGAATTTCTCGGCGCTGGCATACTTCACAGCACGCTCGCTGAATGAACGCACCGGACTTCCCGTCGGCATTATCAATGCCAGCTGGGGCGGTACGCCGGTTGAGGCGTGGATCAGCGAAGATAACCTTGGCGCATATCCACTGGCTCTGGCGAAGAAGCACCTCTACGATGATGACGCTTACCGCGAGCGCATCAAGGCGCTCGAAGGCGAGAATTTCGCCAGATGGAACGCTCTTCTCCGGGCGTCCGATCCAGGCATGAACGCATCGGTGAAGTGGTACGACCCGGAATTTGACGATTCCGGATGGCCGGAATACCAGATACCTCTTGCTGGTGTAAACAAAGGTCTTGATTTCGGAACAGATAGCCACTGTGCATGGGATTGCACTGAGAACTGGGCCACCGATGGCCTCAATGCCATAAACGGTTCGCATTGGTTCCGCAAAACCATCAATCTGCCCGCCAAAATGGCAGATAAAGAAGGTACGGTGCGCATGGGTTGCATTGTGGATGCCGATTCGGTATACGTCAACGGAACATTTGTCGGTACAACCGGCTACCAGTATCCTCCGCGCATCTATAAGGTTCCTGCCGGTTTATTAAAGGAGGGTAAGAACGTGATAACAGTGCGACTCATAAGCCAGAACGGTAGAGGACATTTTGTTCCTGAGAAACCGTATAAATTAATCGTGGGCAATGATGAGGTGCCTCTCACAGGCCGCTGGCGTTATCATCGTGGTGCTGAGATGCCCAATAGCCCGGGTATGATGTTCTGGTGCTATCAGCCCGCAGTCCTCTATAATTCAATGGTTTCGCCACTTCTGAATTACCCCGTGAAGGGCGTGGTCTGGTATCAGGGAGAGTCCAATGTAAGCCGGCGCAATGAATATTGCGGACTGTTGAAGACTCTCATCGCCAACTGGCGCGAAGATTTCAACGATGCGAATATGCCTTTTTATATTGTAGAGCTGGCCGATTTTCTTCATCCTTCCGACAAAGGCGGACGCGGCGCATGGGCTGAAATGCGAAAATATCAGGCACAGGTAGCCGATGAGACTCCGGACACGTATCTGATCCGTAACTCGGATCTCGGCGAATGGAACGATATCCATCCGCTTGATAAGAAGACCCTCGGCACAAGAGTGGCCGATGCTATATTGAATAAAAAGTAAAAATACATAAAATACCATGGAAACGGAATTGACAGTAACTCCGCCCTCGCAGATAATTTCTGCCGGAGGTTTTACAAAACTCAACTGGCTGCAGCGAATCGGATTCGGGTCGGGCGACCTGGCTCAGAATCTGATTTATCAGACCGTCAGCATGTACCTTCTTTTTTTCTATACCAACGTCTACGGACTCAATCCCGGCGCCGCAGCCGTGATGTTCCTCATCGTCCGCATCGTGGACGTTATATGGGATCCGTTAGTCGGCACTTTTGTCGACAAACATGATCCTAAATTAGGTAAATACCGCGCATATCTTGTCTTGGGCGGCATCCCTCTAACCGGTTTCGCTATCCTGTGCTTCTGGAACGGTTTTTCGGGCTCTCTCCTCTATGCCTATATCACATATGTCGGCCTGTCGATGTGCTATACTCTTGTGAATGTGCCTTACGGCGCCCTGAATGCATCTCTCACCCGTGATACGGACGAAATTACGGTGCTCACATCTGTGCGTATGTTCATGGCCAATCTCGGCGGTCTTGCCGTCGGCATGGGTATTCCTATCGTTCTGAAGATGTTTGACCAGGCCGAGACTGAGGATATGTCTACCAACGATTCGGCGTGGTTCCTCACCATGTCTATCTACGGTCTTGTCGGTCTGGCGCTTCTTATCTTCTGCTTCACTCAGTGCCGCGAGCGCGTGGTGATGCCCAAGTCCGAGACCGCCAATGTAAAGGTATCCGACCTCTGGAAGGAATTTGTACGTAACCGTCCGCTGCGCGTCCTTGCGTTCTTCTTCATAACCGCTTTCGCCATGTGCTCGGTAGGCAACGCCGCCGGAGCATATTATATCAACTACAATATGGGCGGCAGCGCCGAAGAACTTTCCATATTTATGGGTCTTGGCTCCTTCCCGGCATTTATCTTCATGCCTATGATCCCGGCCATAAAACGTATGGTGGGTAAAAAAGGTATGTTCTATATTTTCCTGCTCACAGCGATTATCGGCATGGCTATGCTCTATGCCATCTCGGTGATTCCGGCGCTGAAGGAACATATGGGGATGGTGTATGTTGCGCAGTTCATCAAGTCGACAGGTGTTATCGTCGCTACCGGCTATATGTGGGCGCTTGTTCCCGAAGTAATATCTTTCGGCGAATATACGACAGGCAAACGAATCTCAGGCATTGTCAACGCCCTCACAGGAATCTTCTACAAAGCAGGCATGGCATTGGGCGGTGTTGTGCCGGGACTGGTACTGGCGTTCGTGGGCTTCGACAAGGACGCGACTGTGCAGACTCCCTTTGCCGAGCAGGGCATACTGTGGCTCGTGTCGGTGATCCCCGCCATTCTTCTCATCATCGCTATGGTTATTATTTCACGCTATGAACTGGATGACCGGCGCATAGATGAAATCAACGCCGCTATCGAAAAACGTCATCATAACCAATAAAACCAATAAACAATGATATATCGATCCATTATCTCACTTGCTATCGCCGGCGCGGCTGCCGCAGGTCTCTGGTCATGCTCCAAGAGCACGGCTGCCGAAGAGCCCGCGCTCAAAGATATTTTCGGCGACAAATTCCTCGTTGGAGCAGCAATAAATGTCCGTCAGAGTTCCGGTGCCGATACTGCCGGTGTCGCGCTGATAAAACGCAACTTCAACTCCATCGTTGCCGAAAACTGCATGAAATGTGAAAAAATTCATCCCTACGAAGATACCTATTTCTGGGATGATGCCGATCGCTTTGTCGCTTTCGGAGAAGAAAACAATATGTTCATTATCGGACACTGTCTTATATGGCATTCCCAGTGCGCACCGTGGTTCTTTGTTGACGACAAAGGTGAATTCGTCGATGCTGAAACTCTGAAACAACGAATGCGCGACCATATCTATACTGTCGTCGGCCGATATAAAGGCAAAGTTGACGGCTGGGACGTGGTCAACGAGGCGATACTGGAAGACGGGTCATACCGTGAGAGTCCTTTCTATAAAATATTGGGAGAGGAATTCATTCCGCTGGCATTTCAGTATGCGCATGATGCCGATCCCGATGCAGAGTTGTATATCAATGACTACAGCATGAACTGCAAGGGCAAGCGCGACCGCTATGTGCAGCTGGTCAACGATCTTCATGATGCCGGACTCCGTATCGACGGAATAGGAATGCAGAGCCATATGGGACTGGATTACCCGGATTTCGACGAGTATGAGAAATCGCTTGAGGCTTTTGCCTCGACAGGATGCAACGTTATGATCACGGAGTGGGACATGAGCGCACTTCCGACAGTTCAGCGTGGAGCAAATATTGCCGATACCGTTGCCTATCGGAAAGCTCTCAATCCTTATCCCGACGGTCTTCCCGACAGTATAGCTACTCTATGGAATGATCGCATGACCGAGGCTATGGATATATTTGTCCGTCATGCCGATGTCATCAGCCGTGTGACCTCCTGGGGCGTATCGGACGGGGATTCGTGGAAAAATGACTGGCCTGTACCGGGCCGCACAGAATATCCTCTTTTATTCGACCGCAATTATAATCAAAAGCCGTTTTTGGCCAAATATTCTTCAACAAGCAAAAAATGAAAGCAGAAAAACGATATTTGTTTCCGGCCGACTATATGGCCGATCCGTCGGTGCATGTCTTCGACGGCAAGATATATATCTATCCGTCGCACGACTGGGAATGCGAGAATGTCGAAAATGACAACGGAGACCAGTATGTGATGAAGGATATGCACGTCCTTTCGATTGACGGAGATCCTATGACCGGAACTGTCACCGACCACGGTAAGGCACTCGACATTGCCGACATTCCATGGGCCGGACGTCAGCTTTGGGATTGTGACTGCACCCGCAAGGACGGCAAGTACTATCTTTATTTCCCGCTCAAGGACAAGAACGATATCTTTCGCATCGGTGTCGCTGTGGCAGACCGTCCCGAAGGACCGTTCATCCCTCAGCCAGATCCTATCCGGGGCAGCTACAGCATGGATATCTGTGTTTTCGAGGAAGATGGAAAATACTATCTTTATTTCGGCGGACTCTGGGGCGGACAGCTCCAGCGCTATGCCGACAACAAGGCTCTTGAGAGCGCCTATCTTCCCGAGGGCAAGGAGCCGTCGCTGCCCAGCCGCTGCGTGCGTCTGACCGACGATATGCTTCAGTTTGCCGAAGAGCCGCGTCCCATTCAGGTCGTGGATGAGGAAGGCAAGCCTCTCGCAGCCGACGATCCGCACCGTTTCTTCGAGGCTTCGTGGCTTCATAAGCATAACGGTAAATATTATTTCTCCTATTCCACCGGCGACAGCCATTTACTCTGCTATGGAATCGGCGACAATCCTTACGGTCCCTTCACATACAAAGGTGTGATTCTGACACCGGTTGTAGGCTGGACCACTCACCACTGTATAGTTGAGTACGGCGGCAAATGGTATCTTTTCCATCACGACAGCGTTCCCTCCGGAGGCAAGTCGTGGCTGCGCAGCCTCAAGGTATGCGAGCTCACATACGATGAAAATGGCTTGATTCAAACCATCGACGGCACTGATGAATAAAGCCTTTGCAATACTGTCGGCTCTGGTTTTTCAGGCGTGCATTCCTGCTGAGGCAAAGTCTCCGGCTGAGTGGTACAGGCTTGTGCCCGGCGATACTGTAGCAGTAGAGGCTTCATCTCCGGTGACGAGGCTCTACGGCCTCGCGCACCGCGACCGTCTGAAGGCCATGGGAATCGCGGTGACTGAAGTCATTGAGGAAAGTCCGCGTTTTGCGCTCCGTATCCTGAATCATTGGGATAACCTCGACGGGACTGTGGAGCGAGGGTATGCGGGGAGTTCGATATGGAAATGGGATGAATTGCCGGCCCGAGTGTCGCCACGTTATGCCGAATATGCGCGGATGTGCGCCGCTGTTGGCATAAACGGTGCGGTGCTCAACAACGTCAATGCTTCTTCGAAGATACTCTCGCATGAGTATCTTGAGAAAGTGGCACGTATTGCCGATGTATTGCGGCCCTATGGGATCCGTGTATACCTGTCGGCGAATTTCGCCGCCCCGATGCAGCTTGACAGCCTTCCCACCGCCGATCCGCTCGACAAGAATGTTCGCCGGTGGTGGAGCCGCAAGGCCGACGAGATTTACCGGCTGATTCCTGATTTCGGCGGATTTCTTGTCAAGGCGAATTCGGAAGGGCAGCCCGGACCGTGTGATTTCGGGCGCACTCATGCCGACGGAGCCAATATGATGGCTAAGGCGCTGAAAAAACACGGGGGTATCGTCATGTGGCGCGCATTTGTCTATTCGCCCGCCGACGCGGATCGAGCCAAGCAGGCATATCTTGAATTCCAGCCGCTGGACGGTCAGTTCGATCAGAATGTGATAGTCCAGATTAAAAACGGTCCGATCGACTTTCAGCCCCGCGAGCCGATAAGCCCCCTTCTGCTTGCGATGCCGAATACTAAGACGATGCCGGAACTGCAGATCACTCAGGAATATCTCGGGCAGAGCAACCACCTCGCATACCTCGCTCCTATGTGGGAGGAATTCTTCGAGATTGTAGATCCTTCGGGTCAGACTGCGCTTGCCGGAGTAGCGAATGTTGGTGACGCGCCGAATTTTACTGCCCATCCATTTGCGCGAGCCAACTGGTATGCCTTCGGACGCATGGCTTGGAATCCGGCGCTTACTTCCGAAGAGATAGCGAGAGAGTGGATTGCAACGGATCTGGGTGTCACAGACTCGGCAGCAACAGATGCGATAGTGAAGATGATGCTTGGCTCACGCGAAGCGGTTGTCGACTATATGATGCCTATGGGACTGCATCATATCTTTGCCTTCGGCCATCATTACGGGCCTGAACCATGGTGCAAAAGAAGTGGCGCCCGGCCTGACTGGATGCCGCATTATTATCATCGGTCCGATTCCGCAGGCATAGGTTTCGACCGCTCTCCGTCGGGATCGAATGCGGTTGCCCAGTATCCCGACTCACTGGCACGCCTTTATGCCGATCCACAGAAGTGCCCCGAAAACCTGCTGCTTTGGTTTCATCATCTTCCTTGGGATTACCGGCTTTCATCGGGAGAAACATTATGGGATTCCCTTTGCCGGCATTATGAATCCGGCTACCGGTATACACTCGACATGCTGCGGACCTGGGAGAATGTAGAATATGCTGTCCCGGACAAGGCTTTATATGCCGATGTCCGTCGCCGGCTGATGACTCAGGCCCGCGACGCTCAGTGGTGGAAAGATGCCTGCCTTGAGTACTTCTCGACGTTCCATAATCTGCCATATCCACAGGATGTAACGCCCTCGGTTCACAACTTTGATGAAATGAAACGCATCCATCTGCCGATTACCAATTTCGAGTGCCCGACACCCCAGATGCTTGATGCGGTGAGATGATGAGCCGAATCTTTAAATTTTTGCACTTCGTTCTTGAAACTATAAATATAATGGAGCATGGCCCATCGAGCCGTGCTCCATTAAAGTATTGAATCAGTATCGTTTACTTTGTCGTTTTGAGTCTCATCTTGTTTCTTCCCATTCCTTTTTAACTCGCTCGACTTCCGCTATCAACTGCTGCTCTGAAGGGAGGTACAGCTGATATTTTGACGCAACGATTGTGTTATTGTCCGAGGGAAGGGTCATCTTAACCAATGAGCATCTGGCGTGCCGTCCAGCAATTACTTGCCGCTTCAAGCTCGTAATATTCGCGCTTGTCTTTGTCTGGAATTTGAATTAATGCACGATACTGAGTCCAGTTGAATTGTGAACGCAGTGCGTTCACTTTTGGGTATTCCAGGAAAAACTGCCTTGCAAAATTAAGCTGACGATAGCTAAAACCACTTCAGTATTCGGGTTCTATCTCTTGGGCAAGATTCTTTATAAGACCTTTACCATACTCAGCGCGCACTCCCACCCTGTTCCTCCTCGACAATGCGTCGTCCTATTTGCCAGTACATCTGTACGCGACAAAAGTCAACTGATCGGACCGCATTAGACCGAGAGGTTTCAATAATCGAGCGTATTTCAGATACTAAATCTTTCATTTTTGTTATTTTGTAGCTTTCCCTTCCGGAAGTATTGTCGAAGCCCAGTTGGGAAGCTCTTCAACATAGCGTTTGGCAGGCTCTCCTTCGCTCAGTCGGAACAGAAGTCTAGCTTCCGCATCCTCGATCGAGTTGTCATAGACATAGAGTCGGTCAACTATCGCGGACAGGATTTTGCAATTGGCAATGGACTTGTCGTATCGGGATATGATTTTAGGAATTGGCACATCATGTCCGCCATCCAAAACTCGTTGAGCGACGCGCTTTGCGTTGATTGTCGGAGATTCGGTGGAAACAAAGAACAGACGGATGAAGAATCCGGCTTCTTTCGCTCTGAGAATGTATCAACCTTATCGGCAGCCGACATCACGGTTTCAAAGATATGGCTCTTGCGTTCTGCAAGACATCTTTCCCTCCATTCATTGCAGTAGTTGGCAGCTTTAAGAACAGACTCCTGATTGTTCCAGTCACCGAAAACATCGCGTGCAACATTGTCTGGATTTATATATTCCGAATCCTCCAGCCACTCATGATGCAGAATCTTAGAGGTCACGGAAGTCTTGCCCGACCCATTGGGCCCGGCAATCACAATAAGGACTGGACGATGATTACTTGCTGCCATTCTTTATTCTATTTATGGCATCGCCCCATTTCTCTTGAGCCGCCTGTGCAGCTGCTTCAATCCCGGCAGCCACACGCTCGGCAGCCCGGCGCGTACTTTCGCGGGCATCTTCGGCAACCTCACGCATAATCTGGGCCATGCGCTCGTCACCCGGCTCTTCCATCGACGTAAGTCGATAACTATTCATCTCTTTCTGCGAAAGCGCTTTCGAGGTTACAGCTTCCGACATAGTATTGACTTGCTTATTGATTTACAGTGAAAATAATATGTTAAGAGGGTTGTTCGCAGCCATTTGTGATGTTGAAAAATCCGGGTCCCAATATGGCTTTAATTTAAGCATGGTACGTATTTGCCCGGCTTTCTGAGAGATTGTTGAAGAAGATGTACCGAAATGGTCAAATATCTCAGACGATGACAAATAGGGTTTGAATGACTTGTCAAACAGAAAGTTCATTGTTGCAATAGTGTATATTACTGCGGCAGCCCAAATTTCCAGCCGTCCCCGTTCAAGAGGATTTGTTCTCTTACGCCCCAGTTTGCGTACCATTTTCTCACAAAGCGACGCATACTCTGAATCAATCCTCTCATTGCAGAAGCTGACTGCCATCCTGACAATTTCGTCTTCTCTTGCTTTTATTTCAGCCTTATCCATGTTGTTATAATCTTTTCTTATTCAATGCCAAAAATACGAAAATTTAATAATATCAGCAACTTGCAAACAGAATTCGTTTAATCTCGGATTTCATTAAAGATAATCTCAATTATATTTATATGAAAAAAGTATATTCTTTTAATTATCAGATAGATCACAGTCGGGGAAGTTGAAAATTATTTTCCAAAGAATTTCTCTACCTGAAAAATTCCCATAAAATTGTTCCTTACCAGTTTGAACCCATTCATCGTTATAATAGATGCTGAAGCTTACACTGGTATAGTCCTTTGCAACGAATACGTCTATATTACAAAACTTGTCTGAATTATTGAGATAAGTAGCAGATAATGAGGAATTTCTTGATCTCATATTGCTCTCCGGCATCATTCGAATCGCATCTATTGGTTCGGGGTAGATTTCTCTAATACCTCCTCGCGCGGCTATAACTTTTTCATCCTTGTTTGTGCTCGATAAATGACTATCGCTATAAAAGCAGCGCAAATAAGAAACAAAATCATTATAAACTTAAAAAAGAAAGCAATTATACTGACTTTATTAAGCAAGATAAAACTACAGACAGAATATATAGTTATTGGGGATTTAAGGTAATGATTAATTGTCGCAAGGTTAATAAATGTACATGCTTAATGCAAGAAAGGTTATAAATAAAATGGAGCACGGCCCGTCGAGCCGCGCTCCATTAAAATATTGAATCAGTATCGTTTATTTCACTTCCTCAAATATAAAGTATATTGATAATCAGTTAGTTACTGTTATCAAGATACAAATGATATGCAAATGTAAGTATAAAACCATATAGAAAAAGTACAAATGGACATTACTTTGTATGATAACATCCTTTTCTACAGATTAAGGGTTAACACAATGTTATACTACTGATATTCAGCATATTGAAGCTGTTCTTCCTTGCATTCAACAAAGAGTGTTAAATTATATTAAATCCTACAGGGCAATTATGATTCGTGCAAAGATAATATTTTGCAGTCAAAGGAAGAAAGACTTCTTGAACCACTTCTATGGTTCTATACTTCTGTTTCTGACGTAAGCTGACCCGTACGGTTTTCGGGTTTTAGACGGACATATATACAGTTTACTTTAGGTTAGCATATATATAAGAGCTAACCAAGGTAAACTAAAGTGTTTTTGTCCTGTAGATACTGCACTTTGTGGACTCTTTTCTCCTTTGACTGCAAAAACCTCTTATAGCCTTATCTCCACCTATAACGTCACTTCACACTGCTGTACCATGCAGTCTGCCATGTACCACCCCATCGGGCTTTGATAAGAATTGTGTTGCAAAGGTACCTGTCATGGCGTTCATCCTGCAAGGTCGGTGCCTGTGGTTTGTCCGTGAAATCTCCACGCTCTGATTGTGGCAGAGGTAGTATTTGACGGCAAAACCTTGCATTGATGAGCCATAACACCTTTTGGGGCAACATAATTCTTTAATCAATCCCGATGGTAGTTGGTTCTACATAAGGGAAGAAAATAAAAATTTTATCTTATGGCTAACATTTGCGACACTCAGTACAAGGTGACAGGCTCACGCAAAGCCGTGGCAGACCTTTGGAACACACTCCAAGAGTTGGAGGTGAACAGTAATAATGTGTATCTGTATCTCTTGGCAGAACACTATGGCATTGACTACGAGAAGAAAGGCATCTCGGTGAGAGGACACATCTATTGGGCAGAGTATGAGGAGAACGTGGAAGACGATTATGCCCTCTTGTCCTTTGACACCGAAAGTGCTTGGTCTTCATGCGACTTGTTCTTTGAGGAGGTGAACAAGGCACTTGGCGATGAACTTTCAATCAGTTGGCGAGAGGTTGAGCCAGGTTGCGACATCTTCTATACGCACGATGAGAACGACTTCTTCCCCGAAGAGTGCTACGTCACTGCATACGGAGAACTCTTTGAGGATTGTGAGGGTGCTTACTCCACCTTTGGTGATGCTATCAAGTTGTGGTGTGAGAAGACTGGTGTCTCACAGGACGGAAGAAGCGAACAGAAGATGATTGACTTCATCAATGAATACGAGTATGAGGCAGAGGACACGAATTTCTGCATCAATCCAATCACATTCGGCTAACAAGGAGGAACGGATATGGCAACGATAGACATGGAGCAGTTGGACGGCGTTGTAGGGTGTTTCTGCACCTTGCTTTATCCCCGAAGAGGTCAGACAGAGGGAACGATTGTCGAGGACTTGGGTTGTGAGGTCATTGTCCAGCTCATCAACGGCAAGGAAGTGACGGAGTACAAGGATGATGTTGTCATCTGTGAATAATCAGGAGAGAGTCTGTTGGCTATGTGGCTTGCAGACTCTTTCTTCCTTTGACTGCAAAAACTCTTTTAGGACAATCCTCCAATGAGGTTATGGCTGTTGTAACTGAAATACCTTGGGAGCAAGTTGTGCGGTTTGCTCACTTGCTCCAGTCCTGTTATAGAAGCGATGCTTCGACACCTGTATAGCGATACGTCGCCAAAGTCCCTTCGCCGTTTTAAGCGTCTCTGTACCTTGTTATAGGAATGGTCATTTCGCCTTTTGGTTTTACTCGTCTGTCTTTTGCGACTCTTCCTTGTCGGACACAGAACTTGGTCTTAGCATGATGACAGTGCTATCGCCAATCCTCTGATGTCTGTCCTCTTTTGGCTTGATGCCTCTATTGCTAAGCTGACCCTTAGGCTTGTCGTTCATCGTGCATCAGTGTTCATGCTCCTCACTCTTCTGATGATACAGCTGTAAGGTCGGATTTCCCGCTTCGTTTCTCCAGGCATACAGCCATAGCAGTGCCCCTGTCTGTTGCATACGGATTGCCTCCTTGCTTACAACCTTTGTTCCATTGTTTGGCCCCGTCTTTTTCTGAATTGAGCTATTTGAAAGCCACTTATTTTTACCATGCAAAGGTAGCGTGATGCTGCGAAGGACTTCCTCCTTCTTGTGTGGCCGCTATCGCTGTGACCAATAAAATAGTGCGTAATCTTCCTTTTTCTCCCTTACCGCCAACGACAAAAAGAGTATTGCGAACGATTTTCATGGTGCTTCCCACATGGTGCCACATCCCTGCTTTTGAATGCATGTAAAAATTAAGTTTCACTTTTAAATTCAATTCAAAATGAAAAAGATCGAGAACAACTTCACAGTTTCAGGTTTCGTAGGTAAGGATGCAGAAATCCGTCAGTTCGCAAACGCCAGCGTAGCACGCTTCTCATTGGCAGTAGGCCGTCAGGAGAAGAACGGCGAGGAAACCAACCGCGTATCGGCTTTCATGAATATGGAGGCATGGCGCAAGAACGAGCACACCGAATCATTCGACAAGCTCACCAAGGGCACGTTGCTCACCGTCGAGGGTTTCTTCAAGCCAGAGGAGTGGACAGACAAGGATGGCGTGAAGCACTCCAGAATCATCATGGTTGCAACCAAGTTCTACGAGTGTCCCGACAAGGAGGAGACTCCTGCGGAAGAGCCGGCCAAGCCAGCAACCAAGAAAGGCAAGAAATAGCCTTTCCTCTCCATAACAAGGCGACCTTCGGGTCGCTTTTGTTTTGCTCAGGGACATCAATCTGCTGTTATAGCGTGTGATAATCTTCTCTAATAACAACCATGTGCATTTATTAACCATAACGGCAACGCCGTCTTCCTTTATTCTAACCACTTCGTCCCTCACCATTTGCGAAACGTCACCAAGATGGTTGGCATACAGATATTCCCGGCTGATGGCGACAAAGTCGCTATTAGCCAAGAAAGACAGTATGCCAAGGTCTGAACGCGAGAGGACTGCCATCTATGCCACAAGATGCCGAAGCCGAGGCTTCTGATAATTGTGTCCTTTACTGGCTATCCACTCGCCTTGATATTCAGACCGTCAATCTTGCGACAGCTTCACTACCCACCCACACCTGCTTTACTATTCTTCTTCTCTTTGACTGCAAAATATTTTCTGTTATAAGCGGTGGTTTCGTCCAAGTGCGTTGTATCGCTTCGCCCCACACCTTCAGAACGGCATTACTGTACGGACACCGCACGAATCCCATGTGACAGGCAGCCAACAATGTCACTATCAGAAACTGACACTTCTGATAACTGCCTTTATTGCTGTCTGGCTGTCCCATTATCGGGCTTCGGCAATGTCCGTGTAATGCCATTCTGCCCACCCATACCACCTTTACCACTAATCAACTGTTTTACAATTTCTCTTCTGCTATACAAGAGGCAGTTCTTGTCCACTCAGGCATATTGAATGTGGCAGACATGTCTGCTACGTCCAATCTGCCTCAGTGTCCTGCGGCAAGGACAAGGCACATTTGTCATGCTGACAGGAGTGCCCGATTTGTCCGTTGCGCAACTGTCTCTTCTTGCCTGATATACGTTACTATCTACTTCTAAATTATACTGCTTTGCCCCACGCCTTTGCGAAGCGTTACATGGTCTGTCGTCATACAGACATCCTTGGCTGATGGCAACACGTTGCTATTAGCCAAAGCTGACAGTATGCCGAAGTACCGACGCGAGAGAATTGTCTGTCCGTGCTACAAGCTATCAAGGCTGAAGCTTTGATGACTTGCATCCCGGTCAGCCAACACACTCGCTTTATGTCGGTACAGCAGACCTGCAAACACTTCACTGCCCACCCTTACTGTTTCAATCTTTCTTCTTACCTCTTTATATATAACACATCATTCCTCTTGCAGCCAATATCAATAATCTTCTTCCAATCAGCGCAGTGGTAGGCATATTTCCTGCAAAGTTAGCCGCGTCTGAGACAATCGTCAAATTCTGCTTGAGGTCTTGTGACTGTGAACAATCTTCCTTTTCCTCGGAAAAGAGTATTCTTCACACATAATTTGTCTTTATGTCTTTTCTTGCGGCTTGTGGGAGCAGAAAATATCCCTCCACAGGCTGAAAGGTCTCGAAAGGAGGGAAGAGAAAGAAACGGTTAAGCGAACGCAGAGGGAATTTATTCACTATGCTGAGCGTAAGTTTCTTCAACGTAGTTAAACAAGTCCAGCGACATGGGCGACAAACTTATTTGTATCACTAAAAATAGAAAGGCAATGAAGATTATCATCCTGCATGATGCTGACGCACGCATCGAGTATCTTGACGTAGCCGACCACCTTCTCGGCTCAGACATCGAGGAGTTCCTCACCAGACAGGGCTTCTCAGTGAACAACATCACATGGCTTGTCACATCGGCAGACCATATCCCAGTGGTTTACCACAAGTATGACATCGACTGCAAGACCGGCGAGGCAACCCACACCAAACGAGAGGCAGAACTGCAAGACCTCACTATCCACGGACAACTCCAGGCATTGCAGCACCGGGAGCAGGACGAGCTGAAAGCGGCTCTTCGCAAGTACGGCACGGAGGTGGACGGAGGCTTTGAGGTGCATTTCGAGGGAGAGCAGCCCATCGTGGCAGGTTATCTCTTTGACGAGCCTCGTGACATCGTCATAGACGCAGCACGTTTGGATGCCGACGGAAACTTGTCGCTTCTTGGAGAGGACAAGGAAGTGAGGGATGGACAATACGACATAGAGCCAAGCGACATATTTGGCGGTCAGTTGGACTATGTCACGTCGAGTATAGGTGCATGGATGAAGTAGGAGCATGTATGACCCAGTGCATCGTATATGACGAGACGACCAAGGAGAGCGAGACCTTTTGCTCATTGACCGCAGCCAAGAAGTGGATGCGAGAGCGCATCAAACAGAAGCATGAGGTAAGCGGACAGAAGTACAGAGTCTATTCCGACGGAGAGTTTGTTAATTGCGGCTCTATCAGTCTCACAGGCAGCAACAAGTCTTTTGTCGCCAATACAAGGCAGACGAAGAAAGGATATTAATAACAAGGTAACGGCAAGCCTAACCAACTTGCCACACATATATTGATATGGAAAAGCAAATATTGAGTTTTAATGACTTGCCATCAGCATTGTCATTAGTAATAAACAAGCTGGAGATTTTAGAAGAAAAGTTTTCCACACTAATGACTCAAATTCAGCCCGATAAGGGATTGGAATGGCTTAGTGTTTCCGAATTGAGTGAGTATCTCCCTACCCATCCAGTTGAACACACAATCTATTGTTGGACAAGCAATAAACAAATACCATTCCATAAGAAGGGGAAACGTATCATGTTCCTCAAATCTGAAATTGATGAGTGGATGCAAGATAACAAGAGTAGGTCACGAGCAGAAATTATGAATGAAGCAATAGCTTATGTTCAATCAACAAGAAAAGTCATTTAAATAACAAGGTAACGGCAAGTCTAACCAACTTGCCACTATAACATTTTCACATTATGATTTACACTCACACTATCGGACGCATCGGAGCAAAGGATTGCCGCGTCATCACAGGTACACACGGAACATTCATGGCTGTTGACATCGCAGTGGACGACTACAGTAAGGGCAAGCAAATCACCACTTGGGTAAGGGTGAAGAGCAGCAAGGAGAACCATATCCGTTTGGCTGAATACCTCACCAAGGGTCGTATGGTGCTTGTGGAAGGCACACTGACTTCTTCCATTTGGACAGACCGCAACGGAGAGAACCACATACAGCATAGCATCATAGCTGACTCCATCGCCTTTGTCAATGCAGGGAAGAAGGATGCAACCGACACACCTGCAACAAAGGCACGCAAGGCAGCCAAGGCAGAGGGCGAGGCTCCCGTACCGCCAGCCGATGCACCGCAGGACAAGAGCGAAGACCTTCCCTTCTGAGGGTAGTATCAACTGAGAGTAGTACGTACTAATCGTAGTAAATCCGCTTTTACTATGGTTAGTATGTACTATCAGTAGTAGAATAGTAAAGTAGTATTCACTAATAGTAGTATCATGTTATGACACAGATAATTGCAGTATTAAATCACAAGGGTGGTGTAGGGAAAAGTACGACCGCAGTAAGCCTTGCGGCAGCTCTGCAACTGAGTAAGAAGAACGTCTTGGCTATTGACATGGATGGACAAGCCAACCTCACGGAAGCCTTGGGATTGTCCATCGAGGAAGAACAGACAGTCTATGGCGCAATGTGTGGACAGTACACCTTGCCGTTGGTCAAGTTGCACAACGGCATCACCGTCTCACCCTCATGCCTTGACCTGTCTGCGGCTGAGTTAGAGCTTATCAGCGAGCCGGGACGGGAGCTTATCTTGAAGGGACTTATCACCAAAGCCATCGCCAAAGAGCATTTCGACTACATCATCATCGACTGTCCACCGTCATTGGGCTTGCTGACCTTGAATGCCCTCACCGCAGCCGACTACATCATCATCCCTGTTCAAGCGCAATACCTTGCCATGAGAGGTATGGCAAAGTTGATGGACATCATCCGCATCGTTCAGGAGCGGCTCAACTCCAACCTTAAAGTGGGCGGCATCGTCATCACCCAGTTCGATCGCCGCAAGACGTTGAACCGAAGCGTGAGGGAAATCGTCAATGACAGTTTTCACGAGAAGGTTTTCAAGACCGTCATCCGTGATAATGTGGCTTTGGCAGAAGCACCCATCAACGGCAAGACTATCTTTGAGTATAATCCCAAATCCAATGGTGCCAGTGATTATATGTCTTTGGCAAAAGAAGTGTTAAACTTAAAATAGCATAGCCATGAGCAAGAGCAGTATGTTGAAAGAGGGAATGAAAGGCGGTCTCAACGGACTCCTTTCTTCCACAAAGAAGCCGAGTAAGGAGCAGATAGTCACAGAAACTACACCAGCACCACCTGTGTCTGTTTCTGAGACTACCGAAGTGCCGGTGCATTGCAATTTCCTTATCAACAAGAGCATCCACACGAGGATGAAGTACCTCGCCATCAAGAAAGGGATGTCCTTGCGTGATATTGTCAATGAGGCAATGACAGAATACCTAAAGCGGCATGACACATGAGTGCCGCGCGGTATCATCGCCGAACAGACGATGATACCGCTATCTCTTCTATAAACAGACTTTACTATCCGTAGTATGGTAGTAAAAACTATTCGACTATTATACTATTCGTAGTCGATACTACTTTTAGAAAATACTATCCAACTCATTTTTAGGGCAATAGTTTTCTCTGCTTGTAGGACTG
>CABRLF010000005.1 GCA_902471685.1 uncultured Porphyromonadaceae bacterium
TCTATATAGCGAGACTGCGGGAAGAAATTCCGGTGTTGGAGGAAATTATAGACCGCAGATGGCCTAAAGCCCCGGAGCTTGAAACTCTCAAGGCTCAATGCCGTGAGTTGCAGCAGAAGATTGAGGAAGACCTCAAAAATGCCGAAAAAGGTATATCGCTGTCAGACGGTATCTCGCCTGACAAGCCGACAATTACCGAGGAAGCGGCATGACATCACCATATATCTGACTTTTATTCCCTGTCCGGTTGTGAAGCCAGGCAGGGATTTATTTTGTCATTATGGCATTGAACTGCGGGGGCGCAGCAGCCTCTTTTAACACATAGCCTTTTCAAAAAAATGCTTTATACCCTTTTTAGCCTTTTTGTTCTCTTTTATACCGTTGCGCCCCGACCCGGCATCCGCGTGGCTGACTTTGAGCGAGAGACGGACTCGGCAATATTTCATGTTGCCCTGCCCGTCACTCGCTTTCAAAGCGGTAATCCGAAAAATGCCTGTCGGCCTCGAAGTCAGTACAGGCATAGGTTCCGTTTCCCTCCACTTACGCCCGTACTTCCATATCTTCGTTGACCGGCAATTTCCCTGATGGCTTACCTCTCATCCACACATGGATGCCTCCCGCCCTTCTTCCCCTTCTATTTTCTATTGACAGGCTCCTTTTATATCGTGGATCAACTCCCTGAGCACCTGTTTCAGATATGCCGGGACATGCCGGGACACTAATATCCATGTCCGAGAACAGTTATATCCTGTACGGCTTTACAGATACCGTCCGTGACGGTTGCCGTGATTTTTGAATCGGCGAAGTTAAGGCCGCTCGCGGATATGCCAAGGCCCGGCGGCAGCGTGACGGGGCTTCGCCCTGTCAGCCTTGTCGTAATCCACCTGTGCAGCGACCTTCCTGACTTGCCGAAAAAATCAGTCCGACAACCCTCCCGGAAGGAACTGATAAAAGTAAGGGAGAAAAAACAATATTTATCAACATCTTAAAAGTCAAGATTATGGAGACCAAAGCAGTCAGAAAAGAAAACGTATCACTCGCCCTCATTCAGCCGAGCACATTCAACCCTCGCAAGACCTTTGACGAGGCAGCCCTCAAGGAACTCTCCGACAGCATCGCCTCGCAGGGTGTCCTTCAGCAAATCGGCCTACGCCCCATTGCGGACACCGACCGCTACGAGATTATCTTCGGGGAGCGAAGATACCGTGCGTCCGTCATGGCAGGACTTGAGACTATCCCTGCCGACATATACGATGTTACCGATGATGAAGCGGTTGAAATCGCCGTCACCGAGAACCTTCAGCGTGAGGATGTCTCACCGATTGAGGAAGCAAACGCATACCAGAGCCTCATGGACAGCGGAAGATACGATGTGCAGTCATTGGCTGTGCAGTTCGGCAAGTCCGAGGCATACATACGCACACGACTGAAATTCACATCACTTATCCCCGAAATAGCGCAACTGCTGGAGGCTGACGCTATTACAATGAGCGTGGCTTCCGAGATATGCAGATACGGAACTGACATACAGAAAGAGGTTTACGAAAAACACCTCTGCGAAAATTCTTATGGCTACGGCTCATGGCGTGGGCTGAAAGCCTCCGAGGTTGCAAGGCGCATAGAGCAGAATTTCACAACCGACCTTGAGCGTTACTCATTTGACAAGGGAATGTGTGCCTCATGCCCCCATAACACCAAGAACCTACTGCTTTTCTGCGAGGGAACTTGTGGAAAATGCACCAACCGCAAATGCCTTGAGGATATGAACACATCGTATCTCGTTGACAAGGCGGTGGATATGATAGCCCTATATCCTGCCTACCCTTTACGACAAGGGCGATTTGGCACAAACGAGGCGGCGGTTGAGCGTCTTTCGGCTATGGGACATGAGATTGAAACTCCGAGCACATACATTCAGCCGTACCCTGCAATGCCGCAGGAACCGACTGCGGAGGAATACGAAACTGCCGAAGACTTCGCCGAGGCTCATTCGGAGTATGAACAAGACCTTTCCGAGTATAACGATGCCGTGGAGGAAGTCAATGCAAGGGCAGAGAACGGAGAAATCATTGTCTATATTGTCATTGAAAAAAATGACATAAGCATAGGATATGCGGTGAAGCCGTCCGATGCTTCCGAGGACGGCACTGCCGACAACAAGGCGGACGACCCCATAGTGAAACTCGAGAAACAGGACATGCGCAACAAGGAAATCGCCGTGGAGAAAACCGTGGCAGACACCAAGAAGCAAATCCTTGAGGCGGACATGACCGAGACCAAGTTCGGGCAGGACGAGGAAAGAATGGTGTATTATTTCATGCTCTCATCGCTCCGAAAGGAACATTTCTCGGCTGTGGGACTTACCGAGAAGCAGGCAGGCTGTCTTTCCGATGATGAAAAAATGGAGATAGTCAGCAATCTCAACGCCAAGACAAAGGCTGTAATCCGCAGGGACTATCTTATAGCCAATTTCAAGGAGGCATTCGGGAGCAACACGGTTGCAAAACTGCTGCTCGGCTTCGCAAAGAAGCACATGCCCGAACAGCTTGCCGAGATTGAGAAAGGCTACAACGAGGTCTATGAGAAACGGCATCAGCGCATAGAGGAAAGAAAGGCGGCTCTCATGCCGAAAAACGAGGAACCGACTGCGGAGGCAAACGAAACCTCCGAAGATGAAAGCAACGAGGAAGCGGCTTAATATCCATAATCATAAGACGATTGCAGAGGCTGTCATACGGCCTCTGCTTTCTTTATCCTGACCACGCCGGTATATCCTTTTATGCCGGCGGCTCCAATCCGGGCCGCTCAAGCCTCTTATACTGTTTATGCCATTTCAATTACTCTTTTAATCAACGGGGACGGGACACTGTTGATGAATCCTGGTTTAATGCCTGTCTGCCTTTTATAAACTGCGAATATTCCACTTTTAATCCTGTACCTGTGATCCGGGAGATGCCGTCCGTCGATTGTCACGGCAAAGTTGGAGGCCGGGCCAAATGTCAAATCATAGCCGGAGGTCACGGCTGTCACCGTGAATTTGCCTTATTGTCCGCTTTCGCCTCCCCTGAAATGCCTGAAATCGGTCAGACAGCCCTCCGACAGACCAAAAGGTCTGAAAAAGAGGGATAAAAATGTAAATTTATGGCGAAAACGATAGACATTGAGCTTCAAAAGCAGTTGGATAAACCGCAGACATGGTTCTGCAAATATTTTCCTGCACGCATACGCAACGTAGGAGAACGGGAGATAGCCGACCGTCAGTTAGTTTTTGATTTCAAGGACGGACGGGCATACGAGGAAGTCGCACGGCGCACGGCGACCGCCATGACTGAGCGTTACGGAGCAACGTGCGCCGACATTGTGTTTTCTCCCGTTCCGGCATCTACAAGAGAGAAGAACGAGATACGCTACAAGGCATTCTGCCAAATGGTGTGTGAACTCACCGGTGCAATCAACGGTTACGACCATGTATCGGTTTGTGGCGATAGAATGTCCGTTCACGAGAACCGCAAGACAGAAACGGATGTCCGCAAGGCTGACGTCATTGAGTTTGACCCGACTTTTTTCAGCGGTAAAATGGTTGTGGTCTTTGATGATGTGATAACGAAAGGCTTGAGTTATGCCATATATGCCAACCGCCTTGAAAGCCTCGGAGCCAATGTGCTCGGAGGTGTATTCCTCGCAAGAACCCATTACAAAGTGAAATAATATGGTTAAATCAAAATATGATAAGTCTATATCCGCTTGCTTCAGTGGACTCCGCATCATCCCATTCTTTCATTTGAAGCGACTTGAACCGCAATTGAGGACGGCGATAATCTCGGCATATGCTGACGGCTGTCGAAATTTCTTCTGCGGCATGGCTATGGGCTATGATTTGCTGGCAGCAGAAACCGTCATTTCTCTACAGTCTGAATTGCCGGATTTATGGCTCATTGCCGTTATTCCGTATCGTGGACAGACCGAGAGGTGGAACGATGCCTTGAAATCCCGGTATGATAATATTCTGCGTAATACAAATGATACTGTGATTTTGAGCGAGCACTACTATCAAGGCTGTCTGCTACGGCGCAATGACTATATGGTAGTCCACAGTTCACGACTTATTGCATGGTATAACGGAAATCCTAAAGGAGGTACGTTTTACACCTGCCGTCTGGCTGTGGCTAATGGATTAACGGTTATAAACCTGTATGACAGCCGTAATTGACCGGCTGTTGTAATTTGCATCAATATCTCATATTTACTTTGATTAGGTAAAGATGCAATTTTTGTGGTAAAATGGTGTCTTTTATAATTCGTTATATATCCTGTCGAAAATCCGGCGCAGCCGGGGTTCGTCCTTTATAATCTCACGGAGTGAATTGAGCCTTTCTACATTAGGTGATTCCGGGAACCACAGTTTAAGATAGCCACCCTCGGCATACTTCTCATGCAGGTGGTCGAGTGTGCGCTGCCAGTGGCCCTCTTTGTCAAGTTCGGGATAATGGTCGAGTCCGTATTGTACCGTCCTTTCGATTATCTTCTCCGGTTCGATGTAGCGGTCTCCTTCGGCGACAATTTTGCCGTATATACTTCGCGGTTCATGGTCGGACGATGCCCGGTGGTCTTCTACCGCCTGTGCCATTGTCTCGATTTCTTCTTGTGTGAACCACTCATGCAATCGCTGATCTCCCCTTACTATCCGGCCTGATTCAAGATGATGTGTCTTCCTGTCGATGGCAAGCCCTAAATCATGAAACGCTGCTATGGCATACACAATTTCCATATTGACGGCGTAGTGCCGTGCAATGTCAAGGCTCTGCGCTATGACCATGCGGGCATGATTCTCCCGGTGTGCCTTGTCGAATCCGTTGTATCTGGGCAGTATCTCCCTTTCTATATATAATGTCAGTCCGGTGTTCATTAACTTTTCTATTTGTTGTACTACAACATTTCAACCAAAAATCAGAATAATTTGGTTGATATGTTGGGGTTGACAGGCTATAATTCTATGACGGCATCCCGACGGAATGACAGATGTTCATTCTGAAATACATAGCCAAGCTGATTGCTGACACATTGAGTATTCCCAATCGTCCTGTCTATGTTGCGATGTGAATGACCATAAATCCAATAGTTGATACGGCTGTCGGCCATGTAATCACCAAGTTCGACAGTGAACGCACCGTTGATGGAGCTACCCCTGAACTCATCAGCCATAAGACCGAATGAGGGCACATGATGAGTGGCTACGATGATACTTTTTGCTTTGCTCCCGGATACCGCCTTTTCTATGAAATCGCGACACCGGTCGTGTTCTTCATTGAACCGTTGTGAGGACAGTCGGTTTTCACCATTTCTAATGTGTCTAAAGTCACTGACATAATGCTCTGTCAGGAATTCTTCCGACGGAGGAATCTTTGCCCACAAGGTTGAGACTATCAGGTCAGTTTCTTCATCAAGAGATATGACACTGTTGTAATACGCCTTAACATTATGTCTTATTTCGAGTTCCCAGCCCTCATGCAGGTCATTGATATCATAATATTTATATAACTCATGATTGCCTGGAACGACAATCACCCGTTTATAGTTCTGTGAAGCCCAGTCCCAGAAAGGATGCGTCTTGTAGTTGGCATCGCCGAGATACCCGATGTCTCCGGCAAGCACAAGAATGTCAGCCGAAGGGATAAGCAGATTATCCTTCAGCCATTTGGAGTTCTCTCCAAATTCAAGATGAAGGTCGGATGCGTATTGTATTTTCATATGCTTTCAAAGAAATTTCGTAAAATTTCGAGATATGCCTCAATGGATTCATTGTCAGTTCTGAGAGAATCCTGCAATGACTGGCTTGGGAGCGATGACCGGATCTTTCCGATAAATTCTTCTATTGTCGATATAATCTCCCCATCAACATTAACCGGCTCATCAATTATTGTGGTTGCGGCAAGCTTCATCACATCATTACGATGTTTGAGGATGTCTTTCGTATTTACACGGTGTCCTTCCTCCCTCTCTTTAAGAAGATTCAGATATGCTCTTGCCTTCAATGCCATCAATGCGGTCGGTCCCGCATAACGCAGTCCGTTGGATACAAATGAGTTCTGAACCGTCATCCTGTAATAAGGTTCATCAAGAATTATGACAGATAGACTGGACACATCCCCGTCAATCGGCAACGGTTCTATATGGGAGGGTCTGGAACTTGAGAACACCTCATTATGATGTGACAGCAGTTCAATCTGTATCGGATAACCTGGTTTACCGTCGGTAAAACTATACAGGACATATTTCAACGAGCCGTCTGCGTTTTTTCTTATCCCCGGACGATAAGCTCCGTCAGATATGAATTGCCAGAAACGTCTGGCAAACTGAGGCGTCATGTTGTCAGCTATGACGATAAGGTCAATGTCAAGCGTTGCTCTTGGTTTTTGGTCGGTTCCCTGAAGGATCTTTTCACAGGCAGTGCCGCCGATAATGACGAAGCTGTCGGAGTATTCTCTGAAAGCATCACGGAATGTATCTAATCCTCCTACCATTTTATTTGATCTATCATGTATTCTACTTCTTTTTCAACTCTCGGGTCATGATCTTCCTCCAGTGATAATGCCAATGACAGGCGGTCAGCGTAGCCATCCTCGGTCAAAGGTTCGTATTTCCAAATCTCTATCGGCTGTAAATCTTCCGACTCACTTGTGAATATCTCGTTCTCCCTTTCGTAGCTGTTCCACTCTGACAACGTGAAAACACGAGTGGCAACCTCGTCTGCATTAAGGCGCGTATAGTGGGACAATGCGTTTATTGCCCCTATTATGCCTGTCGTCAACATTCTGTCAGCGTAGATAATCCGTTTCACCGGATTAATCAGGAACTCTCTGATATTTTGCCATAGTTCTTTGCCGGAGACCGGAAAGTGGACGGTTTTGATACCCGAATCACCGGCACTGGTCTGTACGATGCCAAGTTGTTCAAGCTGTCCTACAGACCTTGCTACCGAGGCATATTTATAGCCGACTGCCTCGCTTATCTGGGCATAGCTTTTCCCGTCCAGCGATTCTTTTTGCAAATGAAACAGAACAATCCTCTGGGCCATGGGAGTAAATTTGCCGGAATAATGAACTTTAGGGATTTTTCGATTCATCAGTAACGTAGGCAGGAAACAATACTGGGAATTTACTATGAAATATACGCCCTGCTTTATAAGCCGGTCTCTCTCAAAAGTCTTTCCATTTTCAAAATAGAATATACAGGGCTTTCCACAGACTTGCTCAATTCTGGAAGCAATATTAGCCAAAACCGTAGGTGATGACTTGCTATCCCTTTTGGGTTGCAACAATAGCATTTCCTCTTCTTGAAATGAAAAGGAATAAACATTGTAATTCACAATCACTGCTGCCCAGAGGCCACGAAGCTCTTCACCAGAGAGCAACCTGACCGGGATACGTTGGCTTGCTATGCTTACATAAGTCATCTTATCCATAAGTTTGCATCATTCTCCGTTTATTGGATAATGATGCAAAGTAAATCAAAATTCCTCATTTACACAAATATCAAGGCTGTTTTTATCTCTCGTTATCGCTTTTAGAGGGTGTTTAATAACGAATGTTAATTTTGAGGCAGTCTGTTCAATAGCATTGCCACACCGGCAATGATCACCATTTGCCTTGCAACTTCGAGAGAATCCTCATAATTCCTACAGAGGCGGCGAAAGTTATCAAGCCACGAAATCGAGCGTTCGGCAACCCATCTGCCTTTGGCGGGAATGAATTTTCCGTCGGAAGTCCCGGACAAGGTTATCTCCACATTCATTCCGAAGACATTTCTGACAAGTTCAATCAGTTCTCCACGATAACCTCTGTCTGCCAGTATCTTTTTAATTGCAGGGTGTGAGGCGGCAAGTAAAGCCAAAAGCATCAAGCCGCCTTTGGAATCATGCACGTTCGCCGTAGTTGTCTTGACATCAAGGAGATGTCCGTTCTTGTCAACCGCTATCTGCCGCTTGATGCCCTTTACTTTCTTGTTGCCGTCGAATCCCTTGGGAGATGGATAGGAGGCGGCTCTGACACTCTGTGCGTCCACCACAGCCACACGTGGCTCGGGAGACTGGCCTTCCTTAACCCGAATTTCCGCAACAAGAGAGTACAGAAGTTCCTGAAATACCCCAATGGCGCTCCATGCACGGAAGTAATAGTAAACTGTCTGCCACACCGGAAAGTCGTGCGGGATGTTTCTCCATTGACATCCCGTCTTCTCAACGTACAGGATGGCGTCAAAGACAGAGAAAAATTCATATTTACTCGTCCATTCGTCCATGGGAATTGTTTCTCTTATGAAAGATTTCTGTGCTTCTGTTAAATCCGAGGTGTACATTTCTAAATCCTTTCTTTTAATTGTCAATAAATAAACAATTTAGAAATGTCTTCTATTTAACAGAGGCATTTTTGGGGCTTGGCTTTAACGTTTGTTATTAAACACCCTCTTATACAAATTATTCTCACAGAAGCAGTCCGGTCGGGTTTATTGGCGCGAAGTTTGGCATCGGGGAGCATTGCCAAGGTCGTGCCGGAGTTTCCGCGACATTTTGCCGGTATCCGGAAAAATCGTCTTGAAAACCTTGTCATTTGCTCCCTTGAAAGATGCCCCTGTGATGCGCAGATAAACCCCAGCGGACGGCTCCGAAAGGAGCAACAAACGTGAGGGGAAGAATAAACATTCAAACAATAGAGATATGCAGACAAAGAAAATGACAGTCGAACAAGGAAAGCGTTGCAACATAAGCCGTTTCCCGAACTTTCACCGTTCCGGCTCTATCAAGGGTATGAAAAAATTGTACTACGGCAAAGATGCTTTGCTTGTACGTTGCGGACAATACATCTACAACGTGACTTCAGAACCAAGCATATACAATCAGGCAACAATCTAACACGATATGACTATGAAGAAACTGATAATCTGGACAAGCGATACCTATCTTGACGATGACGCAAGAGAGGAATATCAACAGTATCAGCGAGAAATCCTTGAAAACGAGGAATATTGCGTCACAGACCATGAGTGGGCAGAAGTCGTTGACGGCTATCTCGCTGACGAGCGCATGAATCTTGACAAAGAGGTTGAGGGCGTGATAATCGCTTTTGCCGATGTCGGCAGGTGGAACGGCAGACGGCAGGGTTACAGGATACTCGGAAGCACTATCAATGACATTTTCACTATTTCGGAAGATAACAACGAATGGTATTCCGACGGCAACAATATCCGTGGCATATTGACCCACCATGACGCATCGCACTATGTGCTCTATCGTGTGGCAAAAGACCAGGAGACTGCGGAACGTATCGCAGAACAGATATACAACCGTGAGATAGACGAGGCAGGCTTCCGCAAACGCACCCGCTCCCTGCACCCCTATGTCGCAGAGATTTACGGCTGGAAAGCCGGTCGTTTCAATAAAGCCCGGAAAGTGGTATGAAAAGATATAAATACATCAAACATATTGTTGACAGGCTGACCAGTTCGGACAGCAACAATGAGGAATTTACGCTCTACAACCATCTTGTAGGAAAACAAAGCGGCATGGGCGGCTTCTTCGCAGCCACCATATACTCAGGCACTGACCGATATTCGGGAGAAGTTGCCGACTTCAGTTATGACTATTGGACGCACAGCCTTTATATCGAGGATGCGGAGAGCAGAAAGGCGGCCGATGCCATAATCAGTGCTTTCAAATCAATCTATCCATGCTGTCTGAAAATCATAGATGACACACAAAAAGAAGATATATGATGATGTTTCCCGATTTCAATGACCCTGCCAATTCGGAGCAGGGTCATTACACCGACTTTCCCGAATATGGAAAACAGTGCGACCTTATTGAGCCGTGGCGTGGCTATCGCGGTGGCACCATTGTGGCACAGACACCGAAAGGTTTTGTCATACAATTAAGTTCCCGAGCCGAGATAGATGTCTATCCCGATGAGATAGAGATTGACTAATGCGATAGATCGCTGATTATATAGGCACGGTTTTGCCGTGTCTATGCGCGGCGGCTGCGCCCATGACCTCTTATATATATCTTATATACCCGTATTACTTCCCTCCTTTTTAAGTCGAATCCCACTTATATGTCAGATCTGCATTTCTTCCCGGGAGCAGTCTCCGTGGTTTATGGCGCGAAGTTCGGCATCTGGGAGCGACGGCCAAGGTCATGCAGTGTTTCCGCGAGATTTTGCAGTTGTCTGAAAAATCATCTTGAAAAACCTTGCCTTTCGCCCCTTCCGATGCCCCTGGGATGCGCATATAAACCCCTCCCGACAGCTCCATAGGAGCAAAACGGAGGGAAAAAACATTATTCACACCAAATTTCGTAAAACATGAACGAAAAAGAACTTGCACAGGCGATTGAAACCGCAGTCAACAACTATTCCTTCAACCCGAAGAAAGTAGCGGCACAAATACCCCTGATGCACCGCACTCTCCAGCAGAGCGTCTATAAGCTCTGCAAGGCAATCATAGAAGTTATCGGGGCTGATGACTATGCCACCGACCCACGGAACCAGGCATCGCACGACGAAGCAAAAGCAATGCTCGATTATCTCAAGAAGCATGGACGCTCTATCCCCATGATTTGACAACCCATTAAACCATACGAATATGAATAAGAAATTCTATCTTGTGACAGTGCTGATTGAATATTCAGCAGAGAGTATTACCGATGCACACGCGCTCCATGTGGAGTATGAAAAAGCCAAGGGAGCTATGGCAGTGGCGATTGAGGAAGCCGCCGAGAACTTTGACGGACAGGAGGGAGAAACCCTTGTCGATGTCGAGACCTGCCGCGAATGGCGCAACGAGGACGGCTACGGTTATACCGTGGGCATCGAAGAACTCACCCCCATTGAATGACGGCTATGGAAACCGGTGTCGAGAAAGTTCCCACTTACGCCCTGTGCTATCTGGTGAACGGCGACGCCACCGACCTCACAGAGCAGGAAGTCAACGAGATTGACAGCCTGCTCCGTGAGCAAGCGGTGGAACTGGTCTGCCCTCCGTCAGATGATGAATGGCAGCCTTACTTCAGCAGTTGCCCGTGGTTCGGAAAGCCATGTGAGGTGATTGATTGCGACATAGTATATCGTGTAACCTGATTATTCCTGCAACATGAAGAAATTGTTATTGATACTCTTCCTCTATCTCTTGGTGGAGGGAGATAATGTGATAGGTGACGGACTGTATGTCTATCACCATGGCAAACACGCCGTTGATGAACTGAAAACCAAAGTCGATGAATACTATCCGAGGATTGAAGCCGTGGATTCGGTTCTGATGAAAACCTTATCGGCGGAGAGCCTGCCTGCAACTGACGGCGAAATCGACACCATACCTCCGGAACGTGAGACTGTCCGAAGAAACAGAAAGGTCATTTACAGATAGAGTGTTTCTTGCCGAGCCTCACTGTCGGGATGCCATGCTTCCGCAGTACACGGAACAGCGTGGTCTTGCTGATGTTGTTGAGCCTTAATATCTCCCCGGTATTAAGGCCGGTGAGGTACATGCTTATGACACGGCTGTCGCGTTGTGTCCTCCGTTCCTTGGCCGACGTTTGAACCGGGGATTGCGTTTGTAGCGGTTTTTCGCCGTTTCCTTTTTTAATGTCGGCCACATCTGATGCCAGGGTCTTGAACGCCGACACTATGTTCCTGTCCGATTCGCCGTCATAGAGTATGCCGGCGGTGTCAATCCTGTCCCCGATTGAGACCAGCCTGATATTGCGGACTTCACAATATTCCAGCAGCACAGCCAGATTGGAGCATTCGTTGACAATATGGCATAGCCGGGGTACAATTATCTCGTCATTGTTACCGATCTGCCTGAGAAGGGTTCTTCTCTCCGGTCTTGTCTGAGTGTCGTATCTACATTCCCTAAATATCCGGCAACATCCCGATTCTTCAATATTCCTGACTGTTGCATCATCTGCCGAATGTAATATGTATCCGTATCTTGCCATCTGTATTGCGCTATTATCTTTCTTTCATGCAAAGATAACACATATAGATAATATTCTCATCTGGGATACAGCTTTTTAACTATATAAATATAATCTCCATTTGTAAATAATGTTAGCAAAAGGAGCCGATATTTATATACGTTTCCGTGCATCTTTCTTAGTATCTGCGACATAACCCGATTATAAATTATCGCCCCATTCATAAAGAAGATTAAAGCCTTGAACACAGGCTTTTACAGAATATTTTACGGACTTATCTTTGCACCCGGATTAACCAATCATGCTATTTTTAATGACAAACGGAACCATAGAAAGATTTTTAGAGTCGGGCGCGTTGAAGCTCCCGGCCATCATCAGACCGAGACTCGAAAACAGGGCTGCCCGTGAGGTATATGATGATTACGCACTGCTTGACTTCTCTCTTCCTGAAGCTCTGGCTTTCGAGGATTTCTGCAATGAACTGGGCGAGTCTTACGGCACCATCGAGCTTTACCGTCACTGGCGCTCGGAAGACACCGATTACGGCCAGTCGGTGTGTGCCTTTCAGGAACCCGGCACCGGCGTGATGTTTCAGATTTGCGCCACTACAAATTCCTGCGGGAAAATCACCGGGGTTGATGTGAAGCTGTACTTCTCTCTCGAAAGGATGCTTGCAGAGCTGCGTGAGACGCTACGCAGAGCCGCCGTGCAATCCGGCAAGTTCGCATACCGCATATCGGAAGAAGAACTCCTGAGTTATTTCCTCTGATGACGGAGGCCCTTGCCAACCACCTGATAGAAGTCATCGACTGGCACAGGACATGGATAAAGGCTGTTGATTTCGGTTCATTCCGTAACGGAGTGGCCGTAAATGATGCGTCGATAATGAAAGTCACATCAAAGGTCTTCCGCCTTGAAGTCAGGATAGGTCTTTACGGATACAGGCGCGGAACGATAATATCAATTCCGGAAGGCCGGATTGACAAGGCCATATCCGATTGTTCCGGCCATGACAGTTCGATGATTGCACGGATCAACACTCTTTCCCTGACATTCAATGATGTCAATATGATTTTCTCCAAAGCCTCGTGGGGAACACTCGAATTAGAACTTGAGGCGTAACAAGACAAAGATTACCAATATGCAAATGTTCCTTCATTTTTATCCGGCAATAGTCACCATGCTGTCGATGTTCTTCTATCGCCGTGATACGCCGGGGATGCAGAAGTTCTATCGCCGGATGACGTTCAGCCTGTCGGCACGCAAACTTTTCATATCGCTCCTGATGCTGCTTATGCTCTCCTTCAACTTCTGCTATCTGCAGAGTTACGGAGTGAACTGGGCCCTTGGAGTGGGTACAGTCCTATGCCTGTCGATGTTCTCTTTCCGCATAACTGAACGCAGCATCTTCTGGCTGCAGACCCGCCTCGGCATTGGACTTGGATTCATAGCCATGCTGACCTGCGTTGTCGAACCGGCGATATGGCCACTTTCAATGAATCTCTACATATTCTCCATCGGTTCGGTCTTCTATCCGTCGGAAGAACTGATGCGGCAACTGAAGTCGCCGGAGAATTTTTCCAGATATACCGCTTGTGCGGACAGCACTCTTATATCAGGATACTATTCGCGTTGACTCCGGGAGGGTTGTCGTTCTGCAAAGTTAATCGCCGCATCCGGTTACTCTCCAAAACAGGCCGACGGTCTCGCAGAGATTTTGGTTCGTAAGATACGGCAACTTGTATGGCAGAAAACAACCCGTTTCCCGAAGCCAATGAGAATGGTTCTCGAAGGTGAGGGAAACAATAAATCCCAGCACTATGGATAAAGAATATGTAATGCAGATTGCGGACACTATCCGCCAACAGTTGCTCGCCACCACACCCATGAACGTAATCTGTTCGTGGGGCGCACTCCACGGCTTTTTTGCCACAGTACACAAGGGTATGGCAACCCTTATGTTCAAAGTGAACGGCAGGCTTTTCAAGGGAAACGTGCTAATCTCCTACAACGAGATGGACTATTACGAAATCTATCTCAAGGATGCAAACGGCATCCGGCTTGCTCACCCGGAGGTATATTTCGACCAGCTCGGAGACATCATAGACGAGACCATTGAGCGCGGAACCGATGCCGCAGAATACAACGCTTTCTGCGAGGCTGAGAAAGTAAAGCTGATGCGCGGAGAGATTGGCTGAACTCGATGCGGAGGTACAGGATGCCACCGACCGGCTACGGCACGGGGCATCCATGCTCTCTGCTTCTGACAGCGGCAGTCCATTTTTATCCCTTCCATTAAGACAGTTACCTCTTATAATTTGATAATAAACCTCTATTCAATTACCACATCTTTCAATGACCAAAACCAAGTATAACCGCCAGACGCCCCACAGCCGCTTATGGAACGTGAGGCTCACACCGGAGATTCTGGACTACCTCGCAGTACCCACCAAGTTCGGTGCTTCGAGGATCAGTGCCTATCTCTACCTTCTGCACAATGTCGCGGAAACAAAGACCCCTTATAAGCCTGCCTATGGACAGACATTCAATCTGGAAACCGGCCAGCTCGTAATCTCGATTACAGACCTGGCCGACCGTTGGAACTGGGCACGCGAGACAGTGCGCAAGTTCTTCGACCAGCTTGAGGTTTTCGGACTTCTGTCGAAGACACCTCTTGACCGCTGTTCTCTCGTTACCATGACGATGGTCTGGCCGGATGCCGCATACGCCCCTGCCTTCATTATGCCGCAGGTACCGTTCAAGGTGCCGGAACCGCTTGCTGACAAGTTGGACGAATGGCTTGACGGCAATGTAACCGATTCCGAACTTGTAGAGACAATCGTAGAAACGCTCGAATCCTTTGACAAGGAAGACGATGATGCTTATTCGCACAAGATTATCTCCTTACAGTATTCACTGATTCGGCAGATGATTGGGAAATGGCACAACCGCCCGGCAGAGCTTCCCGAAACGGCTGACTCTTGTAGCATCGAGTGCCTTGGACGCATCTTCAATGTGTATCTATCCGGCAACTGGTCGAACTGGCTCCGTCTCCTTAAGGGTTACAGTCCCGGTCTCCACCTTGAGACATCCGTTATAAAAGCGGTCAAAGAATCATCCTCTATTACGGACGCCCGGTCTGCGCTCGACGGATTCTTCAACCATTTGAAAGTCGATTTCATCAAGGACAGCCTCTAAAACGTGCCTTGCTTGCTTCCGGTAATAGCGGGTACCCGAAGGTTGCAGGAGGCCATTCCGAGCCTCTCTGACGTGCGCTGTGCGCCTCTCCGGGTATATGCCTGACCGATTCTCGTGGTCATCGTCCAGGTTGGCTTATAGACAACGCGCTTGCGCGAAGTTGCCGGATTGTGAACCACCCGGGTAGCCTAATACCCCCCCTCGGATTGAAAATCCTCCGGGAGTTGCCGCATACGGCAGGCCATTCAGGAGCAAGCTCCGCCGTTTTTAGATTTCATTAACCTCTAATTTTCAGTTATATGGCTAAACAGGTTATCGACTTCCATGCTTCGGCGGGAATGTCGCCCAATCAGTCAAACGAGCATCAGCGACGCTGGTCTGACCGCAGTTGGAATGTTGCCGTTAAGGGCGGCAACTATGACCGCACCAGGGCACATCTCAATTTTGAGGTAGCCCGCGGTGGCATCGTGCAGCCCATTGATCAGTCCAAAAGCATTCCCCGACGAATCAGGGAAACGCTTGCGGCACGCGGAATCATCGACCCGAATGAGGAGATGAAGCGGAAAGGCAAGGAGCCGAATCGCCGCACCGTTGTCAACATCATCTTCGGAGGAAGCCGCGACCGGATGCACCAGCTGGCATTCGGGAGTCAGACCGTCAATCTGGAACATGGCGCGGACAATTCTCATATCACCCGCTGTAAAGACATCGAGGATTGGGCAAAGGATATTTACAGATTCGCCTGCGACAAGTGGGGCGAAGACAACATCGTAGGTTTCTATGTTCACCTCGATGAGAAAAATCCGCACATTCACTGCACTTTATTACCTATCACTCAACGCAATAAGTTTTCGTTTAAGGAACTGTTTGCGGGCAAGGACAAAATCGAGTTCAAGGAACGCACCCTCCGGCTGCACAATGAGCTTGCCGAAGTCAACGCGCGCTGGGGTCTCGGCAGAGGTCAGAGCATCATGGAAACGGGAACACGCCACAGGACTTCCGAGGAATATCGTCGGGAACTCCGTCAGGAATGTAACGACCTGGAAGTTCAGATAAGCGACAGGCACGAGATATTGAAGGAGCTGTATGCGGATATCCGTAAGGCGGAGAAACGCTGCAAGGGACTCAATACGATGATCGGAAATCTTGAAACACGCGAGGCAGACCTCAATGACAAGATAGACCGGTTAGAGTCGGAACTCGAATCGGGGAACGGCGATGCGGAAGACCTCCGTAGCCGAATCGCTGACCTTGAGGAACAGTTGCAGACCACCGCATCGTCACTCGCTGACAAACGCCAGAAACTCAAGACCGCCGACCGGCAGCTTGCGCAGCTTCAGGATGAATTGAAGTCTGTCAACGAGAAACGCTCCAATGCGCAGAGAGAATACCACAATTTTACGGATAAGAATCAGGAACAGATGCGCATGAGGCTGACGGATGCCGTGTTCGGAAGGTCTGTCGTCGATATGCGCTCTCTGCTGGCTGCAATGACGCCGGAGCAGAAAGCCGGGTTTGACGGGGAATTTCTCATGGCAATGGCGGAGAAGCCCAACGAGATTCTGAAATGTGCGATGTATCTGTTTGCGGGTTATCTCGACGGGGCAATCCAGTTCGCCAAGGGAAGTGGCGGCGGAGGCTCCGCATCCGACCTCCCGTGGGGACGCGATCCGAATGAGGACGACCGTCGTTTCGCCTACCGCTGCATGATGCAGGCGCACAAGATGCTCCGTCCGGCGGCCAAGCAGGTAAAACGGCATTGACCATGAATGAGTGCCGTAAAGTAGTGCCGATTTCGTGATTTTTATAAAGCGGCTTAAATAATCGGCTGATTCATAGCGGATATTTCGCTGTCACATCTTTTATGTTTTCCTTTGCACTCAAATTTCAAAACCAATCAGATGAAACACAAACTTTACATACTCTCAGTCGCTCTGATGGCAAGTTCCGTCAGTTCAGACGCTTTCGCTTACGCCCAGACCTACCGGACACGTCCAGGAGATGTCATGGAGCTTATCTACAAACCGTCAGTCTCATATAACAAGGATGTTGTCGAGTCTCCCGGATGGAAAGGCAACTGGTTCATCGGAGCCGACGGCGGTGTCAACGCTTTCCTTGGCACCCCTATGGGATGCAACGACCTCGGCGGCCGCATCAAGGGGCAGTTCGGCATCAATGCCGGCAAATGGTTCACTCCGACTGTAGGCAGCAGGCTGTCATTTAACGGCTACTGGCTCTCCAATCCCGAAAGCAGGACACAGACCGGATGGGGCGTATCCTCCGAAATCCTATGGAATCTTACGAACTCTCTGTATGGCAACCATGACAAGACCCGCTTCGGTCTGATTCCGTATCTCGGTGTGGGGATGCTCCATAACAGACAGGCACAGACAAATCCTTTTGCACTCAGCTATGGTGTCATAGCCCAATACGGACTTACTTCCAGACTGAAGCTGAATCTCGAATTAGGCTGCAAGACCACATTCTCGGACTTTGACGGATTCGGAACGGCAAACCGCTTCGGTGGTGACAACATACTGTCTCTGTCTGCCGGAGTATCTTTCACACTGGGCAGTCCGGGATTCCGCAAGGTCGTTGATGCCAGACCTGTGATGCTGGATAACTCGCGTCTGCGGGAACTTTGCCTTTCACTCTCGGATGAGAATGGCAGGTTGTCGCGTAAATCTTCCAACGATGACCGTATTGTTGCCGAATTGAAGAAGATTCTGGAGATTGAAGGTTTGCTTACCCGATACGGCAATATCTTCAATAAGGAATATGACAATACCGTCAGTCATTACCCGGTCAATGATTATTCCGGTCTTAACAGCCTTCGCGCAAGGCTCAAGGGTGCTAAGAATGATTACAGTTCCAAAATGCTCATGGACATTGAAGATCTTGATGGAATAGATGATGAGACTGACAACATCGACAGCCTAATCAATGGTGAGCCTGCCGATTCAATAGCCGGATTAGGATTTGCCGGTAATGGTAGTGCCTCCTCGGATTCAGTTGCCGTATTGAATAATGACAATTATCTGGCACTCATTCAGTCCGGGAAGAAGTGCATCGGCAGTCCGATATTCTTCTTCTTTGACCTCGGAACAACTAATCTGACCGATAAGTCTCAGCTTGTAAATCTCGATGAGATTGCCCGTGTTGCCAAACAGTATGGACTTACTCTGCGAGTGATCGGCGCCGCTGACAGCGATACAGGCACCGATGAAATCAATCACCGACTCGGCAACGACCGTGCGGATTATATCATCACTCAACTTCAAAAACGAGGCATCGGCACCTCCCTCATAACCAAAATCAACCAAGGAGGCATCGACCGTTTCAATCCCGGCGAAGCTAACCGCCACTGCAAGATAGAACTTTTTCTTACTGCCAGATAAAACTACTTTTTCATAATTGGTTACTGATATTTCATAATGCGAAGCAGCTCGACCGTGAAGGCCGGGCTGCTTTGTTTCGATACCCTTTGTGGGATTGTCAATCCCAATCACTGAAATCGGCTATGACGATGTCAACCGATTCAGGAATCATTATCGAATAACTCTGGCAATTAGAGAGTGATTGCTTTATCGTTTCTTGGTATATTTCGATTTGACTATTTCATACGACCTTTTGACGAGGTCGTAGATTTCGCGGTCGGAAATGTCGCCGTTGAGATTGAGTTGCATCCAATGCCGTTCACTCATGTTCCTGTGACTACTGACTGATGAACGTGTCATCTTCAGCTCCTCTATTATTTCGGGAGCAGCCTTGACCGTCACTGAGGTAAAATCATCCATGTCGGTCATGCAAAACATGTGGTCAAGGATATAGAACACGAGGACAGAGTCAAAGCGTCTGGCAAACTTCCCGAAAGGTGTCTTCTCAGTCACACCCTCCATCGAAAGGCAATAGTCTCTCAGTTCCTCGATATTCATTATTATACCTCCTTTATTTCAGGATTGATTTCAATAAGATGTGCGATGAATTTATCGCGATTATTGGGCGAGATTTCCAATGGAGCATAACTTTTCCATACTGTGCGGTCTATGAAACTTATGGATACTCGAAGATGAGACATCCCGGCTGTAGCAATATATCCGGTTGTCTTCTTTACGTCCTTGATATTTGAGATTGGCATGCGCGTGGGTCTGAAAAACTGGTATATTATCAGATTTTTATCATCAATCTCATACCAGCATCCGAACATGAGCCAAGCATAGAGTATTGTAGTCAGACCACTGACGAAAACTACATACCACCATGACATTCCGATAGCGGAAAGCCATATGATACCCAGGAATCCGACTGTGATAAGCCAGACCCACCAGTCAATTTTTGAACGATAAACAGTCTTTTTTACACTCATTTCGTTTCGTTTAGCCGCTCCTTCAGCTTGGTGTTGCGTTTGGAAACGGTCTGATTTCTTACGGCGTATGCGAGAGCCTTGGTAGTGCCGACGAGTACGCAAATTTTCTTGGCGCGGGTTATACCGGTGTATATGAGATTCCGCTGGAGCATGACGAAGTGTTTCATCGTCACGGGCATAACAACTACAGGAAACTCAGAACCCTGGCTCTTGTGGATTGTAATGGCATATGCAAGCACTATCTCATCAAGATCCGTTATGTCATATTCGATAAGGCGGTTGTCGAAAGTAACGGTCAGGGTTCGCTCATTTGTATCTACGGCGGTTATATAACCTATATCGCCGTTAAAGACGTTTTTGTCGTAATTGTTGCGGATCTGCATAACCTTGTCACCCTGACGGAAAGTGTAGCCGCCACGTGCCAGTGATAGACCCGTCGGGTTGAGGGCATTTTGCAGTTCGATGTTGAGATTGCCGGCTCCGACCGTGCCGCGCTGCATCGGAGTCAGCACCTGCACTTCTTTCGGTGAATAGCCATATTTCTTTGGTAATCGGTCGCGCACAAGTCCCATGATGAGTTTTACCATCTCGTCGGCATCATCCTGATTTATGAAGAAGAAGTCTGTATCAAGACCGTTTTTGATATTCGGGAACTGTCCGGCATTGATGGCGTGGGCATTCATCACAATCCGGCTTGACTGAGCCTGACGGAAGATGCGAGTCAGCCTTACCACCGGAATCTGTCGGGAGTCGATGATATCCCGCAACACATTACCAGCTCCGACACTCGGCAACTGGTCAATGTCGCCAATAAGTATCAGACGCATATTCGATGGAATGGCTTTAATAAGGTTGCAGAACAGCAGAATGTCAATCATCGAACATTCATCCACAATGAGTGCGTCACCCTCAAGAGGATTCTCTTCATTCCGCTTGTATCCGTCCATCGGATTATATTCCAGAAGACGGTGTATTGTCTTCGCCTCCATGCCGGTTGCCTCGGTCAATCGCTTAGCGGCGCGACCTGTGGGAGCGGCGAGAAGAATACTCATGTGACGTGCCTTGAACGCGGCGATTATTCCCTGAGTAGTGGTTGTCTTGCCTGTGCCGGGACCGCCAGTCAATACCATCACCTTTGAGTCGAGAGCTTTCTGAATTGCCGCCTGCTGCACTTCGTCATAAACTATTCCGCCGCTTTTTGAGCCATATTCGGCTTCCGGTTCTGCCGCAACATCGGGATTGAAAAGTGATTTATCGGAAAGGAGCGACTGCAACCGCTTTGCCGAACCGTTCTCGGCATAGTAGAACGGAGGCAGATATATCATATCATTGTCGGCAATAACATCGTTAGCCTCCATCATAGAAGCGAGTGCCTGACGCACGGGAGTTTCCTCAGCCTCCAACAGTTTGACAGCGGCTTCTATCAACTGTTCCGGCTCAGCATAGACATGACCCTCCTCTGCAAGTTCATTGAGCGTATAAAGTATTCCGCTTCGGCAACGCCGAGGGTCATTCTTCTCATAACCCATCTTGGAGGCTATGCTGTCGGCGGTCTTGAAACCGATGCCCCATATGTCATCGGCAAGCTGATAGGGATTCTCCTTGACCTTGGCGATTGAATCCTTTTCATATTTACGGTAGATTTTGGCTGCGAAAGCCGTGCTTACACCATGACCTTGCAAGAATACCATCACTTCCTTGATGTCTTTCTGCTTCTCCCAGCTCTCGCGGATTTTCTCCATCCGCTTTTTGCCTAGACGAGGCACTTCAAGCAACCGCTCTATCTCGTTTTCGATAACGTCGATAGTTTCCAGTCCGAAACGACTGACTATCGCCTTTGCGTAAGCCGGGCCGATACCCTTTACCAGACCGCTTCCGAGATATTTCTCGATACCATAAAGAGTGGCCGGCATGACCTCGGTCCATGATTGAGCCACAAACTGCTGACCATATTTGGGGTCAACACGCCAGTCCCCGTCAACGAGAAGGACGCTTCCTACAGGTACGTCGAGCAAAGAACCGATAAGGGTCACGAGATTGTCATATCCCTTGACCTTCACTTTCATCACCGACCAGCCGTTTTCCTGATTCTGGTAAGTGATATGTTCGACAACGCACCGCAGTTTTGTCATCTATACCTTATGTGCCGTGACTATGGTGTTGCTTTTAGCATTGACTGTTACGCGTACATGTCCGGCAGTCACATACCAATTTTTGCCTTTACGTTCAAACTTGGCAAAATCTTCAAGTATGAAACTACGGCAAAAATTCACAGCGTCAATAGAATCCGGCAAATCCAGATTCCGCCTGATACGCTCGACTCCTAAAGGTGTCGTATGTAAATCTGTTATGCTGAACGGATATTCTTCATTCATTTAAAAATCAATCCCAGTCGTTAAGAGATTCTATGTATCGGTCAACATCAAGAACCGTAATATACTTACTGCATTTTTCCTGACATTCAACGCAGTTGCAGGTGTTTGATTGAATATGGATGTTTTCGACCTTGGACTGCTCCTCTTCGTTTTCTTCTTTCATAATCACTTTGCGACTTCGTCCTTGAAGGAGCTGGCCGGTTTGAACGCCGGGATGTTGTGAGCAGGGATGATTAGCGTAGTATTCTTACTGATATTACGGGCTGTCTTCTCGGCTCTCTGTTTGACGGTGAATGAACCGAAGCCACGGAAATATACGTTTTCCCCATGAGCGAGGCTGTCCTTAACCACAGTCATGAACTGCTCAACGACAGTGAGCACAGCGGCTTTGTCGATACCGGTTGTCTTAGCTATCTCGCTAACTATATCTGCTTTAGTCATATTGTCTGTATTATTATGAATTTGATAAGTTTTCCGAACACAAAATTACTAAAAATCGGGCAATTTTTGAAATGCGATGATTCTCTCAGAGTCAATCAAAAGATTGAGTCTATAGTGACAAAAGGCATGTGAATTACAGTCGTTTTGTCAGTGTAGTGAGATTTGTTATAATATTAAGGCATTTATCCGACATTAAAGTTTTGTATGATTAAATCAGTAACCTCTGGTGTCAGCCCCGCAGTTTTAGCGTGCTCTGTAAAGTTTTCAACTGCTTCGCGGGCTGTATCCAATATCTTGCGACTACCTTTAATGTCAAATGAGGTAGCCAGTTCGAGCAAATCTTTATCAGAAACATCATGGTCTTTTCTATTGAGGGTCATGCAATGTCTATTGACATAAGACGGAGCCGAAGGGTCAACGGTGAAGGTGAAATCGTATGCAGGTGCTACGCGCCATTTACCGTTGCGGTCCATTATGAAACTGAAGTTCTTGTTGTGGTCATCGACATTGGCTGCCATAAAATTCATGGCCGTCTGCAGGAATAACTGCTTCAAATCATTCTGGGGCAGTCCCAACTTACGTGCAACCGTAAACAAATCTTCGTATGATGTCGAATCAGGATTCATGGCTGCAAGTGTCTGAACATACAGTTTTTCAGTTCCATAGCGGTCGAACCTCTCTGTTATGAAATGTACGGAATCTTTACCCTCAAGCAAGCGTGATGGCATCATGCGTAAGCCTGCCTCTTGCGCCATAAGGTAATAAGCATACTCGATACGGGTTGTCGGCAAATCAATATGCTCATCAAACTTGATAATCATTGGCGTAAAACCAGGAAGTTCCGTGGCGACCTGGCCGGAGTAACACTCTCCCGATTCTATATTGACATTGATGAGTGCTTTGGGCCTCCTGCCTCCTGCCGAAGTTCCTACTCTGAAAAGGCTTTCCACTATCAGGTCAGGACTCAACTGCGTCTTAAAATCCTTTGCTTGTTTCAGCATTGTCTGCGCAAGACCGGATAGCTGGTCTATCTCAACTTTGAAGGAAGTTTCCATCTCTGCTGAAGTCGGAGGTACGAACTCTAACGCTCCCATTCCCCGACGGCCTATGTAAGCCAAACGGTCAAGGGCAGTAATATTCTTCATGCTGATATTATGTGCTTTGGCCCATTGGCTGAATACCAAATGGCCCCAGTTATCAGGCATGGAATCGGCGATAAAAGACGGCAGTCCTCCAAACAATCTATTCTTTTCGGGGTAAATCGGCATACCTTTCTGTGCCGCCACTCCATTTATGGATGCTCTTATAGGTGCTATGTCAAGTCCGCAACGAACAAACGCAGGGTCAAAATAAAAACAGATTTGGCGGTTGCGTCCGCTTCCTGTTTCTACAAGTGTGCCGACAGGTTTACCCCACAACATTACATTAATCGACGGAATCATGGCGGCGTACTCTTTTGGGTATTAATTTATTTATTTCACGTAAAGCCATAGGCGGCACAGGTAATTCAGGCAGCACTTCGGCCATATGCGATTCCATTCCCACCTGCCGCAGCAGCGAGATGAAATTGCTCAGTGAGATGTTGGGATGCTTCCCCTGCTCGAAACGGCATATAGTCGTGTAGCTGACACCTGACTTCTCAGCTAATTCGCGTTGACTCATTCGCGCAGCCAGACGATATTCCTTCATCCGCTTGGCAAGCATCTGAAGAATATCATAGTTGGATGTATAACTTTCGTCCATTAGATTTCTTTATATGGGTATTTATTTTGCAAATATAGACATAAATATCCATATATGCAAATATATTTCTGACAGCTATAAGAGAGTACATTTGTTAATTCGGTAGTTTGGAGCAAATTCATTCGGTAGTTTGGCAGGGTTTTGCCTGATCGGTTTCCTTAAAGTCTTATAAACATAAACACGCTCCGTAGATTTCTAATACTACGAAGCGTGACCAATTAATGATAAACATGACAAATCAGGGTCGGAAAAACAGTTCCAGTTCCATCCACCGACGGCGGTATAGGCCGGGATGCCGGCGACCTTTGTATTTCGAGAACGAGGTGTATTCGTGATAGATGTCACGGCTTCCGGATTTCAGCTTTTTGAGAAGTGAACTGTTCTGGATGCGGCCGCTGCCGACATTGTAGGCGAGACAGGCAAGTAGCAGGCTGTCCGCGCCGTAGCCACGATAATAGGCACAGAGCCGGGATAAGTCTTTTCGCAATATCTGGTCAGCTTCTGCATGGGAGTATTGCCGTTTCTTGTAGTTCTCTCCCTTCTGTACCACATGACCGTATGCGATGGTTGGCCAATGCTTCGGTTCGTGTAGCGTTTCATAATGCCGGATCAGGACACAGGCACGTTCAAAAGGAGGCAACGCCATAAGGTTTGCCTTGCGGGAATTAGGAATAGAGGTGGCGTTAGCTGCCATTGCTGACAGCAACGCCACCATAATCAATAGCCACTTCTTCATCGGCGGCAACCTCTTGGCAGTTCCATCGCTGCGATCTCTTCCTCATCCCGGTCATTGACTGTTGGCGTATCCTTGAATGGCACTTCTTCGGGAACCAAGGTGGGGTCAAAAGCCGCCTGTTCCGAAGAATAAGGCTGGACTGTCTGCCCGTTCTCGAGCTGCTGGCTCACTTCCTGCATACGATAGTTGATGACCGCCGTTGCCTTCTTGACATCCGACATGACAGTGCGGATGAAATCCGGGGATTCTTCAAGTTCTTTAAGCCATGACTTGAGATAGGCGGCGGAATCACCCTTTACATGTTTTTGTACGCCATTTTGCTGACATATAAGTGCAGAGCCGACTTCGGCCACCAGTTCCTCACGGGCATAATTATCATCACCGAAAGTACAGGCTTTCAGACGACCCAGACGGGAGGACGCTCCGGTCGAATGGGTCATCTCATGTAGAAGTGTTCCATAGAAGCTCTCGCCGTCAACAAACTGCTCTTTCGTTGGAACAACGATATGATCCTTTGACACCGAATAGTAAGCCCTGTCCTGTTGCTCCGGTCTGATAGGACACACCCAGGCATTGTTCTCAATCATCGCATCAATAACCGGGAATGAGAAAACCACTCCCTTCTGTTCAGGGAGTTTAACGACGCATTGTTCCTCCAGCTTCGTATACAGTTCCGGACGGACTTGCTGCAGGTTTGTCTGCGCTACATTGAACACATTGAAAACCTGATTCTTGGGATAGACATTATACTGTTTCTTCTCATCATTGGAGAGTTTCTTGTAATCTTCCCACGGAATCCGTTCCTTAGTATCCTTGTCAATGACAGTGAAAGTAGTAAGAAAGACCGGAAAAGACTTTTCACCCTTCAGGACATGGACAGCCTCACGTTCCTCCGAGTCTTTCTGCTGAGGATTGAGGTCACGCTGGATGCTGTTGAAGGTACACCAGACCGGAAGTCTGTAACCCTCCTTCTCGGCATGGAGCATCAGCATGAGGGCATTGCCTCCGTTGTAACGGCGACCGTGAAGGTTGCGGGGCCACACGAGCGCACCCTCGGTGAACCAAGGCTTCTCCCAGTCATGGTCGATTGACTTGATCTTGTCAATCATCAGCTCCGTGAAGCGGTCAAGTGCCTTGTCCTCTGCCGACGGCGTATTCGGATTCTTGGAATATCTCGCCATTAAAACGGAGTCTTGACATATTCCTTCAGCTCGACCGCCTTGCAGTTAAGGTCAAGGTTGCCGTTGAATGTCGATATGCGCAGCTCTCCTTTCGCCTCGATCTTGGCCTTGGGTACTATGAAAGGCGGAATTGCCTCGTTGAACGACACAAAGCGCACGAATACCGAGAAAAAATCTTCCCCCACCTTGTCGGTCGAATACGCCGAGAACCGCAGATATCGGTTCCCTTTCTTGTCTGTTGGAGTCTTTATGTCCTTGCATACGACACCCCGGAACTCCATTTCTCCGGCGATGCCTGATTCAGCCACAGGGTCGATTTCGATGTTGCCGGCCGAGAGATTGAAGTAGGTTCTTTTCTCAGGCGCACCTTTTATCTTTAGCACGCCCTCGATTGAGACACGCCGTCCTTGAATGAGAGCCGCGACATCGGCGTTCTCGGCTGCCACACTGATAATGACTGGCACCGCATCACCTTTGGTAGATGGCACGTCCACCGACAATCCGAATGCCAAGAAGCTCTTGCCGTCAGCGGTCTGTTTCACACTTGCGGTCCGGTTGATGATACCGCATACTTTTACATTGCATTTTATCATATACTTGAATGATTGGTTAGTTGGTTATGAATTAGTTGGTTGGTCAGTCCCTTGTGATAAGCCTGATATAGAAGATGCAGGCGATTGATGTTTTCACAGCCTCAAAAGCCGAGAATACGACAGCCCAGACCAACCCTAAATGAGAGTAAATCACGAGAGTGATGTAGCACATTATCAGCAGCATCACAACGAGAGCCGTATAGAGGATAATACTTCTCATCGCTGCAGTCCCTGATTCTGGTCGTTGCTCACCTGACGGTCGAAATTCTGCGACATCTGATTGGCTATAACAATATTATTTATTATACCAGCTATGCGTCCCTGTTTTGCCTCGTTGCCAAGATTAGCATCGTTAAGTGCCGTTGAAAGCCTTGTCACCTCGGCGTTGGTAAGCTCATGGTTGAACGAGCCTCTGTCATCGGTGATTGACAGTACGGGGTTGTGCCCCTCATGGATAGTCAGGGAGCACGCTTTCAGACCGGGAGTCAATGAACTGAGCTCTATCTGACGGTTTATAGCCGCATCGGTAGCGAGTGCTATAGCTTCCTCCCTGTCTTTACCGTCAATCTGCACGGCAAGAGCCATAAGCGATGTGAACATAGTGACTGCCATCTCCATTACCGGGTCATTCGACGGCAGACTCACCCCGCTGTCTTCGGAAGAGAGGAGTTTCTTCATCCAGCCGTCGGGTGTCATTTCCTCTTCAGGAGTCTCACTGATTGCCATATCCTCTCCGGGAGTGTCCTGCTGATGGGTTGGGTCGGCATATTTTGCGAGTAGATTATTTCCGTTGTGCATGGCAGTTACCGCTATGTTCCCTTTGGCCGCAATCTCCGCGAGGTATGCGGCAGGATCAATGTCCCGTTTAGTTCCGTCGGCACCTATCAGTTTTACCCCGAAATGAAGATGCTCCCCTGTAGTTCTTGTTCCGGTGTTGCCGGAGACACCGATTTTAGTTCCGGCGTTGACAGTATCACCGGCCTTGACCGCAATTTCCGACAGGTGCATATAGGTTGTCTGATACTTGGAGCCGTCCGGTCGGCCAAACTCCAAGGTCACGCTCTTGCCGCCGCCGGTGTTGACATTGTGACTGACACTGACAACGCGGCCGTTATCCTCGGTGGCAAGAAGGCTGTCACCCTTACACTGAATATCCACACCCTTGTGGAACTGCGTCCGACCCGGATTCATAGGGTCTTTGCGGTTACCGTAAGGAGAGGTTACAAGCATGAACTCTTCTCGCTTGACCGGGAACGAATAATGGCTTGACTGCCCGGCAGATGTCTGAATATCAGATGTCGGTGTAAGCGGACCACGCTCCAAAGCCATGCGGTCATATTTTGTCAAGTCCATTCTCTCGATTACGGAGATAAGGCTTGAGGCATATTGCTTGGACGATGCGTACCCCGCCTTCTGCAAGCCGTTGCACCACCCCCGGTAATCATCCTGAGCAAGAGCGAAACATGCCGAATATCGGCTGTTGTTCTTGAGAATCAGCGAATGATGCTCATAACTGTCGCCGACGGTGGCATACTTGCAGAATTTCTCGTTGGGCCTGTCATCGGTATAGAGTCCGTACTGACCGCCGGCGTCGAGCCATGCTTTCGCTGCCTTTATACCGAAATGGTTGTTGCACTCACGCGACAACTGACTGCGCCCGTTGGCACTCTCAAGAATACCCTGGGCAAGCGTCACCGATGCCGGGACACCATATTTGCGCTGCTGCTCGATGGCATACTCGGCATACTGCTCTACATATTGCTGTGATACGCTTGCCATATTATCTTCCTCTGTGAACGGTTTGCGTTTCTTCCACTTCCTCGGTTCTTTCGACCTCGACGCTCTCGACTTCCGGCTCCGGCTTGACAACCTCGGATGCCGCAGCCTCACTTCTTGAAACATTTGCTCCGAGAATATCGGCGAACACCTTTGCAGCAAGTGAGGTCTTGTACTCAGCCATATCCTCGGCAACGAACATCCGGTTCCACTGGTCACGGCTGATCTCACGGGGCTTCACGTTCTCGACCCCTTCGATTTTTGGAGCGCACATGATCTTGTCCTCCTTTGTCTTATAGACATTCACTCGGGTGATTCGGGAGACATCAACGCCTTCGGGAATGTCGTTGAAGATATTGAAACGGAGGGAAGGATTTGTTCTGACAAGTTCATAATATTTCTGACCCAGTTCCATGCGGAGCCGGTCAGCCTCGGACTGATGACCCTGTCGGAGCGTAGAGAAGAATCGGTTGACATCCTCCTTTTCAGGATAGATGCAGAACGATTCGCCGTCTTTCGGTTTGATATAGAAAGCCCAGCGTGCATTGTCGTCCTTGAGCATCTGAACCCGGTCAAACAGCACGCTGTTCGCAGCCTCGACAGCTCCGGACACATCGAGCCGGGCAACCTCATTGAGCTTGCCGCCCTTATAGCTCATTTCATGGACGGTTCTCCCTTCATAGAAACCGTCATCGGCATTGAGCGACAGTTTGCCGTCATTGTTATAGAACCTCACATAAGCGGCGCCGTCTCTTTTCAGGGCAGCCTCAATACGCGGCAGAGAGAAACCTTTCAATGCAAAAGTTGTGACTGTCGCATTGGCTTCGGTCCGTTCCTTGGCAGACATCACCTCGTCGGGTGTTACACGGAACAGCTTGCGCTCTCCGTCTGGCAGGTTCACATAGCCGCCGGCCATGGCACCTCCGGGTAGCATCACGTCATAGACTCCGGTTCTGGTGTCTTTCACCACAACCATAGAGCGGTCAGCCTCACTGGGAATATGCCGTATCATGTCATTGATGACATAATGATTGGACTTGGAGTTCCATACATCGGGCAGATATTCCAGACACAGACGGTTGATGGATGCGGCGTTTTTCAGTGCCTCTCCGTATGCAAACTCAACCTGCTCCGGGTCATCGGAACCTGTCAGCGCCATAGCCTCTTCAAGTTCCTTATTGTAGTAAGTCAGGTCGAATTTTTCGAGAAACTCACGTTTTTCCTCAGGCGAAGAGAAGTTGCGGTCGTCAATTTTCATGCCGCCGTGACGGAGTATGTCACAGAGGATGACGGCCTCGTGACTGTCAACCTGCGGCTTCTGCTTCTGCTGGAGTTCGTCAATCCGTGCCTGTGTGCGGAAACGTGCATATTCGATTTTCTCTCCCTGTTCTGCCTTGCGTATCACATCGAGCGCATTGTTGACATCCGCTTCCAGAGCGTCGATCATGCAGGGATTCTCCTGAAGCTCCCGTGTCCAGTTGTCTATCAGGGAGATATTCTGAGGACTGACCTTTGCCGGGAGTCCGAGTTCGTTCATCTTTATGGCGGAAGCCACTTCCACAACAAGTCGCTCGTAGCGGTCGGCGTAGTCGCCAGGGGCATGGCCGCCCTTCATCACCATTCCCTCGCGGGCGAGACGCTGCTGGTGTCCTGTGGCAGAGACAATCTGTCGCATGAGTTCCTGCACATATTCGGGATATTCGGCATATTTCTTCTGGTCCGGCATATACACAGCGTCCTTTTCGGTGTCGTAATGAGCCGATTCGGAAGCCTCGCGGCGGATGGGCACAAGGTAATCCTTCATCTGCTTGATGAAGCTGTTGACGGATGCGCGGAGCTGGCGTTCCTCCGCCTTGAGGTTGCCGCGCTCGTTGGCGGAGCCAAAGCGGTCGAGCACCGAGCGGTACTTGTCCTCGTCCGCATGGGGCATAACGGTCTGATCAAGGTTGAAAAGCATACGGATCTGCCGCTGCTGTACCCCTTTGTATTCCGACTGCTGTTCCTGTGTGAGCTTCTTGTAGTCGCCGGCACTTATCACATCCTTCGGGTCGTGCTTGTTTACATAGAGATCCCAGGCATACCAGTTGAACGGAGTGCCTTTCTCCTTGCCTATGACCGGGATTCCTGCGGCTTTTGCCGTGTGGAAGAACACATATTGCGACGAGGCATAATCCTCGCGGTCAGCGTTGAGTTGCAGGACGAGCGCGTTGAATGGACTTACCATCGGGCCTTTCGGATAGATGCGTGGGGCCATCATTCCGGCATGGTTGAGCCATTGGCCGCCGTTGCCCTTGGCATTGGTGAGGGCCTCGTTGATTAACTGTACCTGACGGATTGCCGCCTTATCTTCCTGTGGGGATTTTTCTTTCATATTATTTTGTTTCGCTTCTTATCTGATTTGTCTGGTCTGTGATTGATTTTCCTGAGTTGCGACACGGTAGTTCTCCTGTGCGAGCTGACTGTTGGCGTCATGTCTGGCAAGTATGGTATTGGCAAGTGTGTTCAGCGGCAAAGCGCCGCTCTGATAAGCGGCCACCACGTTGTCGGGAAGCATTATCGAGCACGGGGTGCGGTCGATGTTGGCGACAAGGCAGTTGCCGTTGATGACGGGGCCGGTTATCCTCGGATTGAGTTCCTGGTCTTCATACTGCTTGAATCGCGGCCCATTCGGATTGTTATGCCGTTCTATGCTTTCATATCCGGACTTGTTGACAAGGTTCAGTCCGCCCATGCCGATGAGAACCATCTTCAGAACGGGATTCTTTACAAAGAGTCCGGCTACCACGGAGGCCATCGGTATCAGGTTGTCACGGAGATGCAGACTCTGCGTCTTGCCGGTCATCATGCCCACAAGAATGTCAGGCATCATGGCTATGACATAGCCGAGGTTGTGACAGATGTCTCCGAGACCGGTGAAACCGAGGTCTGCCATAAGCGAACCCCAGCCGGCTTGGTTGGCTTCCTGCTCCTGGCGGATATTGTCATCGTCAGGAACACCGGTGTCGGATTGAATATTTTCTGACATTGGTTGTTCTGTTTCCTGTTCTAGTTGAGTATTACCCGAGCGTGCCGCCAAACGAGCTTCGGCGGCTCTTGCAGGCGGGATGTCGTTGCCGGTCTGAGCGTCTTGAACCTGAGATGTCCGGGAGGCATTTTGTGCTGCTTCCTCAAAAGATTTCCTGAAATTTCCAACGGCATTTGCAATCGGCGAGACAAACGCCTTGGCGCCACGGCTTAAATAACCGCCCAATGAAAATGTTCCGACAGGTCTTTTTAGGTTGCTGTTGATTCTGGTGACACCTTCGTTTCTCTCGGCGTCAAGCCATCCGGCCTGTGCCTTTATAGAGTCAAACACATTCTCGCTTTCTCCGGAAGCGAACAAACCTTGACTGATACACTGCTCGATTGTGACAGTGTTGTCCTTATTTTTCGAATCTACATAGGCTTCGACACCGGCAAACACAACTTCTACCCCGGCGAGTTTGGCAAGGTTGGCCCATGAACCGCAACCCATCGTCGCAACAGTGTCTATGGCGAATGAGGCGGCTTTCGCACCTCCCCATTCCCAGCCGTTTGCCTTGTATCTGGCTTCGGCTTCCCTGGCTATCTGTGCCTCAAGCGGAGACCTGTTCAGCATATATGGAAGCCCGAACAGGCTTTCTCCGGCGGCCTTCCTGATTATGTATTCGGCTGTCGATTTGGGTGTCTCCTTGTCTATGAGCCGGTCAACCATCGTCTGTTGCAGTCGGTAATCCATATATGCGGCGGCAAGGTCACAGCCTATCTGCCGAGAGGCTTTGTCGTAGCCTTCACGACCGATTGATGCCACCATCGCACTGCGCCACGATATAGTCAGGGCGACAATATCATGGGAAAGCTCCTTGTCATTGACCACGGCTTCCTTGCACATCACAAGATAATCCTCGGTGGTCTTGCTGTTCCATTCGCCGGTGGCTTTCAGGATTTGTGAAGAAGTGTCGATACCGGGGGCGCAGCGTCCTGCGTCAGCGAGTGAAGACAGAATCCCGCCGAAGCTCGTGTTCCATTCGGCACGCTCCTGACCTTGTTTCTTTATAAGGTCACGGCGCACATCGTCCATTACTCCGGCTATATTGGCATCAAGATACCGGCCAAGGCAGTATTCCACCTCTACAAGTGCATCCATATTTTTAGGTTCGGCCATGTTATACGCTCTGTTTTAGAAGTTGTTCTCTGGTCTGGTTGATTGCATTATGGTAGGCTTCCATCTGCGACGGGAAGTATTCCTCAAGCCATTCATCCTTGCCGATTAGGTCACGGATGAAGTTGACGGCTATCTGACGCTCTATCTCGATGGCGGCCTCGCCGCTTTCGGAATTGTTGAACCATGCTTTGGTAAACCACCGGATTCCGAAACGGTCGGGATAGACGCTCACCATCCTCGGGATGTCGAAGCTCTGTATGTCGATATCCCAGTCGGCAAGCGGGTCTATCATGCCCTGGCTCAGTACGGCTGACTCATGGACTTTTTTTTTAAGCCGTCGGCCAATGTCGAGAGATAGATCTGCTGGCGTATGGCGAGATAGTTAAGGAAGTCGCCGATAAGCAGGTTCTGAACCTTGCACGCCAACGGTACCGACGACTCATCGAGTCCGCCCGGATTGCCGAGATGCGGGATGGTGCGGAAGAAGAACTGCCTGACAGCGGCCCATGAGAATATGTTTCTCAATGACATCTCCGTCTGCGTGGGCAGCAGATAGTCCCCGTTGGCGAGGTCGGCCAGATATGACGGGTACCATTGGAGCATGAGTCTCTCAATTCCCTCACGGTCTTCGTCATAATCGGTCGGCACATCCATGTCGATGGTCTCGAAATCTGGCGTGGCGATCTTTCCGGTCTGGAGAAGCATCTTGATGTTGCCGTAAATCATCGTCAGGAACTCTATCGGATTAATCTCCTCCTCCTGATATTTCACTTCTATGTGAAGCGATTCGCCAGCCATTCCTACGACTGTGCCAGCCTTGACTTTCTGGTCAACCTGCGCGAAGCGGGTCTTGAGACAGGAGTATGTCACAAGGTAGTCGCCATGCCGCAGCATCAGCGTGGCACCGTTGCGGTCGTTCATCGCGCCGCAGACCTGTCCGTCGGCTACTGCGGCGATCAGGAAGTTGCGTGTCTTGAAGTCAACACCGTGGTTGAATATGCCTTCGGCATTCTCTCCGTATGGCTTGATAATCTCCACTCTTCCCTTCTTTTCCTCAAAGGGCATGGAGTATCCTGATTTGGAATACAGGTTTGTAAACGCGAAGCGCTTCGCTTGCGAAGAATTATGGTTATAGTTCATGTTCAATAGTTTATCTTCTTATTACCGGTCTTTGTGGCTGTTCCTGCTGCGGCTGTTCCTGACGTGCTTCGGGAGCGTCCTGTATCCGGTCGTTTTGTCTCTGCGGTTGCTGTTGTACCACACGTGAGTTGTTGCCGATGAGCAGCATACCAAGCAATGCCCCTGCAATCTTGCCGAGCCAGCCGAAACGTCCGAAGATGAGAAGCGCCGAGGCGACGAGTCCGAGCATGGACATCATCGACACCTTGCCGCTGAAAATGTTGCTGAATAGATTACCGAACATGTTGGCTCCGTTGCCGGAGGTGAGATTGCCGAAGAACTGGCCTATGCCTCCCCAGGAGGATGCCGTGTTGTTGACATTGTTGACGGCATCGGTCACACTGCCGATAGCTTCACGGGCAGACCCGATGGTATCGCCGACAGCTCCGACAGTGCCGTGAACCGTGTCCTTTACGGCGGCATTGGTTTCCTCGCCGAGAACCGTTTCTCCCACGGTCTGCATAACGGGCTTGTCGTTGATGAGTGCCACCCAGCCGACATAGCCCACGCCGGCTCCGACAGTGGCGGTCTTGATAGCCCTGCCTGTCCCGGCGAGAGTGCGCTGTGGATGCACTATTGGTGCCGACACCCATTTCAATACTGAACTCCATTTACCCATTGTTATCTGGTTTTCTTAGGTTTGACTGTAATAATTGTTGTGTCTCTTAAAGCCGGCTCAAACGGTAGCGGATCTATCGGTCTCACTATCAGGGAGTCCTTTATCCCCGGTTTCGGTGGTTTTATCCACGGCCCGATAATCCATTGGTTATTGCCGTTGCCTGAACCGCTGTTTCCGGGATTGATGCTGACCCTGCCGTTCTGTCGCCACCGACGGAAAGCGGCGTCCGTAATACTCCCTTTGTCGATAGGGTCGCGGGCCTTGTTGTCAAGTTCAAGCCATACATCGTTGAGCGAGGTGTATTTTACGGCTCTTGCCAGACGGGAGAGCTTGCGGTTCATCACTTTCAGCTTGGGTCGTATTCCGAAAACTATCTCCACACGCTGCTTCTCGGTCATCTTGATGTCGGAAAGGCATACCTGCCGGATGTCGTTGACTATATCCACCGATGTCATGATCAGTTCCCTGTATATGGTGTTCCTCTTGGGAGTGAGTGCCACAGCCAGTGCATTTGTCGGCGACTGTCTCAACTGCCGGGTCAACTGCCCGAAGTTCTCTGTCAGCCGACCGACTTCATGATAGAATCCGTATATCTGGGCCGCATACACGATGATGTCGTTGAAGCGGTCGAGATACTCGTTGTATTTCCGTTGCAGATCGGTGGTCGCTTCCACTTCCTCCTTTGTCCAGATATGGCCCGTGGTCATCAGCAGCATCGCCGATTCCTGACTCTTCAGGGCTTTCTTCGCCTTGTCGTCATAGAGAAGTATCATTCCGGCGAGTGTCGGGTCAACCTGAGCCGAAGACTTGAAAGCCGACAGGATTATGAGAGCGAAAAGGATGACTTTCTTCATGGATGTATAGACTGTGCCACTCTTTTCCAGCGGGCTTTCGCCTGTCGTGCTATCGTCGCGTTGTCACGGTCAATCATCCCTGCCGTAGCATTAGCCCATACATCATTGAAGGTGTAATACCGTATGCTCAGGGTAAGTCGCTGCAGTTTCTTATGGAAGCTGTGCAGCCTGTCGTTCAATGCCCAGAGGGTCTGGCTCCGTTCCTCGCCGGTAAGCATATTCTTCACGCCACCCTCGGCGACGGCGTTCCTGAGCAATGTATATACCGACACCATTTCGGTTGCGGTCTCGATATAAAGGTTGTTCATGCTCATGGATGCCACTATGCCCTGGGGATTGTCGCCGATTGCCTTTTTCAGTTTCGTGAGGGAAATGAAAATGCGCACCCCCTCGTTGTAGAGGGTTGTGGATGCCTTGAGGCTCGATGCGTAACCGTCAACCTTCCGGAGATAATTGCTGTACTGCTTCTCCCATTCATGAATCTTGGTGAACTCGGCTGCTATGGTATTCTGCAACGCCGCTGTTGAAAGCTGGTTCTCGGTCTCTTTCTTGACCTGACCGTTGATCGCCTCGTTACCCTCCGCAAGTGCGGCCCACTCCAAAGGGTTGGCGACAACGATGCTCTGGGCACCTGCCTCAAATGAGGCAAGACCCAGTGCTATGGCAAGTATGGATTTAGCGATTGGTAATCTCATAAATTCCTTTTCTTCGTTTGTTGTATTCGACTCTTTCTCTAAGTGTCTGTACCATAGGATAGCCCAGTGCAATGCCGGGGATTCTCAGACGCGGTGTAGTTCTGTCTCCGGAATAAACCGTGACTGTCTTGATGTCGAAGATGTTCTGTATTAAGCTGACATCCTCATGGAAATCAATGACACGGTAAAGCTCGATGAACTCCATTTTTCGGTTGAAAACACCGTGTCGATACATTATCTGCTGGTCAGTGACAGTAAACTTCATCAGCCTCAGATACAGCAGCATATATAGCAGATGAAGAGACATGGCTATCATCAACACAAGGATGACCGCAGGCAGTTCTGAATCGGCATAAAGGCAGTAACCGATGATGTTGACGGCAATCCATCCGCATTTGTCTGTCACCCATTGCAGAAAGGAAGGTCGGAGGATTATCGTGCCGAAGCCTGAAATTGGCGGACTCATCGTTTCAGTCCTCCCTGTTGCCCGACATCTTGTTCGGTATTTGTCTTAGGTGTCAGTGGAATCACCTCGTCACCGGTATAGAAAGGCTTATCCTGCAAAGCATCGTTCCAGTCCTTATATCGTGGATGTAAGAAGAAGTTCATGACATTTTCCTTCGGAATCCCGATGCTTTCGGCGAAACTATGGAAGTGGGCGCAGAACTCACGGCCGGCCTTGTCATTGTCAAAACAGAGAAAATGATGGGCATTGGGGGTCGCCTTCAGCATATGTCGCATCTGTCCGTCGGTGGGTGTGCCTCCGGTAGATACGAACAGCGCATTTTCTGCAAGACCCGTGTGTTCCTTGAAAGCCTGCTCGTTGAGCTGGTAAAATGCCATGGCATCGTATGCGCTCTCGAACCACGCAACTCCTGTCACCTTGTCCATAGGAGGCAGTTCCTCATGACCGGGATAGGCTATCCATAGCCCCTCGGCGGAGTTGCTTCCGGCGGCCATTCCTTTGAAGGTGGTCTTACCCTCCTTATTGGGGAAGCCGCGAAGCTCCATGCCCACGACTGCCTTGTTACCCGGGATTGTCAAAGGAAAGGAGAGGTTGCCGAACTGTTTGCCGTCATCGCGTTTCTTGTATGACACCTTCATGTAAGGCTCGAAAGCCTCCTGAGTCGATTTACCGATACCTCTCGCTATCAGAAACTTGGCTATATGCCGGGGTTGCGAGCTGAACTCATAGTCCATCAGTGTGAACGGTTTACGCTCCTTTATAGGGTCAAGTATGCGGGTCTGTCTCTCTTCCAGCGGCTGATTGAGAAGGCGGTGGCATACGACATTCACAAGACGGTCGGTCGACATGCCGGGTCGGTAGTCGGAGAAGAAATGCGGATGCGCCTTGATGAAGGATATGATATTATAGTTCTTGCGCTCCGGCGGCTGAAAGCAGCACATACCGTTGGCCGACACTATGAACTTGTCGCCGCTGACCCTGCGCCCGTCGCTGCCCAGACGGACATACGACGGGTAACGCAGACCGTCCCTGCGGTTGAGATGATAGCCGGCATCCTGCAAGACCTCCTGTATCGAAATCCTCGCCTTGAAATCTTCATATGTGAGTTTTGGTAATGCCATATAAAGGTCATGGTTAAAAGCCTTGACCGCGATGCGGTTCCTGCGGTCGTGGCTGGTTGATTATTGCATCGAAATTTCTGGCTGCCACATCTTCGGGGGTATCGACTCCGGGCTTGAAATACGGTCTCGGCCCGTGACAGCCGCCGTAAAACTCAGGCCTCGGACGGGATGCGGCTCCAAGCACCACGGCTCCCACGGTCAGTGCCGTAAGTATGCCGGCACCAATCTTCGCCCCGTTGTCAGTGGACTGGATATCCTTCATATCGACTTCCGAGAAAATTTTGGAGAACATCTTCATGCGCTGGAGGTCATTAACGGCAAGGAACTTGTTGTAGTCCTTCTGCGATATCTCATGGGTTATCACCTCGCCGTTGATTACCGCTGTCATGGAATACTTCATTTCCGAAGCTCCTTTATCCTTTCCTTTCTGTTCACCTTCCGGTCTGGATTCGGGAGTTACCGGCTGCACTGATATTCTTTCCACAGACACCTCTCTTCCATGCTTCCCTTCGCGGAACCATGCCTTGTTGCCGTCAAGCTCATAAAGGTCACGGCCGTTGATTACCGCGCCGACTTCGGGATGTCCTTCGTGAAGCATATCCATCATCGCCTGTTCTTCGGGAGTGATGGTGTAATGCTCGTTTTGGACTGTCGGCCGGTTCTGAACGAGGTTGACCACCGACTGTTCCTGTTGGTTGAGTTCCTGACGGACTTCCGGCTTTAGCGCAATCTCCAACATAGTGTCTTTGTTGAGTGTGTCAAGTGTGATTGCGTCGGCGAAGTCATCCTGGATGACACCGTTGATAATCCGGATGCGGTCTGCCACCGACACCTCCTTGATAGAGTTGTTGGTGAGTTTCGCCACTTCTTCATTAGTGAGGTCATACACGAAATCGGCCTGTTCCGCACTCGACTGGATTGTAACGGTCTTCTTTTCGGAATCTATGACGATGCCATGCGTTTTCAGCACCTCCTGCCACTTCTCGTTGGAGAAATAGACATCGGATGTGATAGCCTGATTGTATGGCACTGCGGGAACTTTGGGGCGTTCCGGATGCGGGATAGGCTGAATCACGGTCTGCATCTGGGCAAGCACATCCTGCTGCGGAACCGTTCCCGGTATCGCTCCCTGTGGTGCGCCTTTATAGTAGAAGCCGTAGCCGCCGGTCTGAAGCTCTCCCGGTTTCTGCCGTCCGTCAGGTCGGACAGCCACCATCGGTGCGCCGGCGGGGAACCAGAGTTGTCCACCGATCCGGCGCATGTGCCAGCCTTCCTGATTGCGAGGTGTCCACCCGAGGAAGCCTCTCCCGAAAGGATGCCGGTGCATCATGGGGACGGGCATAGCTACGCGACCGTATTCTCCGACTCCTATACGGTTGCCGTGGAGACCCATAGCAACACGACCGTTTGCGTTCCGAGCGTGTACGAAGTCCCGGGGAAGGTCGAAGTCAGCGGCGACTATTGATGCTAGAGTATTGTAGGCCCTCTTGTTGGCGGTATTGGTTCCCCAATCAACAAGGGCGCGGAGCTGCTTCTCGGATATGGGATAATAGAGCAAGGGTGAATCGTGCCCCTGGACTACAAGCTGGAAACCGTTGCTCGATCCCGTGACCGTCGCCCTCATGCCGTTGCGCATGAGTATGTCCTGCAGTTCGGGATGCAGTTCAAGATGATGAGGATTTGTATTCTGTCTGATTGCCATGAATTTCGGTTATGGATATAGGTTTGTCAGGCGAGACCCTGCTCCATAGCTTCTTCAAGAATATCCTCCTTGAAGGCTATGTAGGCGAGGGCGTTTTTTTCGTTCATTTCCATGCCTCGCTCGGAAAGAAATGATGTGAACTCCTCACGCCATTCTTCCGAATAGTGGGTCACATAGTCCACCCAGCCGAAGACACCGCGCTGTACGAGGTCGATAAGGGTTTCCTCGGGGTAATACTTGAATTTTGATTTGTCTCGGGCCATTGACGGTTTTACATTTTATGGGTTCCGGCGTTGCGCTGCATATTGCCGCGCTTCTTCATTTCGTCCCATAAGTCCTCGCTGTATTCATCCTCGGGAACGTAGTCGAGGCCACCCTCGTCATTGGCAATCCAGCAGCCGTTCAACCCGAAGTTGAACTTGCCGTACTCACGGCGTTCCTCGTCGCGCCATGCCTTTTCATCACCGGCGACGACACGGATGCCGGGGGCTTCGCTGAGTGACACTCCGAGAGTCCACTGCGTATCCTGATAGTCGGCTGACAGGAGCTTGCCGTTGCGTATGCAGTTGATCTCCGGCTGCGAGAGGTGCAGTTCGTCGGCGATGAACTTGATGTTGTGGTCGATTACGGCGACGGGAACTGACATGAGCTGGTTGGTCTCACGGTCTATCTGGTAGAAGGCCGGGGCTTTCTTGCCGTCCGGCATCGTCATGTCGCTGACGATGGGTTCGCCGTCGTTGAGAGCCTTCTGCTGCTGCGGGGAGAAGCGCGAGATTTCTGCCTTTTCGAGCTTGGGATAAAACATGATGCGGACTTCTCCGTTGTCGTTGCGGTAGAGCGACAGCTTGGCGGCTGACAGAATCCTGTCGCCGTTGTCGGCTGTGACCTGGATGGGCAGCACAGGGGTAGTCTGTCCGTTTTTCAGTTTCGTTATTATCGCGTCCGGCATATCCTCGATCATTTCACGGGTAAAGCCGAATCGGTTAAGGATGTTGTAAGGGATGTCGTCCTCTGTGAATTTCTGTGATTGGTTCATATTTTGATTGGTTTGAAAATTATTTCCGGCAAAGATATGGGCATTACAGGGATGAAAACGAAGAACTGCCTCCCGACGGCTGTTCTTTTATAGTTCCTTATCTTTATCAGAAAATCGGCACTACTTTCCGGCACTCATGAACCAAAATATAAATATAATCTCCTTTTTTATAATTAGTTAAACTTTGCATTATCATTCGGCCATATCGGATTTCGGTTGTATCTTTGCGCTCCCGATGAAAACCGTTCCTATTACAATATTCATTTCCCTGTCATTATCTGTTTCGGCGCAGTTCAATACGATTGCGCCTGCTAGGTCGCACCTCAATAAGAAAGCTCCGCTACAGGTTGTTGATACGACAGCGGTTGTTTCCAGCAACACTTTTCAGAAGGAGAGGGAAGAAAAAGTTCCATTAACAGACGGAGGCGTCAACTGGTATCATCCGCCGTTAAAGGGGAAGCTACATATTAGTTCCAAGTTCGGTCAACGCCGTAATCCATTCGGTAAGAAGTCCTCGGAATTTCACAACGGCATTGACCTGTCGGCTAAAGCCGGTACCCCTATATACGCAATGTTGCCGGGCGAGGTAGCCCATATAGGCTATGACCCTCGCTCCGGCAACTATATCAAACTACGCCACGGCAACTTCACCGTCAGCTACTGCCATCTTATTCGCAAACCCAACATCCCCATCGGTTCAAAAGTCCTTCCCGGCCAACCAGTCGCCTATGTAGGCTCCACTGGTCGTTCCACAGGCCCTCATCTCCACATTACCCTCAAAAGAAATGGCCGAGTCATCGACCCAGCCATACTCCTGAATTATATCAACAGATTTTCAGACTCCTGATAGTACCTCTATTATAATGCCGGTCTAAAACAAGGATGATCCAGACCCTTAATGAATGAGAAGATGCTATCGACTACTTCACTGGAATATTCACGATAAGATAATGCAGTGTGTGGTTCAAGCTGCTCTGCGAGCTTTGCCCGTGAGAATTGCCATTCGTCGAAGGCAGTTTTAATTTCATTCCACATAGGATTGTAATAATAGGGTTCGGAATAAGAATGAAATTTGGAGAACAATTCCTGATACTCCGATTTTCCTTTGATGGAGTCTGCTTTCGCAGGATTGACAGAGTAAATCAATTTATTGTCAAGTATCTTACTTTCGGCATCGATGCATGACCTTCTATAGTCAAGCCACGCTGTTATTTTATTGTTTTTCTCTTCCGGAACAGCACGATAGGTTTCAGTCGAATAAAGTTCGTCAAGGTAATAAGCCATTACTTCCATAAGATTATGCCATGCCACATATTCCTTGTTCACCCACTCATTGTCATCTGCATACGACAGAATTGAGTCGTATGCAATTGATACCCGAATACATGAAATAAGTCTGAGATAGTCAGTCCATGTATTTATGTCTGCCTGAGATCCACTGTCCGTGATTGTTTCGCTTAGATTCGCTACATCTTCCAAAGCCTTATCGATGTTGCCTCTGTAATAAATGTCTTTGTTGATGATTTCTCTAATTGCACGAGCATAGTTCAAATCATTCATTGGGGAACTATCTTCTCCGCTAAGGTTTACCATCTGTACCAAAAGCTTGTACGCATGAGGATTTTCTTTACGCATAGCTTTCCAATATGGATTGTCTATGTCGAGTTCCGGATTCTGGACCCGTTCAATAAATTCGGCAACAGATGTCTCACCCTCGGCAAAATGAGGCTCGATATGTGCATCAGAAAAATAAGCGCCACGATATTCACCCGGTAGATACAGCGTTGCGAAATATCTTCCTTCCGGATTAATCAACTTAAATGATTTATCGTCAATTTTCTCCAGGTCAGCTACTTCAAGATTGTCCGGATTGACTACAAACACGCGCTTTCGCAAATCATAGACTCCGTAGCGTTGATCAGACTTCATACAACCATATTTTTCCGGAGTATTCGTGGCTATATACCGTCCCCACCGGTCAACGGGCTTTAAATCATCATACTTCATCGGCAAGATGATTCCATATCGGTCACGCAAACCATACTTTCGCCCACAAGAATAGGGCTTGTCGGCTTCGGCTATCTCCACATATTTTTCCACCACATAAACGCCATTTCTCACTGACAGATTCGTAACATACATCCTTGTATAGTCGGCATCGGTTACAACATACGGATTCAAGCCAAGTATTCCAGGTATGATCACCAACGGCATAGTTGTAACCAAAATCACAGACGGCATCCATTTGTGGATTTTAACCACTATTGTAACGGCTGAATATACGATCAGCACTATCGCAATAATGAGTAAGATGACGGTAACGGTTGTGCCGTAGTCGAATGTAAGCCAATAACACAGACCTGCCGTGGAAAGTGCCACACAAATACGGGTAAGCACTATGCCTGTATTCAACGAACGAGTCAGCAATATATAAAACAAAGACGGTAATGTCAGCAATCCGACCAATTTTAGTGAGGAGATGTCTTTCAGCCCTATTGTAACTACAAAAAGCATGAATACAGTGTAGGAGAGATACCAAAGAATCTCCTTTTGATTTAAAATCGTTTGAATCAACGAACGGTCCTTGCGTTCATATATACACCAGTATATCACCGGAAGCAGTGAGATTATGAGTCCCAGAAGGATACCACCAACAGAGCCTTCATCAAACATTACCCATGTGCATAAGCCGACGAAAGGAACGAGGTAAATCCATATCCATTTGCGCTTCCATTGTATTTCCCTGAAGTTGTGGAGCCTTATCCCGACTACTATCGGTAAGACAGCAAGCCAAACAAACCATAATACGGAAATTGTGCCAATCCAGGCTTTCATTTCCCATTCGAACGGTTCTGAAAAGATGTCAACCATCAGTTCCGATTCGCCGATTGCGCAGAAGAAGGTATAGAACATCTTCTCGAATGGTCTGCTGAAATTATCGACACACATATAGGCAATCAAAAAGCCGATAGCCGAGATCAAAATCCACGGAGATTTACGGTGCATCTCGAAGCTTAATGCAATTCTGACGAGGATAAGCAACATAAGTCCGGGACTAGAATACCGACTGAAAAAGAAAGCCCAGATACTGACAAGAATCAAGTCGATGATAAACATCTTCTTGCCATAGAGATAACGCTTCATATGATTGGTAGATTTGGTTTTACTCAGATTTGCAAATACCGATTAGCCTTTTGGCTTCTTGTGTCATATAAGGCCTGAGCCGTTCATAGGGCACGATAAAGTGAAATGCTCCCGCTGCCCAACAGTCTATCTCGTAGGGTTGGAACGAGAATACAACACCGTAGCCTGTCAAAGCACCCTCCGGAAGTTCAAATTTGACCTCCCGGTCGGGTTCTTCCCATTCCGTGCCTTCAAGAATTGGATTCGGAGACTGCCATCCTACAATCCGGTTCTCTATATCTCGCGGTTCTTCTATTCCATCATTCCATGCAAGATAGTGTGGGTCTTTCGCCATGACTTCAAACAACTCCTTTTTTACATTGTCGAGAGATTTAGCTTTAAAAATATCTTTGTTCGTCAGTTCCTTCCCGCGCTTTATGTCCAACGTGTGAAATGTCTCCGTGTACATTCCATGCCCTGTTCCTATTCGCTCATATTCATACTTCGCATAAGTCACAAATTTCTTATTTGCAATATGGGAACATAGAGCTAAGACCGAACCACTCGAACCCATGTCAAGCTCGCCTCCTCTAATCCAGTTCTCAAATGTTTTATGAGCCATGAAATCTGACAGACATTGTATGTCGTTGGCATTTCCCGTATATACGGGCCTATAATTCTTTGTCGGATTGAACCCTGCATAGAAAGCCGATAGCCCCGGGACTTTTGAGATCGGAAGAGCG
>CABRLF010000006.1 GCA_902471685.1 uncultured Porphyromonadaceae bacterium
TGGGTATGAATGTTTTAAGTTTTATATTGAAATGTTTTTTGGTGTTCAATTAATTCTGCATTCTGTCTTGGAAACAAATAATCAAAACGTCGGGTCGATTTCCGGACCATTCTATGCCGCAAATTTAAGAATTATTGCAATATAAAATAGTTAAATTATACTAATGCAGAACCCGATCAAGCGGTTTTGATTGCTAATTTATGTTGATTCTCAACTTTCATGACACTTATGCATCAAAATTCAGAATTTATATCAGTTTAACATACATTCTGTCGGTTTTGTTTCGTCTTTGGTTGACAATGAGGAAGACGGAAGATCCGCTGCAGGTCCCTGTAAGAATATGGGATAAAAGTTCCCGTTCAGTCTGTTTTGCTATTTTTACCAAAAATTAACACAATTTTCCTTTGCTATTTTTTTTCAGTTGAAGTACTTTTGCAATCGAAAAACGTGACCAAAGTTAAGTATGGCCTGACCTGACATCATTGGGTCGCTTTTGATGGCATATTATCTTTGTGTCACCACTTAAGCGAAAGTCATTTCGCGAAGTGGTGTTTTTTATATGTGTTAACTCTGACATCATGGACATTAAATAGTTGTTTTATAGATAATTGTGTATTAGAAGCGGGGCGTCGTGAGACAGCTCCGTTTTCGTTATTATAGCTTCTCTTCCGAATTTTTGTCAATTTGTAAAATTTGGTGTACCTTTGCGGTATGAGTACAAGCCGAATACTTTGGGCCGACGATGAAATCGACCTTCTTAAGCCTCATCTACTTTTCCTGAAGAACAAAGGCTACGAGGTGACGACCGCCAACAACGGCCGTGATGCACTCGACATGGTTATGAAGGCGCCTTTCGATCTTGTGATTCTCGACGAAAACATGCCCGGCCTTACCGGTCTTGAGACTCTGGCGCTTATCAAGGAGCAGAGGCCCGAGGTGCCGGTAATCATGATCACCAAAAGCGAGGAAGAGAATATCATGGATCAGGCAGTAGGGAGCAAGATTGCCGACTATCTTATCAAGCCGGTCAATCCAAGCCAGATTCTGATTGCTATCAAAAAGCAACTGCATTCCGACCGTCTTGTCACGGAGAAAGTTGCGGGTGATTACCGTCAGGAATTTGGCAGAATCGCCTCTCTTATTGGATCTGCCGAGACAATCGAAGACTGGTATGACTTGTACCGCCGTCTTGTATTCCGCGAGATGGAGCTGGCGCAGGCCGATACAAATATGGGCGAAATGCTCGAGATGCAGAAGCGCGAGGCTGATTCGGAATTCTACAAATGGATCCGCAGGCGTTATGAAGACTGGCTCGACCCGGACTGCACCGACAAGCCGCTCATGAGTCCCCGTATCTTCCCCGAAAAGATATTCCCACTTCTTGATTCCGGAGAGAAAGTATTCTTTATCCTTATCGATAATTTCCGGCTTGACCAGTGGAGGACCATAAAGCCTCTTCTGGCCGACAGTTTCAACTTCGATGAGGCGCTCTACACGACTATTCTCCCGACGGCCACGCAGTATGCACGCAATGCCATTTTTTCCGGACTAATGCCGCTCCAGATAGAGAAAATGTTCCCTGATCTATGGGTCGACGAGGATTCGGAGGAGGGAAAGAATATCAATGAATCGCCGCTTATCGCCACTCAGTTCGAACGTTACCGCCGCAGTTGCCGGTTCTCGTACAATAAAATCAACGATTCGGCGGCCGGCGAGAAACTGCTGCGCGAATTCGCGCAACTGGAGCAGAACGATCTGAATGTGATAGTGTTCAATTTTATCGATATGCTGTCGCATGCGCGTACGGAATCGAAAATGATCCGCGAACTGGCATCGTCGAATGCGGCCTATCGTTCGCTGACGGAGTCGTGGTTCCGCCATTCGTCGGCTCTTGAGATTTTCCGACGCATAGCCGCCAAAGGATATAAGATAGTGCTAACCACCGACCACGGTACTATTCGGGTGAAGAATCCCATAAAAGTACAAGGAGACAAAAATACGAATACCAATCTGCGATATAAGCTGGGGAAGAATTTGGCATACAATCCGAAGCAGGTCTTCGAAGTGAAAAAGCCGGCGGATTTCGGCTTGCCTTCACCAAATGTATCGACCACATATATTTTCGCTTCACGCGAGGACTTTTTCGCATATCCGAATAATTACAATTACTACGTGCAATACTATACCGACACCTTCCAGCATGGAGGCATATCCATGGAAGAGATGCTCGTACCCATAATAACACTGAATCCGAAATGAAAACAATAGAAGTACCTAATCTTGAGGCTCTGCCCGCAGCAGCCCATGAATTCCTGAGCATCATGGGCGACAACACCGTTTTCGCTTTTTACGGCGACATGGGAGCCGGCAAGACAACATTCATCAACGAAATATGCCGCGCACTCGGTGTCGACTCCGACGATACCGCATCGCCAACTTTCGCTCTTATCAACGAATACCGTTCAGATACCACTGCAGAGCTTATATATCACTTCGATTTCTACCGCATCGAAGATCTCGACGAGGCTCTTGAACTCGGCATCGAGGATTATTTCGACAGCGGCTCCATCTGTCTGATCGAATGGCCCGAACGGATCACTCCCGTACTTCCTGCCGATACCGTTTCCGTGCGCATTCGCGTGAACGATGACGATTCGCGCACTATCGAGATTTCGGAATGACAGTACCCGATATAACGGTACTCGACTCCTGCCGCTCTACAAGTTCGGAATTCAAAGAACCCGACCGATTAAGGCACGGAACTGTAATCGCCACACGCGAGCAGACCGCAGGACGCGGACAGAGGGGTAATTCATGGGAGGCAGAGCCGGGAAAGAATCTTACTTTTTCCATGCTCATGAAGCCGGAGAAGCTTCATGCGGCACGTCAGTTCGAGCTTTCAATGGTTGTGTCGCTTGCTATCGCCGATGCAATCGATGCGCTTCTTCCCGCCGGAATACACACTTCGGTGAAGTGGCCGAACGACATATATATCGGTATGGAAAAAGTGTGCGGAATCCTTATCGAAAACCGCCTTTCGGGCCAGTTTATCGATTATTCCATTGCGGGTATCGGCATCAATATCAATCAGCGGCGTTTTCTCTCCGATGCGCCTAATCCTACGTCGGTCATACTTCACAACTGTGGCGTGGAAAGCAATCTTTCCGACAGTCTGAAAGATGTATGCACCCGAATCCTTGATTATTGGGCCCGGTTTGAGGGCAGCCCAGACCCGCATAAGCTCAAGGCCGAATACTTCAGGCGCCTAATATGGACCGAAGGCGACCATCCTTTCGCCGATGCCTCCGGCAGATTCATGGCCCATATAACCGATGTGGACTCCGACGGTATTCTCCATCTTTCCAACGGTAAGACCTACGCCTTCAAGGAAGTATCTTTTCTTATTGGTGAAAAAACTGAATCGTGCTGATTAGCGTCTTTAATGCTCACCGTAAATACTGCCTATCACAAGTGAAGCGAGTGTGAGCCCGAAGACGGCGGTAGTGTGCATGAAAGTACCGTTTACGCCTTGCGGTCCTTCGGAGCGGTGAGGCAGTGATTCAGGACTGTATACGCATTTGAATTTGCGACGGGGGAAAGTTCCGTTTCGGCGGAAGCGAGTGCGCAGGGCGCGTGCGAGCGGACAGCCCTCCACTTTCCAGAATTCCGCCACGGCAATCTTTGAAGGGTCGAGCTTCCGTGCGGCTCCCATGGATGAGAAGAATCCCCGGCGTGGAGCTGTACCCGGATTCGTGCATCTCAGTATCAGGTCGGCTTTGTCAGGCAGCGAGTCGATGGCATCTATCACGAAATCATATTCTTCGAGTCTGAATTCTCCGGCATTATCCGGAGTATAGCTCATCTGCAATGCGGAAATGTCGGCATCTGGATTTATGTCGCGTATTCTTTCCGCCACGACATCAACTTTCGGACGTCCTATCGTAGAGGATAGCGCCGGCATTTGGCGGTTGATGTTAGAAGGCGCGACACAGTCAGGATCGACAATCGTGATATGACCTGTTCCGCTCCGTGCAAGAGCCTCGACGCACCAGGAGCCTACACCTCCCACGCCGAAAACCATCACACGGAGTGAGGCGAGTGTTGCCATCATATCATCGCCGGCCAGCAGTGCTGTACGCCCGAAATATTCGTTGTCTGTGTGCATTTGCTTGTCTTTTTGCCCGCAAAAGTAATGAAAAAATAAGGAACTACGGTTATTCGGCAAAATTTCGTATATTTGCGGAATAAACACATACTAACAATGAAAAAATTCACGGCAATTCTTGCTCTCCTTATAGCCTTTACAGCCACCGCATACCGGGTGGATACCGTTTCGGTGGCAACAAAATATCTTGAATCTCCTCTGGAAGTGGTAGTTGTGGTCCCGGATTCGGCTTCTGCAGACCACCGTATGCCGTCGGTATATGTTCTGAACGGTTTCGGTGGTGACCATAAAAGCTGGATCTCCGGCGCGCCACGTTTAGGTGGTTTTGCCGATCAGTTCGGCATGATTTTAGTGATGCCGAACGGGCGCGACAGCTGGTACTGGGATTCTCCTCTTAATCCCGGGATGCAGATGGAGTCCGCTATTACGCGTGATGTAGTTCCTTACGTAGACTCGCGCTATCCTACTGTCAACGCTCCCGCCAAGCGCGCCATAACAGGCTTGAGTATGGGCGGACACGGCGCTTTCTGGCTCGGAAGCCGTCATCCTGAGCTTTTCGGTGCAATCGGCTCGATGAGCGGAGGCGTTGATATAGTACCTTTTCCGAAAAGCTGGAAAATGGCTTCGCAGCTCGGCGCATACGACACGAACAAAGAACGATGGGCCAATCACTCTGTGATGAGTTGTATTCCGGCTCTGAAATCCAACGGACAGAAAATCACTTTCGACTGCGGCGTGGACGATTTCTTCGCGGAAGTCAACAACAAGCTGCATCAGCGAATGGTGGAAGAAAAGATTCCCCACGATTATACTTCCCGGCCGGGAAAGCATACATGGAACTACTGGCGTAATTCTATCATCTATCATCTCACCTTCTTCAACGAGGCATTCAACTCCAAACCCTGACAATATGCTCGTCAAAGGTCTGTACCTCAACGATTTCAAGAATATTGAAAGCGCTGCGCTCGTTTTCTCCCCGAAAGTGAACTGTTTTCTGGGCGACAACGGTATGGGCAAGAGCAACCTTCTAGACGCCTTATATTTTCTCAGTTTCGCCAAAAGCTTTACCGGAGCGCAGGACAGTCTCCTTGTCCGTCGCGGAGAACCGTTGGCGTCTTTGCGGGGAGAGTATTTCCGCCGTGGCCTCGAAGAGGAAATCACTGCGGCGCTCAGACCCGGCATGCGCAAAGTATTCAAGCGCGGCGGAAAACAGTGCCAGCGCCTTGCGGAGCATATCGGCGCTTTTCCGCTGGTCCTTCTCTCTCCGGCTGATATATTTATCATTACAGGCGACGGCGCGGACCGCAGACGGTTCATCGACCAGATTATCTGTCAGAGCGACAACCGCTATCTTGATGCCCTGATGCGATATCAGAACGTCCTCGAACAGCGGAACAGGCTGCTTAAAGACGAGAACAGCGATGATTCGCTCCTCGAGGTGCTCGAGTTTCAGCTTGAAAACGCCGGGAATTATATTTCCGGGCGTCGCCGGGAGGTAATATCCGGGCTTAGAGATATCTTTGCACCCTACTACGCTGCTGTAGCCGGCAACGACGAAGTGGCCGGAATGGAATATATCCATACGGACTATCCGGAAGGATTGGCCGCCCATCTTGCTGCGATCAGGCCGCGCGACAGGATCCTGAAGCATACATCGGCCGGTCCGCACCGCGATGACATCGAATTTACCATCGACGGCATGAGCGTCCGGCGCACGGCTTCGCAGGGGCAGAGCAAAACTTTTACCACCGCGTTGCGGTTCGCGCAATATGAACTTCTGCGCAAATCGCTCGGAATGAAGCCGCTGCTTCTTCTCGACGATATTTTCGATAAGCTCGATGCCGGCCGCGTGCGTAGGATTATGAATATCGTCGGTTCCTCCGATTCGTTCGGCCAGATTTTTATAACAGACACCAACCGCAAACATCTTGACGAGATAGTGGCCGACATCCCCGGTGGTCACGACAATTACCGTCTGTGGATTGTGGAGCGGGGTGTCTTCAATCCGGTAGAGCCATGAAGCGTCAGGAACCATTGCGACTTGACCTTATCATCAGACAGATGATAGAAGACACAGGCATGCGCCCCGCCTTCGAGCGACATTCCGTGGAGTCGGTATGGCCGCAGGTCGTCGGCAAGAGCATAGCGTTGTATACGGGCCGTATTTTCGTCCGCGATACGACTCTTCACGTTTATATCACCTCGGCGCCCCTCAAGGAAGAACTGGGATATGCCCGCGATACTCTTGTGAAGCGGCTCAACGAAGCTGTCGGTGCCGAGGTCATCAATTCAATAATAATACACTGATATGGAAATACCGGCACCATCTTTTGAATTCCGTCACCGGCTGCCTCTGCAGATCCGGTTCAACGATATCGATCTTTTCGGGCATCTCAACAATTCGGTATACGTCCAGTTTTTCGACATGGGAAAGCTGGCCTACTTCAAGCAATTCATGGGCGGAGGTTTCGAACATGAACCCACAGTACCGGTTGTGGCCACACTGAACTGTACGTTCTATGCACCCGCGTATATCGACGACCGTCTTGAAGTCCTCACCGGCATACTCCGGATAGGGGAGAAGTCGCTGGTGCTGGAGCAGCGCATCGTCGACAATAACGGAGTTGTGAAGTGTATCGCTTCTACGGTGATGGTGAATGTCGACGCAACCACACATAAACCCGCGCCCGTTTCTGACAGCTGGCGCAAGGTAATTTCAGAATTCGAACAAAGAGACCTTTAATAGAAAAGCAATGTACACAAAACTATCCCAACTGGTCGATGCAGCCCGCTCGCGTGGGCGCCGACGCCTCGCCGTTGCTTACGGCAACGACGCCCATACCCTTCGTGCTGTATCCGACGCCTATCGAGAAGGACTTGTAGACGTCACTATCTTCGGAAACCGCGAGGAAATCCTTCGTATCTGCCGCGAAGAGGGATTCGATTCTTCCGTTTTCTCGATTGTCGACGAGAAGAGCGACGTGCGTTGCGTTGCTATGGCTGTCAATATGGTTGCCACAGGTGGCGCCGATGTATTGATGAAGGGTCTGGTATCCACCGATAAATACATGCGCGGTATCCTCAATAAGGACGCCGGACTATTCCCGCCCAAGGGTACGCTCAGCCACGTATCGGTAGTGGAATTGCCGGGGCGCGACCGGCTGCTTACCATTTCGGATGTGGCAGTGATTCCGGCGCCTGATTTCAAGCAGAAAACCATTCTGATAAAATATCTCTCGCAGATCGCCGCATCGCTGGGCGTGGAGTGCCCGAAGATAGCATGTATAGCTCCGTCGGAGCAGTTGCTCCCTTCCGTTCCGTCATCGACCGAGGCAGCGATTCTCGCCAAGATGGGCGACCGCGGCCAGCTTGGAAATGTGACTGTCGACGGTCCGTTGTCGCTCGATGTGGCTCTGTATCCCGAAGTCGCAGAAGAGAAAAAAGTGAAAGGCTCTTCCGTGGCCGGACATGCCGACTGCCTCCTCTTCCCCAATATCGAATCAGGCAATGTATTCTTCAAGGCTGCTACCCATATGGGCGGTGCCGAGGTGGCTGCAATAGTGGTCGGCACAAAAGTACCGTGTGTACTCACTTCGAGAGGCGACACACCCCAGACGAAACTGTATTCGATAGCTTTGGCTTGCATTCAGTAATCTACATTCTGCATAAAACACATGTCTTTTAAAATTCTTGCAATCAATCCCGGCTCTACATCGACAAAGATAGCTGTCTATACCGACGAAGAGCCCACATTCACCCAGACGATAGTCCACACACCCGAAGAACTCGCTCAGTTCCCGTCTGTCCTCGACCAGTTCCAGTGGCGTAAGGGGCTTATCGAGAAGGAGCTTGAGAACGTAGGAATCGATATCAAATCGCTTTCGGTCGTTATCGGCCGCGGCGGTATCATAGCACCGGTAGAGAGTGGCGTATACGATGTGAACGACGCCATGATACACGATCTATATAACGCCCGTCTGCAGCATGCGTCCAATCTCGGCGGTCTTCTTGCCCATGAGATTGCGGGCGAGATCGGAGTCAAGTCATATATCGCCGATCCGGTGGTAGTGGATGAAATGATGCCATACGCCCGTATCACCGGCTTCCCCGAGCTGGCCCGCGAGTCGATATTCCACGCACTCAACCAGAAAGCCGTGGCTCGTCTTTTCGCCAAGGAAAGCGGCAAGCGGTACGAGGACCTCAATCTTGTGGTGTGCCATATGGGCGGCGGCTGCACGGTCAGCGCTCATCGTCGCGGCCGTGTCATCGACACGACAAATGCTCTTGACGGTTGCGGCCCCATGTCGCCCGAGCGCTCAGGATCTCTTCCTCCCGGTCCGCTGATCAGGCTCTGTTTCTCCGGTAAATATACCGAAGAGGAACTAATTAAAAAAGTTCACGGCAAAGGCGGCCTTGTAGGGCATCTCGGCACAACGTCTGTGCCGGAGGTCCTCGACCGCATTATGGAGCATGACCTCCATGCGATGCTCATCCTTCGAGCCATGTGTTATTCTATCGCAAAAGAGATAGGCACAATGGCGGTGGCTCTGAAAGGAGAGGTGGATGCAATCCTCCTCACAGGCGGCATCGCACACAGCAAGCGCGTGACCGACTTTATTGCCGACCATGTTGATTTCATCGCTCCGATTTTCGTTTATCCGGGCGAGAATGAGCTTCGTGCTCTGGCAATGAACGCTCTGGCTGTGCTCCGTGGCGAACGCGAGTCCAAGACTTACGTCAACGAAGGATACGACGATCCTTCGATGGTGAACGAGACCGGCCGCAAATCGAAACTCCGTGACTGGTTGCTCGATGCCATCAGTCCTGAGAAACGCGTGCAGACTGTGACTGCAATCCGTCACTATCTCAAAAAGTGGAATACTAAGAAAAACTAATCTTTAGCAATGAAATATGTAATTCTTGCAGCCGGACAAGGCTCACGTTTTGTAAAAGAAGGCGAAACGCGTCCTAAGCCTATGGTGGAAATCAATGGCCGCCCGATGATAGAGCGCCTGATATCGGTGCTTATGTCGTGCGGCGGTGAACACATCTATGTGGCTACCAATTCGTCGATGACAACTCTCAACGAGGAGTTGCGTCATCTGCGTGACGATCTCGGCTGGCCTGTCACATTCCGCCCTATAGTCAGCGACAATTCCTTCTACTCGCTCCAGTGCGCCTGCGAAGGCGTCGAAGGACGGTTTGTAGCTATGACCTGTGACGCTATTTTCCCTACAGGAGAATTCCGCGATTACATCTCAGCGGTCGAAGCGATGCCCGACAATACAGCAGTGATGGGACTGACAGAATTCGTCGACGATGAGAGTCCGCTTTATGCAAAGCTTGCCGGCGACGGTAAGGAAGTTGTTGACTATCACTATGGTGGCAAGCCTTTCGAAGGATGTCCCGTGATAGTGTCTGCCGGCATCTATGCCCTCAATCCGGAACTTATAGCTGCCGGACAGGCCGACGGATATCCTGAATCACTCAGCGACTTCCAGCGTATTCTCGCCAACCGTGCCGATACACCGGTCATACCCTTCGTATTTTCAAAGGCATTCGATGTCGACTGCGGCCACGACCGTATGGAGGCCGAGCGATTTGTCCGCGAGGTTAACGGAGAGAAATAAATACTCAAAGAACTTTCAGAAACTCTATAAGGGCTATCGTGCCGATACCGGCAAGGTAGCCCGCCAGAGCCATCCAGCTTATCCGGCGTAGGTACCAGGTAAAGGAAATCTTCTCGATTCCCATTGCCACCACGCCGGCAGCGGAGCCGATGATGAGCATCGAACCGCCAACGCCCGCACTGAATGCGAGTAGATGCCAGAAAAGACCATCCTCGACGAACAGCATGGCATATGAAGGATCGGCGGTAAGAGCTGCCGTGGCATCGGTCATGACGGGGTACATATCCATGCAGGCAGCTACAAGCGGAACATTGTCCACTATCGACGAAAGCACGCCGATTATTATATTGATGAAGTAGACGTCGTGGAATTTATTGTTCAGATATGAGGCCAGAGCACTGAGGATGCCAGCCTGAGACAAAGCCGCCACAGCCATGAGGATGCCCAGGAAGAAGAGGATCGTCGACATATCGATTTTGCTCACCACCTGCGATATGCGTCCTTCTATTTTGCCGTCCAGTTCGTAGTGGCGTACAATAAGTTCAGTGGCAAACCACAGAATACCGAGCGACAGAAGAATACCCATATAAGGCGGCAGATGCGTCGCGGCCTTGAAGACCGGCACGAAGAGCAGACCGGCTATACCGCAGATGAGAATCGCTATTGACAGTCTCGGATGATGATCCGAGAGCACGTAGCCCAGACGCTGGTCACTTTCGTTCAGCGATTCAATTTCTCCAGGATGGATGAAAAGCGACGCAATCCACGTAGGTATTGCCACTGATACCAGAGAAGGAATAAGGAGATTCTCTATGAGAGAAAGCGACGTTACATAGTTCTTCATCCATAGCATGATGGTGGTGATATCGCCGATGGGTGACCAGGCACCACCGGCATTGGCGGCAAGCACTATCACCGAAGCAAAAATCCAGCGCTCTTTTTTGTCGGAGAACATACGACGCAGAATCATCACCATAATAATGGTGGTGGTCATATTGTCGAGAATTGCCGACAGGAAGAAAGCCATCAGCGACAGTACCCACAGCAGTCCGCGCTTGTGACGGGCATGTATGCGGCGCACGATGATGTTGAATCCGCCGTAACGGTCGATCAGCTCCACGATTGTCATGGCACCGATGAGGAAAACGATAATTTCGCATGTATCGCCAAGTGCCGTTATCATATCTTCCGACAGATTGACGTCGTGCCCCATCATGGCGTAGATGCTCCACAGCACACCGCAGAGAATGAGGGCGAAAGTCGCTTTATTAATATGTAATACGTGTTCGGAGGCTATGCCGATATAGCCCAGCACGAACAGGACAATCATTGCAGGTATCACTTTTCCTTATATTTTTGTTTATTCTGGCTCTTCCCGTTCAGGGTTTGCAAAGGTAAGAATTATTAAACGGAAATTAAAGAAAAATTTATTTAATTTTTAAATCCGCTGTATAAAAGTCTTTGTCCTGCACATTGCCCGGACCGTGTCATTCGTTCTGTGGCGACGGAATAATTATTTTGTCAAACCGCCGAAAAATCGTAAATTTGCAGTTAACTTAGCGGCTGAATGGCCGACCGTTCCCTGCGTGCTTCTGCGCACAGGGCTTAAATCGTTGAACATAAAAGAAATAAGACACGTAATATGAATCCACGCGAACTGAGCGAACAAGAACAGCTGCGTCGCAACAGTATGAACGAACTGCGCCGCATGGGTATAGAGCCATATCCCGCTCCCGAGTATACAGTCACCGGACACAGCGACGAAATCAAGGCAAATTTCAAGGATGACGAAGAGCCTCGTCAGGTATCGGTGGCCGGCCGTATCATGAGCCGCCGTATCATGGGCAAGGCTTCCTTCGTGGAACTTCAGGATGCCAACGGACGAATCCAGATATACATCAACCGCGACGAAATATGCCCCGACGAGAACAAGGATCTCTATAATGTGGTATTCAAGAAACTCCTCGATATCGGCGACTTCATCGGTGTGACAGGCTATGTTTTCCGAACTCAGACCGGTGAGATTTCGATTCATGCCAAGACTCTGACTGTGCTCAGCAAGAGCCTTCGCCCGCTGCCTATAGTGAAAGTGAAGGACGGCGTGACATACGATGCTTTCGATGATCCGGAGCTCCGCTACCGTCGCCGCTATGTCGATCTTATCGTCAACGACGGCGTGAAGCAGATATTCCTCAAGCGCACAAAGGTCTATACCTCCATGCGCGAGTATTTCAACAATGCCGGTTATATAGAGGTAGAGACTCCGATTCTCCAGTCTATTCCCGGCGGAGCATCTGCGCGTCCTTTCATCACCCACCACAACGCACTCGATATTCCTCTTTACCTCCGTATTGCCGACGAACTTTATCTGAAGCGTCTCATCGTAGGCGGTTTCGAAGGTGTCTACGAGTTCTCGAAGAACTTCCGTAACGAGGGTATGGACCGCACACATAATCCGGAATTCACATGTATGGAAATCTATGTTTCCTACAAGGACTATAACTGGATGATGACTTTCACGGAGAAGATGCTCGAGAAGATCTGTCTTGATGTGAACGGCACCACAGAGGTGAAAGTGGGCGATAATGTAATCAGTTTCAAGGCTCCGTTCCCCCGCGTGACTATGGCTCAGGCCATCAAGGATCACACCGGTGTGGATATCAACGGTATGACCGAGGAACAGCTTCGGCAGACCGCCCGCGATCTCGGCATCGAGGTTGACGAGACCATGGGTAAAGGAAAGCTCATCGACGAGATTTTCGGAGAGAAGTGCGAGGGCAAATACATCCAGCCGACCTTCATCACCGACTATCCTATCGAAATGTCGCCGCTCACTAAGCGTCACCGCGACAATCCCGAACTTACCGAACGCTTCGAGCTGATGGTGAACGGCAAGGAGCTGGCTAATGCATACAGCGAGCTCAACGACCCGATCGACCAGTACGAACGCTTTGTAGAGCAGATGCGACTTGGAGAGAAAGGCGATGACGAGGCAATGATTATTGACGGCGATTTCATCCGCGCCCTCGAGTATGGCATGCCTCCTACATCCGGCATGGGTATCGGCATGGACCGTCTGGTGATGCTCATGACCGGTCAGACCGCAATTCAGGAGGTTCTTCTCTTCCCGCAGATGCGTCCCGAGAAAGTGGAGAAGCGCGACAGCGCCGAGGCTTTTGCAGCCGTCGGCGTGCCCGAAGAATGGGTGGCTCCTCTTCAGAAGAACGGCATCCTCACCGTTGCCGCTCTGGCGCAGGCAAAGCCTGGCAAGCTTTTCCAGGATCTTTGCGGCTATAACAAGAAGAATAAGCTCGGTCTCGCCAATCCGTCTCAGGAAGCCGTCGCCGCATGGGTGACCGCTGCCGGAGAATAATATCATAAAAATGGAAAACTGCACATTTCCGGGGCGTATAGCCGTTATGGGCGGAGGCAGTTGGGCTACGGCTCTGGCCAAGCTTCTGCTGCAGAACTGCGAAACCATAACGTGGTATATGCGGCGTGATGACCGTATAGAAGATTTCAGACGTCTTCATCACAACCCCGCATACCTTACGGATGTCATTTTCGACATTGACCGTATCAATTTCTCGAGTGATATCAACGAGGTGTGCACGAATGCGGACACACTGCTGATGGTGATGCCTTCGCCGTATTTCAAGGATCATATCGACAAAATAACTGTCGATATATCCGGAAAGACTGTCGTTTCGGCCATCAAAGGCATTGTTCCCGACTCGAATCAGCTCATCACCGAGTATATGATAGAGAAATTCGGCGTGCACCGCGACCGGATGCTTGTCATCTCCGGTCCCTGTCATGCCGAGGAAGTCGCACTCGACCGTCCCGCATATCTCACTGTGGGCTGCGCCGATATCCGCCGGGCAGAAGCTTTTTCGCCTATGCTTGCCGGAAAGCATAACCGCACTATTCCTTCGCAAGACGTTGAAGGGATCGAGTATGCTGCCGTGCTGAAAAACATTTATGCCATAGCCGCAGGAATCCTTCACGGAATGAAGATCGGCGACAATATGTCAGCAGTCCTCATCTCCAATGCAATCCGCGAGATGGAGCGATTCCTGAACGCCGCCGCGCCGCGTCCACGTCAGATTTGCGACTCGGTATATCTGGGCGATCTGCTTGTGACTGCCTACAGCCGCTTCTCGCGCAACCATAATTTTGGTTCGATGATAGGCCGAGGATATTCTGTCAAGGCAGCACGTATGGAAATGGAGCAGACAGCCGAAGGCTACTACGGAGCAAGATGCATACACGATATAAACGAACAGATCGGTGTGGAAATGCCTATTCTGAATGCCGTTTACTCGGTTCTCTATAATGGTGTGGCCGCTCCGAGGGCTTTCTCAGCAATCTATAAACTTCTTGACTGACAACATCATGCCGGAATCGAAGAAGAAACTTCTGGGAATGTCGCCCGACGAACTGGCTGAAGTGGCAGCAGCTGCCGGTCTGCGTCCTTTCGCGGCCAGGCAGATGGCTTCGTGGCTTTATCAGAAGCGTGCGACAGACCTGGAGCAGATGACCGATCTGCCTAAACGTGCTCGTGCATGGCTTGCCGACAATGGATACCGGGTAGGGCGAGAGAAACCGAAAATGGAGGCCCGCAGCACAGACGGAACAGCCAAATATCTCTTTGAAGGAGTCGGAGGCCGGGATGTCGAGGCTGTTTATATCCCCGACAAGGACCGCGCCACGCTTTGTGTATCGTCGCAGGCCGGATGCCGTATGGGCTGCAAGTTCTGTATGACCGGTCAGGGCGGTTTTCAGGGCAATCTTGATGCCGGAGCCATCATCAATCAGATTCTGAGCATTCCCGAGAGTGAAAGTCTCACAAACATAGTGTTTATGGGAATGGGTGAGCCAACCGACAATCTGCCGGCCGTTCTCCGCGCCATAGAGATACTGACTGCGCGTTGGGGCATGGCATGGAGTCCGAGGCGTATTACTGTCTCGACGATCGGTAATCCCCGCGGAGTCAAGGAGCTTCTCGAGAAAACCCAGGTTCACTTGGCGGTCAGCATTCATTCTCCCTTTGCGCTGGAACGCGAACGGCTCATGCCCGTCGAGAAGGCTTTCCCCATGAGGGCTTTCCTCCCGTTGCTGCGTGAGCACGACTTCACGCATCAGCGCCGTCTGTCGATGGAATATACCATGTTCGCCGGAATAAACGACGATGACCGTCATGCCGACGCACTGGCTCGTCTTCTGAAGGACACCGATGCGCGTGTGAATCTCATCCGGTTCCACCGCACTCCCGGCTTCGATGGCCGTCCGTCCGATCAGGCTACTATGGAACGTTTCCGCGACCGGCTGAACGACGCCGGAATCATCGCCACAATCAGAGCTTCGCGTGGCGAAGACATCATGGCGGCTTGCGGTATGCTTTCGGGCGCGAAAAACAATCACCAAAGCACTGAAAACAATGAATAACGAAAAAATAAAAGTTGGCATAACTCATGGTGACACCAACGGCATAGGATATGAGGTTATTCTCAAGCTTCTTGAGGACGTGCGTCTTGCCGATCTGTGCACTATTGTGGTCTACGGCTCCGCCAAGGCCGCGGCTTTCTATCGCAAGGGCATGGAACTGCCGCAAGTGCAGTTCACCCGCATTGATTCTGCCGCCGACGCACGCGATGGAGTCTTCAATATCATCAATGTGGTTGGTGAGGATCTCAAGATTGATCCGGGCATGGGAACGGAAGCATCCGGCAAAGCTGCCCTCGCCGCACTCGAAGCCGCTGTCAGAGATCTGAAAAACGGCGACATCGACGTTCTGGTCACCGCACCGATCAACAAGCATGCGATACAGAGTCCGGAATTCAACTTCCCGGGCCATACTGAATATCTCGAAGCCGCTTTCCGTACGGAAGATACCCCTTCGAAGGCTCTTATGATTCTTTGTGCAGATAAGCTCAGGGTTGCTCTTCTCACCACGCATACTCCGATTGCCAAAGTTGCGGAGTCGGTGACGAAAGAGGCTATAGTAGAGCGGCTTGAACAGTTCGATAGTTCACTGCGACGTGACTTCGGCATTCCGACTCCGCGCATCGCCGTGCTCTCGCTCAATCCTCATGCCGGTGAGGACGGCCTGCTCGGTACGGAGGAAAAAGATATCATCGTGCCCGCGATAGCCGAAGCCCGTTCACGGCGGATTCTCGCTTTCGGCCCTTATGCTGCCGACGGCTTCTTCGGAAGCGGAAACTATACTGTTTTCGATGGTGTTCTGGCCATGTATCACGATCAGGGGCTTGCTCCATTTAAGACTCTTGCCATGGATGCCGGAGTCAACTTCACTGCCGGACTGCCTTATGTGAGGACATCTCCGGATCATGGTACCGGATATGACATCACCGGCAAGAATCTCGCCAATCCTGAATCTTTGCGTTGCGCAGTATATGCCGCTATCGACATATTCAACAACCGCGAGGCATATGACGCCGCTTTCAGCCGTCCTCTGCGCCATCAGCACCTTGACAAGGAGCGACCCGAAGGCAAGGACCGCCCGGAAAAATCACCTCGGAGCGATAGGAATTCCAAAGAAGAATCCAAGGCTCAGGAAGCCGACGACAACAACGAATAATTCTTTCTCCCAATGAGCGAACAGGACCCAGACAACGACCAGCTTTTCTCCGAAATTCCCGACTCAGATATGTCTCAGGCGGGAAGTGCCGAGTATTCCGAGTCCGATATCCAGACTCTCGACTGGAAAGAGCATATCCAGCGTCGCCCCGGCATGTATATAGGCAAGCTTGGCGATGGCACGAGCAGCGATGACGGCATTTATGTGCTGCTTAAGGAAGTGCTCGACAACTCCATCGACGAATATATGATGGGATTCGGCTCACGCATAACCGTGGATGTCGATTCCGTGTCGGCGGTAGTGCGCGATTACGGCCGCGGAATTCCTCTGGGCAAGCTTGTCGATGTGACGTCGAAGATGAATACGGGCGCGAAATATGATTCCGCCGCATTCAAAAAATCGGTGGGCCTCAATGGTGTCGGACTTAAGGCTGTCAATGCGCTTTCCACTCGTTTTGAGATTACTTCCTATCGCGACGGCAGTTGCAAGCACGCCGTCTTCGAGATGGGTAACCTTGTAGAGGAAAGCGAAGTCGAGCCTACCGAAGAGCCGAACGGCACCAAAGTCAGCTTTACTCCTGCCGCTTCTATTTTCAAGGATTATGCATTCCGCGATGAATTCATAGTCCCGCTGCTGAAGAACTACACATTTCTCAATACCGGCCTTTCGATTATATTCAACGGCGTCCGGTATATCTCCCGTCACGGGCTGCTTGATCTCCTGAAAGAGAACATGACCCAGACTCCTCTTTATCCTATAATCCATCTGAAAGGGCAGGATATCGAGGTGGCGATAACTCATGTGAACCAGTACGGCGAGGAGTATTACTCTTTCGTCAACGGCCAGCACACCACTCAGGGCGGCACACATATGAGTGCTTTCAAAGAAGCTGTGAGCCGTACCCTTAAAGAATATTTCGGCCGTAATTTCGACTATTCCGACATACGCAACGGTATGGTCGCCGCCATCGCTCTCAAAGTAGAAGAGCCTGTCTTCGAATCCCAGACCAAGACACGTCTCGGCAGCCGCGAGATGTCGCCCGGCGGCGTGACTATCGCCAAATTCGTGGGCGACTTTATCCGCAAGGAGCTCGACAATTATCTGCACCGCAATCTGGATGTCGCCGATGTGATTCTGAAGAAGGTGCAGGAGAGCGAGCGCGACCGCAAGGCTATGGCTGGCGTCACCAAAAAGGCCCGTGAAACCGCCAAGAAGGCAAGCCTCTATAACCGCAAACTCAACGACTGTCGCGTCCATCTGAGCGACAATCGCGGCAGCGAGGAGAAGAAGGAGGCGTCCTCAATATTCATCACCGAGGGTGATTCGGCAGGCGGCTCTATCGAAAAGGTACGCAATGTCGAGACTCAGGCCGTGTTCAAACTGCGCGGTAAACCCCTCAACACTTATGTGGCCAGCAAAAAGGACCTTTATGCCAACGAGGAGTTGAGTCTGCTGCGGGCCGCACTGAATGTCGACGACGGAATAGAAGGCCTGAGATACAACAAAGTGATAATTGCAACCGATGCCGACGTGGACGGTATGCATATCCGTCTGCTGATGCTCACCTTCTTCCTCCAGTATCTGCCCGACCTCATCAAGAAAGGGCATGTCTATGTGCTCCAGACCCCGCTTTTCCGCGTACGCAACAGAAAGACAGCCAAGCGTACCGCACGCGCAAAGAAAGATAATGCTTCGGACGATACAGTATACTGTTATACCGATGAAGAGCGTATAGCCGCTATCAGGCGCTTCGGCGATAATGCCGAGATTACGCGATTCAAAGGTCTCGGAGAGATTTCTCCCGAGGAATTCCGCGCTTTCATCGGTCCCGAAATGCGTATCGACCGCGTAAGTCTCCGCAAGGAGGACGGTGTGGACGAAGTGCTTGATTTCTATATGGGCAAGAACACGATGGAACGTCAGAATTTCATTATCCATAACCTTGTGGTGGAGGACGATACCCACATCGACAGTCTTTAAACATAATATATGCCAAAAGCTCTTTTTCCCGGTTCTTTCAACCCTTTTACGCGCGGCCATGCCGATATCGTGGAGCGCGGACTCCGATTCTTCGACGGCATCGTAATTGCAGTCGGGGTAAATCCCGGAAAACAGGCTGCTGACGCCGAGGTCCTGGCCGCCTCCATTAGGACTCTATATGCCGATGAGCCGCGGGTGAGCGTGGTGACATACAATACTCTTACGGTCGACCTTGCGCATAAGCTTGGCGTGGACTTCCTGCTTCGAGGCGTCCGCTCGGTGAAAGATTTTGAATACGAGCGCGATATGGCCGATATCAACCGCCAACTTTCCGGACTGGAATCCGTTATTCTTTTTAGCAGGCCGGAATTTGCCGCCATATCGTCTTCTGTTGTACGCGAGCTGCAGTCCTACGGCCACGATGTTTCCTCTTTCCTTCCTTGACATAAAAGATATTACATTGACAATGAAAAAATTCATATTTGTCCTCATCGTGCTTGTCGCACTGCCGGCGTTCGCCCAGCGTCGCGGCAACCGTGCGCCCAGAGAAATAACTCCTGAACAGAAACTTCAGGCGGCGCAGCAGCTCATTGAAACCTATTATGTTGAAGAGCTGAAACCCGATACGATAGTCGACGAGGCTATTCGCGCCATGATAACCACTCTTGATCCTCATTCGGCGTACACCACTCCGGATGAGACAAAGGAGTTTACCGAGCCGCTCGAAGGTAAATTCAGCGGTATAGGCGTGCAGTTTACAATGCAGGAAGATACGGTATATGTAATTCAGACAGTTCCCGGCGGGCCGTCCGAGAAAGTCGGCATTCTTGCCGGCGACCGCATCATCGCTGCCGGCGATACAGTCATTGCCGGTAAGAAGATGAAGAATACCGAGGTGATGAAGTATCTGCGCGGTCCCAAGGGTTCGGTAGTCGTGCTGAAAGTGAAGCGCGGACCTGAGTTTATCGATTTTTCTGTTACTCGCGATGATATTCCCATCAATAGTGTCGACGAGACTTTCATGGCCGATCCCACTACGGGTTATATCCGCGTGACACGCTTTGCCGAGAGTACTGGGAAGGAGGTAAGCGATGCCATTGCCAAACTGCGTCGTCAGGGAATGAAGAACCTTATCATTGATCTGAGCGACAACGGCGGCGGTTACCTCGGCTCTGCTTTCGATATGGCGTCGGAATTTCTGCCTGTCGGAACACCCGTGGTAAGTACGGCCGGCCGTGCTTTTCCCTCGCAGACATATTCAACTGAGCAGTCCGGTGATTTTCTGAACGGTCGTGTCGTAGTGATCGCGAACCAGAATTCCGCTTCGGCAGCCGAGATTCTTTCCGGAGCGCTGCAGGATAACGACCGTGCTCTGATTGTCGGACGCCGTACGTTCGGTAAAGGCCTGGTTCAGCGTCCGTTCCCATTCCCCGACGGATCGATGATTCGTCTTACCGTATCGCGCTACTATACTCCTTCGGGCCGTTGCATCCAGAAGCATTACGACAAGGGACACGGCGAGGAATATCAGCTGGAGCTTCTGAACCGTTATCAGGACGGTGAATTGTGGAGTTCCGACAGTATCGCACGACCCGATTCTCTCAAATACGAGACACTTAAATACAGGCGTCCCGTCTATGGCGGCGGAGGAATTATCCCCGATGTCTTTGTCCCGGCCGATACTTCGTATTACAGTGTCTATTACCGCGATCTGGTTGCCAAAGGAATCGTCAATAAGGTTGCGATAGCTTATCTTGATGCGAATCGTGCCGAGCTGAAAGCGAAATATCCTACCCACGAGAAATTCCAGAAAGAATTTGTCGTCCCTGAGACTCTCGATCAGGAACTCTTCAAGGCCGGTGCCGATGCCAAGGTAGAATTCAATGAAGAGCAGTGGCAGCGGTCAAGCCCGCTTGTGAATGCGATTATCAAGGGCCTTCTTGCAAGAGATCTCTATGAAGGCGGCTCATATTTCCAGGCTATCACTCCGATAAACAAGGATTTTCAGGAGGCACTGAAGCTTATCAGGGACCCCGAGCGGTACAACAGACTTCTTAAGGGGCTCCCGGAGAAATAGAATATGACTCCGGCTCTCAGATACGAAGCTTGCCACGGCGATGTATGTCCGGATTTATTGGAGCAATTCCGAAAAGCGAATCCGGACAGTAGGTCCACGCTATGGCGCAAGCGTAACTGGATATGGAGATATGAGGCGCCCGATGGCTCGCAATGGGCCGTCAAGCGTTTTGCCGACCGCTGGCTGTCGAGGCTGATCTATGCCGTACGCGCTTCGAAAGCCAGACGGTCTTATCATTATGCTACTGAACTTGAGGCTCGCGGAATCCATACGCCCGCGCATGTCTGTTATGCAGAATGGCGAGGCCCGTTCAATGTTCTTCTGGCTTCGGTCTATGTGTCGGAATACGAGGATTCGCAGTCGCTGGATGCAGCACTGGAAACCTCAGCGGACAAGGACGAAGTATTGAGACGGCTTGCCGATTTTTTTGTAAGTCTCCATAATGCGGGTTTTATCCATGGCGACGCCAACCGCACCAATCTGCGGATCGGCGCTAACGGGGAAATAGGGATAATAGATCTTAACCGCATGAAAGTCTATCCTGCAGGTGTCGTGCCATCTGTCGATGAGCGGCTTAACGACATATGCGAATGGTCGGCTATGGATGATGATTTTGCTTCTTTCGCCGGTCATTATGCTTCTGCCCTGAAAGATCCTGCTGTAACTCAGGATGCTGTTATAGCTTTTAAATTGAAGCACGACCGGAAAGTGGACACGCTCAAAAAGCTCAAGCATCCTCTGCGCTATCTTTTCGGCAAGAAAAGAAAATAGGAATTATTCGTCAAGCAACGGGTCGTCGCCTTCGGAGCCGGATGGAAGCAGCGGTGCGGGAGCACTCGGAGTGCTCTGAGAACTCTGAGAGCTCGGAGTACTCTGAGAACTCTGAGATCTCCGATCTTCCTCCGGCAGCGGCAGCTCTTCTATCTCTTCGACAGGAATGATTCCAGCCTGTGCATCGATGTAGTTCTGTTCTTCAAGATAGCGGAAATACTCTTCGAAAGAGCGTCCCTGTTCAAGCAGAATCTTGAAGTTGGCTTCGCTGATGGCTATCGGGCGCACTCCTGCAGGAAGTCGGAAATCGCTGCTCGCAGCCATGACACTTCGGTAATGGTCGAGTTCCCGCTGATTGTCGAAACCGCTCACTATGAGCAGACCGAGTGGGCCGAAATTCATCTGTTCCAGATCGAAATCTTTCACAACAAAAGATGTGAAATTATGTCGGGCGATACGGTAGAGGAGCTCGTTCGACGATACTTTGTCTGTTGGGAACGAGAAGATGAGGACCTGACGTGAGTCCGGGCTTAGCTCGAATCCGGCCACGGAATCGGCTACGGCAAGTGTCGAGTCGTTGGTAAGGCGCATATCCCATATCATGCCGCGCATATTTCCGTTTCCTGCCATGAGTTCACGGCCCTGAGACATTCCTTTAAGCCATGCGGCAGCAAACGGCGTGATGTCGGTATCGGGGTATCTCTCCAGAAGATTCCGGAGAGTGGCGTTGAAGTTTACCTTATCATGTTCGGTGACGTAGGCCAGCGCGTGCAGGAACATGAACTTCGGCATTGCCTTACTCAGCGGATACGTTTCGTTCATGGTTTCATAGGCTGCATGAACCTCGGCATTTCGGTTGTCGAGATATGCCTCGTAGGTCTTTTCGTAGAGTTCTTCCACGCGGCGGTCCATGTTCCTGAGATTTTCGATATAGTCGGGATTACGCAGGGCCATGCCGTATTTCGATTCAGGGAAGTCGGAGAGAATAAGTTGTCTGAATCGTTCGGCATTGGATGTGTCGCCATGTCGAATGTACATCAGATACAGATTATAATAAGTATCCAGACGATAGATATTATCCGGATAGTCACTGAGCAAACGGTCGAATTCTCTCCGTGAAGCTGGGTAATCTTCAAGTTTATCTTTCAGGATGAGCCCCATGTTATAGAGGCCTTCCTGAATGATGGCATGCGCGTTGTTTTTTTCAAGTTCAGTCTGCGGAATCTGCGTAAGGTAGTATTCGGGATAGTGCGGATCATTGCGGTGCGAGGGCTCTGAGCTATCGGAGCTTTCAGGGCTTTCGGAGTTCTCAGAGTTCTCAGAGTTCTCAGAGAGCTCTGAGTTCTCTGATGGCGTCGCAAAACTTGCTTTGTCGCGCCGGCGCCAGTTGTCTTCGAGTTTTCTGGCTCCCCACCGGCGCTGGAATTCTGTGCGACCTGCGTTCCGGAGGGCATTGTTGTAGAAATACCAGGAGTTGTCGGTATTAATAGTGAAGGTCTGGGTATTGTTGTCTGTCAGGGTGTTTTCACCTGCCTGACTGGCGAGATATTCCTCGCGACGGGCTTCTTCAGCCTCATTTTTTTCTTTCTCTTTCAGTTGTTTGATAATTCTGTCTATTACTGCCGATCGCTGCTCAGGCGTCATTGCCGCAAGGCGCAGTAATGAATCCTGAAGATTGACATTCTGAGAATATATGGCAAGCTCGTCGAGGACATCCGAGCGCCGTTTTATATTCTCGTAGCCCGGGTATGTTGAAGGAAGCATCGGCACGGCTTCGGAATATGCCGGCTGTGCCTTTGCGTAGTCTCCGCGGAGGAAATAAAGCTCGCCGAGCCGCAGCTGGTTTATGGCCTTGTCAATGCCGTTGCGGGTCGATTTTTCGTTTGCCTGCTCGTAGTTCTCTATGGCTCGGGCTGTATCCCCGCGGCTGAGACAGAGATTCCCGATGGCATAATAAATCTGATCGAGATATTCTTTATTGCGGTCGTAGCGGGTCATGCGTCGCAGGGCTTTGATTTCCGGCTCGATGTCCGAACCGGAATATACTTCCGATTGCTTGATACGCGCATTGAATTTGGTGCGGTAAGAAGCCGATGAGGCACCGGCAGCTGCTGAAAAAGCCTTGTACGCCTCTGTGTTTTTGCCGAGACGCTGATATACCTGGCCGAGCAGGAAGTTCAGACGTGTCTTCTGAGCTCCTTTGGCTCCTTTAACAGCTTCTGTAAGGAATGGCAGAGCATCTTCAAATTTGTGTTCATGAATATAGAAATCGGCCCATGCGAAATTGAAAAGGCGTCGCAGACGGTTCGACGGCATCTCGGGAAGCTTGATGCGGCTTAGAATCGTCTCGGCCTCGAAGTGCCATCCCATGGCTATGTAGCACACAGCCTGCATCAGGCGCGCTTCTGTTACCGTTGCAGGGAGCCATGAGAAATGCCGGCTCACATACATGAAGGTTGAAGCCGCTCCGGCGAAATCACCGTTATAGTACTGGCTGCGGCCCATCATCATCCACGCATTGTGCAGGAAAGGATTGTATTCGTCGCGCTTCATCCACGCCCGGTACTCGGGATCGTTGCGTTTCCCTGCCTGACGCTTCGGCTTCTTTTTTATGGAGCGAAGCTGAATTGCTTTCTGGGCTTTTTCGATCGATCGTGTGAAGTCGCCGGAAGGTTGCGCTGTGCCTTCCTGATTTCTTGCTTCGGCAGGATGCATGAACAGCATACGGGAATAATCGTCCTCGTATTCGCGCTCCATGGCCTCGAGCGTTTCCTTGAAATGCTGGTCGCCGTTGTAGTAGATATTGTAGCGGGTGATGAACTCCTGATAGCGCCGGTTGGCGGCTGTGTTCTTGTGGGAAGCACAGCCGGCCAGCATCACAGCCGTCAGAATAACGGATGCGGTATATATAAATCGCATTTTCCGCAGGAGAGTCATGTTTCGGTCGAAGGAAGACAATATTCAGCTATATTCCTTTATAACAACGGAAATAGCAGTGAATTATTGCTTCGCTTCTTTCCCGCTTTCGTCTTCGTTTTCCGGAATTTCGGGCGTATAATATTTGTTGACAGTCGGATATGCGATTCTGGAGTGGTATATGGTCATAAGGCGCTTGATGAAGGCATCCTTGATGACCTGTACATCCTTGAATTCGAGATCTGACTGGTTGTGCAGTCCGTCGGCGATCTGTCCGTCGATGATGCGGTTAACAAGATTGGCTATATCTTCGCGTGTGTGGTCTTGGAGCGAGCGTGAGGCTGCCTCGACAGCATCCGCCATCATCAGTACCGACGTTTCGCGGCTACGTGGATTCGGGCCTGGATATGTGAATGGAGTCGGATCGATCTTGCTGTCAGGGTTGGCGTTGCAGGCCGTGATATAGAAATACTTGGCCATACCTGCGCCATGGTGCTCGCGGATAAACTGGCGTATGGATTCGGGCAGGCGTGCGCTTTCCGCCAGTTTGAGACCGTCGGCGACATGGTTGATGACAATCGTCGCGCTTCTTTCCGGAGGGAGAGCATCGTGCGGATTGACGCCATGCTGGTTTTCAGTAAAGAACGCCGGATTTGCAAGCTTGCCTATATCGTGATAGAGCGCGCCAGCACGGACAAGCTGTACATTGGCGCCGATACGCGCGGCTGCATCGCTGGCAAGGTTGCTCACTGCGATAGAGTGCTGGAATGTGCCGGGACATTCATTCGACAGGCGCATCAGAAGGGGATTGTTGATGTCCGCCAGTTCGATCATTGTCACTGTCGATACGAAGCCGAAGATGCGTTCTACGGCGAACATCAGGATATATGCCATAGATGTGAGAACGGCGTTGACGGCAAGTATGGCGGCCATACGCCATGTACAGCCTTCTATGGATCCGTTCATGAGAAGCTCGAGAGAGACGTATGCCGCAAGATATACGACCACTGTGACAAGCGATGTCCGAAGCAGCTGTGAGCGCCGCGAGAGGTCGCGCAGCGAGAATACGACGGCGGTAGAGGCGCAGAACTGCAGGAATATGAATTCGAGGGCGAATGTAGTTATTCCCGCGCATGCGAGAGTGAGAATGCCCGATGTGAAGAGGGCTGTGCGGCCGTCGAAGAATACCAGTACCAGAATAGGCACAATCATCATCGGAGCCAGATAGATGCCTTGAGCCACAAAATAGTTCAGTCCTATGCCAACGAGGAAGAATATGGTGAGCAGGCTGTAGATGAAAGCCACTCCGCGCAGACTGTCGTAGATCTTGCGGCAGAAATAATACAGGTAGAGCATCATCGCCGTCATGAGCAGCGCGATATATAGCGCCTGCCCCAGAAGCATGAGCCACTTGCTCTGATTGGCCTTGGTGTTCAGCTGTGCCAGCATCGACTCGTAGGTCTGAAGGTTTGTGAAGTCCTGCGAGGATATTATGGCGCCTTTGTCAATAATCGTCTGGCCCTGAAGGATGATACCACGGTCGGCCGTGATTGTGAGATATTCGTATTCGTAGTGCCTCCGGCATTCTCCTTCGTTGCGGGTATAGTTCGGCAGAAGAAGATTCTGCAACTTGCTGTTCACGAAGTAGGAATGCAGTCCGGGATCGGTGATGGCGGAATCAAGGTAGAGATAGGCGTCGCGTGGCGAAGTGAAAGCCGATGTGGACATTTCGCTGAGAACGTTCTTGTTCTTGTCCAGAATCCTCACTTTCGGCAGTTTTTTCGCATTAATCTGCTCCATTGTGGACATATCCACCATTCCGGATGCGTAGATGCCGCGGAGTCTGTCTGCAAGGTCGGTGCGGTATGAATTGCCGGGTGATTCGGGGAGACGGGCAACGATTGTGTCGATGATCAGCTGGTTGAGCTCGTAGATGGGCACGAATTTGGCTTCAAGAGAGTCTTTGGCAGCCAGAAGGGTAGCCGAGTCGGGATGGATGGGAATATCGAACGGAGCGATGAGCTTGGTGTAGTTCCACGGTCTTCCTTCCTCATAGTTGTAGCGGTTCGCTTCGGGATGAGGATAGAAGTAGACTATGACTATTGTGGCCGCAAGGGCCATGAGAATCTTTTTTAAAAGCATATCAACTTGAAGGTCAATGAATCCGCGCGACTTTGGTCACGCCGCTTATTTCTTTGGTTCGCTTGTTGAGATCAGTGATCACGGAAGCATCGTTTACTTCCACCCACAGGTCGGCATGGAATACCTCGCCGCTGGCTTCTATGTCGAGTTTACGCATATTGATGGCCATGGTGGAAGAGATGAGGTGGGTGATTTCCTGAAGGATCCCGCGGCGGTCGATGCCCTCGATGCGTATGTGTGCGGGGAAAAGATCTGTGCTCTCGGCCCACTCCGTGGCTACGATACGCGGTCCGTAGGCGGCCTTGAGGACATTGGCGCGAGGGCAGTCGAGAGAATGAATTTCCACCTGTCCGTCATCGCGAACGAAGCCCAGCACGTTGTCGCCCGGAATGGGGGCGCAGCAGGAGGCGAGGATGTAGTTGTGCCCTCCCGGGGTGGTCTTCAGTGTATATATCTGCTTGGTGTTTATCTCCGCGGTTGGAGCGCCCTTTTCTTCTTTTTCCTTAGACGTCGATGAAACCATCTTGCCGATAATCGGAATTTTCGACAGGATGCCGGAATGCTGGTTGGTGGTGAGTGCGGCCTTGCGGAGCGGCTTGACCAGAAATTCGCCTAAGGCTATTTCATCCGCTCCGAGCTGATAGCACAGGTCGTCGCGGTTGGTTACATGAAAAATACCCTGCAGTTTGTTTATCACGTGGTTGGTCTCTTCGAGATTATGCTCTACAAGCCATTTTACAAGCTTTTCGTTACCTCGGGTTATAACCGGCTGGCGCAGGGCCCGCAGTCCTTTGCGGAGACGTGTGCGGGCTTTTGCCGTCACCATGTATTTGCTCCATTCAGGCAGCGGCATCTGTGTCTTCGACGTGAGGACTTCAACCTGGTCGCCACTTTTCAGTTCGGTCTGCAGCGGCATGAGCTTGTGGTTCACCTTACCGGCAATGCAATGGAGGCCGATCTCGGTATGCAGTTCGAACGCGAGGTCAAGCACGGTTGCTCCGGCCGGAAGGGTGACGAGTTCGCCTGCCGGAGTGAACACTACAATTTCCGAGGCGAAGAGATTGAGCTTTAATGTATTGAGGAAATCGATGGCGCTTGGCTCGGGATTGTCGAGGATATCCTTGATGGTTTTGAGCCATGCGTTGAGTTCTGTTTCCTCGTCGCCTTCGCCGATTTTGTATTTCCAGTGGGCTGCGAAACCTTTCTCGGCAATCTCGTCCATGCGGCGGCTGCGGATCTGGACTTCGATCCAGTTGCCGTCGGGGCCCATCACAGTGAGGTGAAGAGCCTGATATCCGTTTGCCTTCGGAGTCACTATCCAGTCGCGGGTGCGGTTGGGATGGAGCTGGTAAAGGTCGGTTATCGCGGAGTAGATAGCCCAGCATATGCCTTTCTCCTTGCTCTGATCGTCGCATTCGAAGACGATACGCATGGCATAGAGATCGTAGATTTCCTCGAAAGGCAGATGCTTCTTTTCCATCTTGTTGTAGATGGAATATACTGATTTCAGGCGAGATGTGGCTTCATATTTTATGCCCAGCTCGTCAAGCTTTTTGGCGATCGGGGCTGCGAAATCGGAGTAAACCTCGGTGCGGTGACTCTGGGTGGCGGCGATCTTTTCGGTTATTTCCTGATAGATGTCCGGATGCTCATGCTTGAAACTCAGATCCTCGAGTTCTGTCTTGATTGAGAAAAGACCAAGACGGTGGGCGAGTGGAGCATATATATAGAGGGTTTCGCCTGCAATCTTGTATCGCTTGTTCGGGGCCATTGAGCCGAGAGTCCTCATGTTGTGCAGACGGTCGGCCATCTTGACGAGCACCACGCGTATATCTTCGCTCATGGTCAGGAGGAGCTTTCGGAAATTCTCGGCCTGAACCGAAGCTTTGTCGCCGAAAATACCGCCGGAAATCTTCGTGAGGCCCTCGACGAGTTGAGCGATTTTTGGTCCGAAGTGCTGCTCTATGTCTTCAACCGTGTAGTCGGTGTCTTCCACGACATCATGAAGAAGCGCGGCGACGATAGAAGTGGAACCAAGACCTATCTCCTGGCTTACAATGGTTGCGACAGCGATGGGGTGCATTATGTAGGGCTCGCCGGAACGGCGACGCACGCCGCTGTGGGCGGCTTTGGCAAACTGGAAGGCACGATCGATGATTTCGACTTTTTTACGGTGGTTGCTACGCAAATAGCCATCCAGAAGATTCTTATAGGCTTCCTGGATTAACTTTTCGTCCTTTTCAGACTGGAGTTTGCTGTCGGTATCCATCTTGCAACTTATATTTTTGCCAATAAGCTACAAATTTAGTATTTTCGGACGGATAGACAAAAAAAATTGCTAAATTTGTAGTCCCAATTTTATTTAGGCCGGCGTACTAAGCCGGTATACCGAACACAAATGCCCGAAAATCAGATAAACATACCGTCCTCACAGGTCCTTCAGGCCAAGCAGCGCTTTGGGATTGTCGGCAATGCTCCGGCGTTGATCGCTGCCGTGGAGCGCGCCATCCGAGTGGCTCCGATCGACCTGTCGGTGCTGGTCACCGGCGAGAGCGGTTCGGGAAAGGAATTCTTTCCTCAGATAATCCATGCTTTCAGTGCCCGCAAGCATGCAAAATATATTGCCGTCAACTGCGGCGCTATCCCCGAGGGAACTATCGATTCCGAGCTTTTCGGTCATGAGAAGGGTGCCTTCACCGGTGCTGTCGATTCCCGAAAAGGATATTTCGAAGAGGCTTCGGGCGGCACGATTTTCCTGGACGAAGTAGCCGAACTGCCGCTCACTACACAGGCCCGTTTGCTCCGTGTGCTTGAGACCGGCGAGTATCTCCGTGTCGGTTCCAGCACCGTGCAGAAAACCGATATTCGCGTCGTTGCCGCTACCAATGTCGATCTTCTCAGAGCCGTGTCGGAAGGCAAGTTCCGCGAGGATCTGTACTATCGTCTCTCCACCATCCAGATTCATATTCCGCCGCTGCGCGACCGTGGTAACGACATTAGGCTGCTGGCGCGTAAGTTCGCTTCGGATTTCTCCGAGAAATACCGTATGCCGGCAATCACTTTTTCGGAAGGTGCCGACGATGCCATGCGCCACTATCGCTGGCCCGGCAATGTGCGTCAGCTGAAGAATGTAGTGGAGCAGACCGCCCTCTTTGATGCCGGAAAGGAAGTGACGGAGACTATGCTCCGAAGCTATCTGCCCGAAATATCGTCATCCTACATCCCTGCGACAACACCGTCGGCGCACAGCTATGAGTCGGAGCGCGAGATGCTGCTTGGCATGATATTCAAGCTCCGTCAGCGTATCGACGAGCTGCAGTCGCGCCTTGACGGCGACGAGTCGTCTTCTTTCATTTCCCGGCAGTCGATTCTCGGCAATGACCGGGAAGAGAAGTTCCCGACGGCACTGGTGGTCCGGGGCGATGAGGAGAAGGATCACGGTTGCAGCGATGTGAATTATTCCGAAGTCACACGCGATGTTACCGAACCGCCGGTATCGCTTGAGGAAACAGAGAAAGAAATGATCCGGAAATCACTGGAGCGCAATCAGGGGCGCCGGAAAGCCGCCGCTGCCGAACTTCAGATTTCCGAACGAACGCTTTACCGCAAAATCAAGGATTATGGTCTTGAATAACCTGCGACTTATCACTGTCACACTGGCTCTCGTTCTGACTTTTGTCATCAATTCCTGCAGCATCAGCTTCAAGATGAACGGATCGGCCCTCGATTACTCGGTATATAAAACCATCCACGTATCGGAATTCCCGATCCGTGCCGCGCTGGTCTATCCGCCTTTGCAGCAGATGTTTGAGAACGAGTTGCTCGACTATATTGAGAAGAATACCCGTCTTCAGACCACCGACGGCAACGCCGACCTTGAGCTGGAAGGCGAGATTACAGGCTACAGCCTTTCCCCGCAGGCCGTAGCTGAAGACGGCTATGCTTCCCAGACGCGTCTGACAATCACTGTCCGCATCAAGTATACCAACAACCGCGAGGAAAACAAGGATGTGGACCAGACCGTGAGCGCATATCGTGATTTCGATGCCTCACAGATGCTTACCGACGTTCAGGATCAGCTTTGCGACGAAATCAGCAAAGAACTTGTCGAACTCATTTTCAACGCTACACTCGGCGACTGGTAAACAATGGATAAGGAAGAGATAAAAGCCCTTTTGAGCCGTTGTCTGGCCGTCCCTGACGGCGAGCCTTTGGCGCCGGAGGATGTCCGGACTCTTCATGGCCTTCTCGATTCAGATCCCTGCTGCTACGTCTGGCCGCTGATTCTGCTGCGTCATGGCGCACAGGAAGACGAGGCTGCGCTTCGCCATCGTCTCGTTCTTGAAGCCCCGGACCGCCGTACGGCTTTGTTCGCGGCCTATGGCGAGGAATGGGCGCGCTTTTATCCGGATGCTCCGGAGGCGGCGCCGCAGGAAACAAACAATGTGATCGATACTTTCCTCTCCACATACGGCTCATGTACTCCCGAGGAAGAGGCCATTCTCGAGCGCATGATTTTCAATCCAACCCCCGACTATGGCGAGCTTCTTGCCCGCGAGGAGGCCGAGAATCTTCCTTCCGACGACGTCGATGAGACCGATCCCCAGCAGGCACGCATCAACGCATTCATTCTCAGCCGGCATCCTGCGGCTACTCATGCGCCCGATCTCATGCCCGAACCGCCAACTCCGGAAGAAGCTGCGCTCGAGCAAAGCCATCCTGTCTCTGCTCCCGAACCTACCGACGATACGCTGCTGTCCGAAAGTCTGGCAGGTATATTCATCAAAAAAGGCCGTTACGAACGGGCCTATGAAATTATATCGGGACTAAATTTGAAATTTCCAAAAAAAAGTGCTTACTTTGCAGACCAAATGCGTTTTCTGCAAAAATTGATTGTAAACCAGCGCCGGTTCGATGAACTGAATCAGGCCGGCGGCGAAAAATAATTTTTCACTATGTACGTTGTCATTGTCATTTTGACAGTAATCATTGCCCTTCTCCTGATTGGCATTGTCCTCATCCAGAAATCCAAAGGCGGAGGCCTCTCGTCGCAGTTCGGCGGCGCAGGCGCTGTTATGGGCGTGCGTCAGACCAACAGCTTCCTTGAGAAGACCACATGGACTCTGATCAGCCTTCTCGCTGTTCTTTCTATCCTCTCGGCTTTTGTAATGCCGCGCCGCGGTGATGCAACCCAGCTCCGCACCCAGCCTACCGAGGCTCCTGCAGCTGCTGCAGCTCCCGCAGGTCAGTTCGAGACTCCCGCTGTTGCAACTCCGGCAGAAACTCCTGCTGAAACTCCGGCTGCCGAACAGGAATAATCGAATCGGATAAATTTTTTATAGTCATATCCTGTGCCTCAGCGTCGCGGGATATGATTTGTTATGTTTAAGAATATGAAACGCAGCGACTTTGAAATCATGGCCCCGGTGGGGAGCTACGAGTCTCTTTCGGCAGCGATTGCCGCCGGTGCCGATTCCGTGTATTTCGGTGTTGAAGGGCTGAATATGCGGTCGCGCTCCAGCGCCAACTTCACTCTCGACGACTTGCGGGAAATCGCATCCCGTTGCCGTGAAAACGGAGTGAAGACCTATCTCACTGTCAACACCATAGTCTATAACGAAGATCTTCCGAAAGTCGACGCTATTGTGGCTGCGGCCTCCGAAGCGGGTATCTCCGCAGTGATAGCTTCCGATCTTGCGGTATTTGCAGCCTGTCGCCGTCACGGCATGGAGGTCCATATCTCTACTCAGTGCAATATCTCCAATATCGAGGCGGTGCGTTTCTATGCTTCGGTCGCAGATGTGATGGTACTTGCCCGCGAGCTCAACCTCACGCAGGTGCGTCAGATCTACGACGCGATACAGGAAGAAGACATACGCGGCCCGCACGGAGAGCGTGTGCGTCTGGAGATGTTCTGTCATGGCGCTCTCTGCATGGCCGTCTCGGGCAAGTGCTATCTCAGCCTTCACGAGATGAACTCGAGCGCGAACCGTGGCGCATGCACCCAGATATGCCGCAGAGGCTATCGTGTGACCGACCTTGAGACCGGCGACGAGCTGAATGTGGAGAATAAATACATAATGTCGCCCAAGGATTTGAAAACAATTCATTTCCTTGACCGCATGATAGAAGCAGGCGTCCGGGTATTCAAGATCGAAGGGCGTGCCCGCGGTCCGGAGTATGTCGATATAGCAGTGCGCTGCTATTCCGAAGCCATTGAGGCGATATGTGACGGAACCTATGATGCTGAAAAAGTCGCACAGTGGGACGAACGCCTGTCTATGATATTCAACCGCGGATTCTGGGACGGGTATTACCTCGGTCAGCGTCTGGGTGAATGGAGCGGCAAATACGGCTCATCGGCCACGAAGGTCAAGCAGTATGTGGCCAAAGGCGTAAAGTATTTTTCGCGTCTTGGAGTAGGGGAGTTCCTGATGGAAGGCGCGGAGCTTTGTGTCGGTGATGAGGTGATTATCACCGGTCCTACAACCGGTGCCCTGATTGTGAAAGTCGAGGATATCCGTGTTGACAACAAAAGTGTGCAGCGCGCAGTGAAGGGCGATGCTTTCTCGATTGCCGTCCCTGCAAAAATACGTCCGGCCGACAGACTATATCGGTGGGTTGAGACAGGAGTAGATAAAGAGTCATGACACAGGACCGTTTTATTCATAAGTTTTTCCTTACTGCCGGCGAATGCGACGCGGAAGGACGCATGCCGCTCACACGTGTCGCCGAGCGTATCATAGAAGTTGCCACCGAGCATGCCAACGCCCTCGGGATAGGATATGCGGCTCTCATCAGGAAGAATCTCGGATGGGTTTTGAGCCGGCTTTCCATCGAGATGAAGAGATTTCCCGGCATTAATGAGGAATACACGGTTACGACATGGATTGAGACCTATAACCGCCGGTTCAGCGAGCGAAACTTTGAATTTACCGATGCAAGCGGTGCTGTCTTAGGCTATGCCCGTTCGGTATGGGTGCCTATGAATTTCGCAACCCGTACCTTGGGCGACATCTCGGAATTCGGGGCGAATAGTTTTCCCACCGCCGATCTGCCATGTCCCATTGAGCGTACACCAAGGCTCGAGGCTGCAGCCGACGCCGAACAGGAAATATATACCTTCCGCTACTGTGATCTCGATTTCAACAGACATGTGAATACAGTACGGTATATCGACCTGATTCTCAACCACTGGCCGCTTGAGTACTACGACACTCATACGATTTCGCGCTTCGACATAATTTTCCATCAGGAATGTCATTTCGGCGAAACAGTCACTCTGTTGGTGGACAGCGGAGGTGTATGTTCCATCCTCCGTCCCGACGGGAAAAAGGCTGTGGCAGCAAGAATGCTCTTCTCGAAAGCCTGACATAATTATTGGTGTGAAGACAACCTATATTTGGTAATTAAAAAACTAATTCATCGTTTCTGTCGACCATTTATACCGGAAAAATGTTGTATATTTGTATGATGATTAAAGAGCATCAAAAAAATATGATGACATTCAAGGAATTAGGTATAAACGACGAATTACTCCGCGGAATCGCTGATCTGGGCTTTGAGACGCCCATGCCCGTACAGGAGAAAGTTATACCGGAGCTTCTGAACGGTGACCATGATTTGGTAGCACTTGCTCAGACAGGCACAGGCAAGACAGCTGCATTCGGTCTGCCCATGATTCAGCGTATAGATACAGATCGGACTGTACCTCAGGCCCTTATTCTCGCGCCTACGCGTGAGCTATGCCTTCAGATTGCCGGTGATCTGGCCGACTTCTCGAAGTATGTGCCCCGGCTTGTGGTTCTGCCCGTATATGGCGGCAGCAGTATCGAGAGTCAGATCCGTGCATTGCGTCAGGGAGTGCAGATAATTGTTGCAACTCCGGGACGTCTCATCGACCTAATCAACCGTAAGGTGGTGAACCTTGATGAAGTACATACAGTAGTGCTCGACGAGGCCGACGAGATGCTCAACATGGGATTCGTAGATTCCATCAACGATATCCTCAGCCATGTGCCGGACGACCGTAAGATGCTGATGTTCTCAGCTACAATGCCCAACGAGGTGGCAAAGATCGCCAAGCGCTTCATGCACGATCCCGAGGAGATAGTTGTCGGTACCCGCAATGAAGGAGCCAAGAATGTGCGCCATATCTACTATATGGTAAATGCAAGGGACAAATACCTTGCACTCAAGCGTATTGTGGATAATTCCCCCAATATATACGCACTTGTGTTCTGCCGTACGCGAAGCGAGACTCAGGAAATTGCCGACAAGCTCATTGCCGATGGCTACAATGCTGAGGCTCTTCACGGCGAACTGTCGCAGCAGCAACGCGACATAGTGATGAAGAAATTCCGCGACCGTGTCATTTCACTTCTTGTGGCTACCGATGTGGCCGCACGAGGGCTTGATGTCGACGATCTTACCCACGTGATAAACTACGGTCTGCCCGAAGATACGGCGGTCTACACCCACCGTTCCGGACGTACCGGCCGCGCAGGAAAGAGCGGAATCTCGATCGCGATTATCCACTCCCGCGAAAAAGGACGTCTGCGCGAGATTGAACGTATCATAGGCAAGAAATTCGAGCGCAAGGAAGTGCCTTCGCCCGAGCATATTATTGAAAAACAACTTTATAATCTTGCCGACCGCCTCGAACGCGTTGAGGTGAACGAGACCGAAATCGACAAGTATATCCCCGGAGTGCTGCGCAAACTCTCCTGGCTGTCGACGGAGGATCTGGTGAAAAGAATCCTTTCACTGGAGTTCAACCGACTTCTTGAGTACTATAAGGACGCGCCGACAATCGACTTTATCGACGAGAAACCGACTAAGGAAAAGAAGGACAAGAAAGACAAAGGTCCCCGGAGCGACAAGGATAAAGACCGCCGTACAGCCGAACGCGGTATGGCGCGGATATATGTCAATGTCGGAAAGAACGACGGTTTCTATGCCGGTAATCTCATCGATATGCTCAATAAGAACGTGGAAGGACGCCGCGTCGACGTAGGCCGTATCGACCTTTTGCCGGGCTACTCGCTTTTCGATGTCCGCAAAGCTGATGCTCAGCGCGTGGTAGCCGGTCTGAAAGGGCTCGACTTCTTCGGGAAACGGATTTATAGCGAAATCGCCGATCCGGAACGTGACTATGCTGCCGCTTCAGGACGGAAATCTAAAGGAAAAACGAAGGATAAAACAAAAAAAGATAAACGATGAAGTTTCTCACAGGCGCATTGACCGCAACCTGTGCGTTGATCTTCTCCTCCGGTCCGATCTCGGCGCGGACGGCTGCGGACTTCTTTGTCTCGGCTCCCGACGAGGCTCTGATTCTTATCGACCGCAATACCCGTATGGATATGCTCGATTATTTCAACAATAATCTTGCTACTTCATCGTCCAATATGGTCGGCGGGTCGGCTCGTATTCTGTCCAATCAGCCGGACCTCATAGAAATGACGGTCGGGCGCGACAGCAATGTCAAGATTGCCGTTGTCCCGGAGTTGCGCGATACCATTATCGCGGTTATAGAGACAGTCCTGACGCCTGTCCCCGACAGCTATGTGAAGTTCTATACCCGCAACTGGTATCCCCTCAAGTATTCTACACCCGCCATGCCGTCGGCTATGGACTTCGTGCCTGCGGCGCAGCGCAAGCAAGCGGCGCGGACCGTGATGCCCGATGTATGCTTCGTGGTGGCCGACTATAATCCGGAAAGCCGTACTTTCACGATGAGGAATACGACTGCGTCATATTATACCGATGAGGATCGCCCCGAAGGCCTCGCGCTTATGCGGCCGTCGATAGAAATGGTTTTCGGTGGCCGTAAGTTCGTTGAAGTCAAGACACGCGAAAGTAAATGAACGAAATCCAATCCATCACGCTTCTTGAGCTTAACCGACGGGTAAGCCGCGCACTGGCTTCCGCGCCTGGGCTTAACGACGTGTGGATAACAGCCGAGACTTCCGACCTCCGTGTGTCGGGCGGACACTGCTATATGGAGCTGCTTCACAAGGAAGACGGCCGGGTGCTGGCAAAGTGCCGTGCCGTGATGTGGGCGTCCACCTATATGAGGCTCGGAGCAAAATTCCTCGATGCGACGGGAATGCGCCTGAAATCGGATATCAAAATCCGTGTGCGTGTGTCCGTCAGTTTTCATGAGGTCTACGGCTATTCGCTTGTGATCAGCGATATCGATCCGTCGTTCACGATGGGCGACCTAATGCGCAAGCGTCTGGAAATAATAAATCGTCTGCGCGAGGAGGGCGTCTACGATATGAACCGAGAACTGCCCTGGCCTACGACTCCGAACCGTGTGGCTGTCATATCTGCTGCCGGAGCTGCCGGATTCGGCGACTTTATGCATCATCTCCATGCCAATCCTCTCCGTCTCCGCTTCGATACGACCCTTTTTCCGGCCGTGCTTCAGGGCGAACGGACGGCCCCGAGCATTATTTCGGCTCTTGAAGCCGTAATGACGAGAATCGACGAATTCGACTGTGTCGTGATCATCCGTGGCGGAGGTGCCGTGAGCGATCTCGCGTCGTTCGATAACTATGACCTTGCCGCAACCGTGGCCCAGTTCCCTCTCCCCGTCATCGTCGGTATTGGCCACGACCGCGACGAAAACGTATTGGACTATGTCGCCAATACAAGGGTAAAGACCCCTACTGCGGCAGCTGAATTCCTTCTGACGCATATGACAGCCGCTCTGGCGCGCCTTCGCGAGACCGGACGTGACATAATGTATGCAGCCTCGGCGATTATCGCCGCACGCCGTGAACAGCTTGCCTACTTTCAGGGCACTATTCCCGCGCTTGCACTCAACGTCGTAGAACGCAACCGGCGCCTTGTCGACCGGACCGTAGAGCAGAATATTACGGTTGCCGTACAGAATGCGGTCACACGTCGGAAAGACCGCCTTGCGGTGTTTGCCGATGCCTTGAAAACGGCGACTTCACAGATAATCGCGCGCAGCGGCGACCGTCTGCAGGCACTCTCAGAACTTCTTGATACAATTTCCCCCGAAGCCACTCTCAGGCGAGGGTACTCAATTACCAGAATCTCCGGCCATGCAGTGACCGACGGTGATCTCATTCCCGATGGGACTGTGCTCACCACTACGTTCGCACGCGGCCGCGAAATAACTTCCTCATCTTTCTCCGACAATGGAAAATAACCAACCGCTCACATACAATCAGGCTCTTGCGGAGCTTGAGAGGATTTTGTCCGAGTTGCGCTCGGACAACTGCGATGTCGATCGTCTCGCCGAACGTACAAGCCGTGCCGCCGAGTTGCTCAAGCTATGCCGCAGCAAGCTCACACGGACAGAAACTGAACTGGCAAAAGTGCTCGAAGATCTTGATAAAGCAATAGATGCTTAACCTTACGCCGATAGTAAGGCCGTATTTTCGCGTCCTGGCGTCGCGAATGAAACGCATAAGCAACCCGGCTGTCACCGAGTCGGAACAGCGCCGTGTGCTCGCGGCATTGTTGCGGCGCGCGTCCGGTACAGTTGTCGGGGAGCGCTACGGCTTTCCGGCAATCGGCAGCTACGAGCGGTTTACCTCCCTCCCTCTTGTGGAATATGAGGATATCCGTGCCGATGTGATGAGGATGGTTCGCGGAGAGAAGGGAATCCTGTGGCCCGGGCGATGTATACGCTTTGCCCAGTCGTCGGGTACTTCCGGCGGCAAATGCAAGTTTATTCCCATAACGGACGATGCGCTCAGGAACAATCATTATGGAGGAGCAGCTTATTCTGTGGCTGCATATCTCGACCAATATCCCGAAAGCCGTTTATTCGGCGGCAAATGCCTTATTCTCGGAGGCAGTTTTGCCAATGAACTAACCGATGTTCCTCCCGCTGTGCGCGTAGGCGATCTTTCGGCTTCTCTTATCGACCGCATAAATCCTCTTGTCAACCTTTTCAGGGTGCCGGATAAGGAAACCGCGCTCATGGCCGACTGGGAGAAGAAACTGCCCGCAATAGTAAAGGCTTCGCTGAATGAGGACATAACCAACATTTCCGGTGTCCCGTCGTGGTTTATGACGGTTCTTCGGAATGTTCTCAAAGAGGCCGGAGTATCGTCAATACATGATGTATGGCCCAATCTGGAAGTCTTTTTCCACGGCGGTATAGCCTTTGGTCCTTACCGCGACCAGTATCGCTCGATCACCGATCCGGCAAAGATGCGCTATCAGGAGAATTATAATGCTTCGGAAGGATTCTTCGCCATTCAGGACGACCGCAAAAGTTCCGCCATGAGGCTGCTTTGCAATATCGGTGTTTTCTATGAGTTCATTCCGGTTGAATCTCCGGATGCAATGCCGCTTCCCGCCTGGAAAGTCGAGCCCGGCAGAATATATTCGCTTGTCATAACGGGAAGTAACGGTTTGTGGCGCTATAAGATCGGCGACACAGTGCGCGTGGAGTCGGTGACTCCGTTGAGGATAACAATCGCCGGACGTACACGCAGTTTTATCAATGCTTTCGGAGAAGAGGTAATGGAGTGGAATACCGATGCCGCACTTGCCGCTGCATGCCGGCGCACAGGAGCCGCTGTGGCCAACTATCATGCCTCCCCGGTCTATGCCGACTGCGGGCACAAGGGGCGCCACGAATGGCTCATAGAATGGACTACTTCACCGCCTTGCGGCATTGAGGCGTTTGCCGGTATTCTGGATGCCGAACTGACTGCCGTCAATTCCGATTATCAGGCAAAGCGTACGGGCGGTATATTTCTGGACCGGCTTTCGATTGTACAGGTCCCGGAAGGTACTTTCAGCCGTTGGCTGGCCTCCACCGGCAAGCTCGGAGGACAACGCAAGGTGCCTCGGCTCGCGAACGACCGGAAAGTGGCCGACAGTATTATCGAGATTATAAAGAAAACTCAATAAATCAATCAAAGTTATGAAATTACGCCATCTTATTTCTGCTTTCGCTCTGGCAGTCACAGTCATGACTGCAGCGGCACAGTCGCCGAAATATATTTTCTATTATATAGGCGACGGCATGGGTATGGGTCCGGTAATGGCTGCCGAGACCTACAACCGAACAATCCTCGGAAACTCGGATCCTCTGCTTATGTTCCGTTTTCCCGTCGTAGGCTGGTGCGCAACCTATTCTGCAAGTTCCAATATCACTGATTCGGCAGCTGCGGGCACAGCACTTTCTACCGGCAACAAGACCAAAAACGGAATGCTCGGCATGGCTCCCGACACCACGAATGTATATTCTGTAGCTCTCGATCTTCAGAAACTTGGCTATGGTATCGGTATCGCTACATCCGTAGCTCCCGATGACGCCACTCCCGGCGCATTCTACGCCCATGCCGCCAACCGCGCCATGAGAGATCTTATCGACCGCCAGATGGCTCAGAGCGGCTATCAGTTTCTGGCCGGCTCTCAGCTTTGCGGCGTTACCGACAAGGACGGCAAAGACAACGGTGTGCTCAAGCTTTTCGAAGAGAATAATGTCCAGATCGTGCGCGGTCCCGAGGGCATAAAGGATATCAACTCCGACAAAGTTCTGCTTCTCAGCTCCGAGGGCGTCGGCGACTCCGGTAATATAGGATATACGATCGACTCCATTCCCGGAGCGCTCAATCTTCCTCAGATCGCCGGTGCCTGCCTCGCGCAGCTCGAGAAAACATCTCCTGACAAATTCTTCATGATGATCGAGGGCGGCAATATCGACCATGCGCTCCACGCCAACGACGGGGGGGCCGCAATCAAGGAGATAATCAATTTCAATCAGGCTCTTGCCGTAGCTTTCGACTTTTACGAGAAGCACCCAGACGAAACACTTATCATTGTCACTGCCGATCATGATACGGGCGGCATGTCGATGATCAAACCCTCGAAGCATGGCGCCGGTCTGTCGAATATCGATTTCCAGCGTGTGAGCAAGGAAGGCTTCAGCAAGTACTGCGAGGGCGTTCTCCGTAGCCGTATGGTCTACAAGTGGCAGGACATGAAGGAATATCTTACCGAAAACCTCGGGTTCTATACCCATATCAAGATTTCAGACAGCCAGGAAGCTACGCTCGAGAAGCAGTTCAACGATACTTTCGAGCTCCGCAACTCCGACGACCAGAAGACTCTCTATGCTAACTTCAACCGCTTCGCCGTTGAGGTATTCCGCATTTTCAACGATGCAACCGGTCTGGCGTTCACAACCACAAGCCACTCGGGAAATCCTGTGCCCGTTTTTGCTGTGGGTGTAGGTGCTGAGAAGTTCCGCCACTACAACAATAACATCAACATCGCTCCCGCAATCCTCGACACTGTAATCTCCGGAAAATGAGAATCTCTGTCTACGACGATGCATGTATACGCGCCGAGCTTCTGCCGCTCACATATACGCGGCCTGTAGGCGCTCTTCGTGTCGGAATCGATACAATAGCCGAAAAATGGCAGTCGTTCCTGCCCGGCGAATACTTCTGGAGTCCTGCTGTCGACTATCTGAGCGAACGATTTCCGGCAGCGGAAACGGAGCCGGATATCCATGTGGCCGGACATGTTATTCCCGACCGCAATCTTGCCGATGCGGTATCCTCGCTTTCGCCTGGGCAGAAACTTTTGGCCGGCGACCGTCTTATAGCCTATGCCGGCTCCGCGCCCGAGGCTTGTGCTCCCGTAGAGTACGGAGGCGAAGTGAAAGCGGTTGAACATCTCTGGGACATCTTCATGCTTAACGGCGATGCAATATCGGCTGATTTCGAACGTATCACTTCCGGCCGCCCATCGCAGCCACTGAGTGATACGGTCACTGTTGTAGGAGATCCCGCTCTGATATTTCTCGAGGAAGGCACGACTGTGGAGGGCGCCATTATCAATACAAAGAGCGGACCGGTCTATGTGGGCCGCGACGCCGAAATAATGGAAGGCTCGATGCTTCGCGGACCTATCGCCCTGTGTCGGAATGCGGTGGTCAATATGGGAACGAAAATATATCCAGGCACTACTCTTGGCACATTCTGCAAGGTCGGCGGTGAGCTGAACAATGTCGTGATGCAGGGTTATTCCAACAAAGCCCATGACGGATTCCTCGGCAACGCTGTCATCGGAGAATGGTGCAACCTCGGAGCCGGTTGTGTGGCTTCGAATCTCAAGAATGATTATAGCCAGATACGTCTCTGGAACTATCCCACGGGACGCTTCGCGCGCACTGGTCTGCAGTTCTGCGGTCTTATCATGGGGGACCACTCCAAGGCCGGAATCAACACGATGTTCAATACAGCCACGGTGCTCGGCGTCGGTGTCAACGTCCACGGCTCCGGATTCCCGCGCAATTTCATCCCGTCGTTCAGTGAAGGCGGTTCGAATGCCGGATTTTCCGATGTATCGATGACTAAGTTCTTCGAGATAGCACGCCGCATGATGTCGCGCCGACACAAAGAGCTTACTGCCGCCGACGAGCGTATGTTCTACGCTATACGCGAGGCTGCAGAGGCCTTCAAGTAAACCTGTCGACATTCGGAATACATTGAATCTCAGGGGTGTACGAAAAGCGCCTCTGAGATTCAAATTTTTTTTAATCTTTTTGTCACAAACGGAAAGAAAGACACGTCTTCTTAGTGTAAATCGAAAAGACATGAGCAACGAAGAGATTTTTACCCGACAGTTCCTGCCACTATATGAAAGGATGTACAGAGTGGCGTCGGCGAGTCTCGGCTATGAGTCGGGAGAAGCCGCCGACGCAGTGCAGGACGCGATGGTGAGAATCTGGAAGCTGGGTTCGGAGATGACGCAGATTACCAATCCCGAAGGATATGCTGTCGCTGCGGTACGCTCGTCTGCTCTCGATATTCTCCGTAAGCGTCATGTATGGGAAGCTATCGACGAGGTTGGCAATACTCCTTCGGAAGAGCTCCCCGATACCGACTCGGAAGAGTGGCTCCAGAAGATAATAGCGTCGTTGCCGCAAGGCCAGCGCGATGTCGTCCGGATGAGTGCTTTCGGCAATATGTCGAACGATGAAATCGCGGATGCTACCGGCTTCTCGGCAGCCAATGTCCGTCAGCTGCTCAGCCGCGGTCGCAAAAGAATTAAAGAATTGTATAGCAAAATTCTGTAACCATGATAAATGATAGAATCCGACAACTACTCGCACGTTACTACGATGGCGTATCGACTCCGGAAGAAACCAAGGAACTGAAGGATTTTTTTTGTCAGGCCAAGAATGTTCCCGAAGATCTGGGCGCCGATGCAGCGATTTTCAATGCTATGGCACGGATTGAAGAAAAGGAATGCAAGGTTCCGGATAATCTGAAAGAAAGAATCATAGCATCGACAACAGGACGTCGCCGTCCCTCCTTCAGCTGGCGTTCCGCAATAAGTGTGGCAGCATCGCTGGCAGTGCTGATCGCATTAGGCATTGCCCTGACTATGGGAAACAGAGATGCAGAGTCGGCAGACCTGTTTCTTGCCGGAAATACATATGAGACAGCTGAGAATTACCGTGAAGTAGTCGATTCGGCCGAAGTGGTGGCAATCACCTCCCAGCTCTTCGCCATGCTCGAGCATTCTCTCGATAAAGCCGACAACGGCGCAAGATATGCCGAATCGGCAATAGAAGTCATCAGCGATCCGCTGAATAAAAGATTTAAGAATTAACTCACCAATAAACACTATTAGATATGAAACGTATTTTATTTTTCTTTATCATCTCCATGATGACTGTGATCGTTCAGGCTGCCGACAGTCCGTCCAAAGAACGCGTCCTTGGAAAGCTCGCATCTCTTCCCGGTGTAGAATCAGTATATATCGGCCCGGCGGCGCTTCGTCTTGCATTCAGCTCTGCCAATGCTATTCCGGGCATCCCTGCCGGCGTGAAGAACATAACATCGGTGGAAGTTATCGACTGCTCCAATAAGGAGAGCGAGTCGCAGATCAGGAATTTTGTGAAGAAGCTCGTCAAGCAGCGTAAATTTGAGGAAATAGTTGAGAATGCCTCCGAAGGCGAGCGTACGGTTATCTATGGCTATGTGCCCGATTCATCAACATCCACTCTGAATAATGTTCTCATTGAGAACTCGGAAGATGGAGAATATGTGCTTGTATATATCGAAGGTACTATAAATATCGCCGAACTGACATCCGGCAAATAAAGTCATGAAGAGAATCCTCGCTCCTATTATCGCACTTATTGCCGTCCTGTTTTCGGCATGTGTGTCTGATACGCCCGATGTGCTCTCTCCGCTGGCATCATTCCCGAATAATACCATAGTCCGCGTCAGCGGCGGCGCGTTGAAACTGGCAATGATGGCGGTCCCTTCGGATGCCGGTTTTGTGAAGAAAATAAAGACTGTTGAGGTTTTCACTTGTGAAGACTCCGGCCAGACCGACGCGATACATGAAGCTGCCCGCTGCATAGCCGAGTCACGAGGAATGGAGTTGCTTTTAGAGCAGCGCGACTCAACAGAAACAGTACATATCTACGGTCTTGAATCGGATAAAAAGGCCGGCGAAGTAAAAGAAATACTGATTCAGGTTGCAGAGCCGGACGAGACCACCGTAGTTTTCATAAAAGGCAAAATAGATATCGCTTCCGTTATTGAGAATTCGTCCGAAATAGGTAAGATTCTGAAAGATTAACTGAATAATTATTTATGGAAAATCCGCAGGTCCCGGAGAAACGGAGCCTGCGGAT